>NZ_AOGW02000018.1:2500-372285 GCF_000332495.1 Leptospira terpstrae serovar Hualin str. LT 11-33 = ATCC 700639 | reverse complement strand
ACGCACACACGAAAATCTGCCAATTTCGATCGTCTCTTACTTTTATCCTTACTCCTACTTTTATCGAGGAGGTTTTATTAAAAAAAATAGACCCTATTATATTAATAATCTTCATCCGTATAATGAAGATATTCTAAAAACTGGAAATGATTTTCAAATGTGTATTAGAAATATCATTTCATTTAATGAAAGCAGTCAAAAAAACAAAAATATTCTAGAAATTATTACACCAAGAGATCTTACTATAAATTTCACCTATGATTTCGATAAAAAATTCGTTTTATATAAAAATGAAGAAATGGAATTCTCAGCTAAGTAGGAAAATTCCTGTATAAAAAAAACGGCGTATAACAGCGAGGAAACGCTGCGCTTCGGCACTACGGCCTCGCTTGGGCTGCGCCACATTCCTCTCCGTCACGCTTCTTGCTACGCAAGAAGACGCGCCGACGCTAACGCCTCTGCGAGGCTCAGCTACGAGGAACGTCGTCTCCCCTAGTTCGTTATGCGAAAGTTCATAAACATATTCTTAAAATAGGAAAATCAATATACTTTAGCCTAAAAAAAATATTTATATTAAAGCATACTTTGACGGTTATTCCCAAACTTAAACATTCAAATATCAGATGATTTTCATAACAAATAGAAAGAGAATGAATACTATTTTTCTAATTGCTTCTATGATCAGGAAAGATTTTAAAAAATTTAAAGTTTAATTATTATAACGGAATTTAAAAAATAATTCTAAGTGTGATATTAAAACGACAATTGAGTTAAAGAAGATGGAATTTTTAACATTTAACAAAATTATATTTTCAATAATTAATCAGTTAGACTACGTACTAATAGATTTAAAAGAAGCAAAATATTCTAGAAATTTTCATATTGCAAAAATTAAGAAAAATAAAAGTTCGGATGCTGAAATATATTTAATTTGTTCAATTTTTGGAGATATTGCTTTTAGCGAAAAATATATAGAGAATTCCTGGGATTTCATTTTTATCGATTGCATCGAAATTGCAATTTTTTTAAGAAATATATATAACATCAGTGTTCTAACAAGAAATGAACTAAATGGCCTATTCATAGAAAGGTCATACATTTCAAGCAAGGACGTAGATTATTGGAAACCAGAAAACCTTGGGAAAGGATTATTTAATTATTGGGACTAATTTTCCTTAATAAAAATGAACCTTCGCATAACAGCAACTAACCGCTGCGCTTCGGGAGTTCGCCCTCGCTTGGTCTGCGACACATAGGCTTTCTGTCACTCGCTTGCATACGCAAGCTCCGTGCCAGTCCCTAACGTCCCGTTCCGGGACTCAGGGTCAGCCTACGTCGGTTAGTCTAGTTCGTTATTTGCAATTTGGCAAATTTTAATTATTTATATTTTTTCAAAAGATTTTCTGTCCAAACATCATCAAGTAATGCAAGGCGATTTCGATCTAGACCTTTCAAAAAAAAGAATTTTCTATATTCACTATGTCGGAGAAAATCCAATAACAAGTATTCCTTGAATGGAATTAGAGGCCGATTTATTCTTCTAGCTTCTTCAAAAATTCTTACTCTATTAATTCTACCTGTTTCTAACTTTTTATCGGCAGCAGATATTAAATCAGATGGAGGCAAATCTTCTAATCTAGAAGCCTCGGCCCAAAGTAAGTCAAGCATGATCAAACTTCTTCTACGAATACCCTCATGATAAACTAACCAAGCCTGTATTTCAGAACGAATATTCATATGTTTCTTACTAACAGTAAAATTTTCATCTCGAGTATTTTCAAGAAGTCTCTTTAATGGCAAACTATGCCGCAATAACTCAGTTCCAAATAAAGGGTATATATCTTGAATGTTAAGTTGCCCTTGCAAAATTTTCAAACATACTCCGCTAAAAAAAGGAAAGAAAGATTTTGCAGAATCTAAAGCCCAAATTGTTGGCGATGACATTTTTGATTTTGACAAAAGAACTTTTAACTTGTTAATTTCATTTTTAGGTAATATCTGATAATATTCATTAGGACTCCTTCCTAAAAAAACTAATACTCCGAGATTATACTTGGTTGTAATAAATTGTTTTCGAAATTCCTCAATTAGAACAATTTGATTATGCCGATGTTGAATAAAAAGAAAAGCAAATTGAGCGAATCCTATAAAAACCAAAGCAGCAGTTGCGAAATTTGAAAATGTATAATTTTCCATTTCTGCCACTTTCTTTATAAAATCATATGATATGCAATTAAAATATAAAAATCAATGGTAAGACAATCTATAAGTTATCAAAATTGTTAATACGCCACACTGCAAATAACAACGGGGAAACGCTGCGCTTCGGCACTTACGGCCTCGCTTGGGCTATGCCACATTCCTCTCCGTCACGCTTCTTGCAAGCAAGAAGACGCGCCGACGCTAACGCCTGCGTCCGCAGGCTCAGCTACGAGGAACGTCGTCTCCCCTAGTTCGTTATACGCAATGATTTTAAGGAAACATATGAAAACTTCAAATATATTTTTAACGACAATTACAATTCTAGTCCCTAGTTTACTGTTTACTTTCTTCTTGTATAATACAAGGGTCTCTCCCGAAGTAAACATAATTCTAAAAATTGAAGAAAATACTTCAAAACCAAATCTAAAAGATTTAAAGATATCTAAAGATAGTTTAATAGAAATAGAAAACGTGTTAGAAAAAACAAATAGAAAAGAAACTATTGAACATCTTATTCCAATTTTTGAAAGGGAAAGAGAACATTATATTCTATTAATATCCATCATTAGTTTAATTCTAGCGGTAATTTCAACTTACTTTATATTTACAAGATTTGTAGAGAAGGAAGAATATATCGTCATCCAACAATCAATAAAGAATATAGATAAAGAATTTAAAGAATCCTTATTAAATTTAAAATTTAACTTAGTTATGCAAGAAATTATTCTAACTTCAGCAAGTTATGAAAAAAAGATGATTCTTTTAGATTACGATACAAAAGAAAAAATCATAGATAAAAGTCAGTTTCTAAAATATTTAAATGATGAAATAAATGATACAATTCAGCCTCTATCAGAATTTATCACTAGTAAAAATTTTCACAAGATTTACCCTGTATTATTCAATTATACCAATTCGATATGTATTTACTGTGATCACAAAAAATATGAAACGTTGTTATTTGACAAATTAACAGAAAATACAATTTACCAAACATTAATAGCCAATATTAAACGTATCATAGGAAACAATAACTTTTTTGCAATGAAAGAAAATTGGAACAAAGCGCACCCAACAATTATATTTTAATCTAAAATCACTGCGTATAACAGCGAGGAAACGCTTCGCTTCGGCACGAGGCCTCGCTTGGGCTGCGCCACATTCCTCTCCGTCACGCTTCTCGCTCCGCAAGAAGACGCGCCGACGCTAACGCCTGCTCCGCAGGCTCAGCTACGAGGAACGTCGTCTCCTCTAGTTCGTTATGCGTAATGCCATAAAATATACTAATTAAAAACAATTTATTTGCTATGAATATTCAATCAAGTTTTGATCACTTTCTTATTTATTCCAAAAACTTAGAAAATGATTTCGAAAAGTTTAAGAGAAAATTTGATTTTCCAATAATATATCCTGTAACAAATTATGGAAGCTTCAAAAGTGCAATGTTCTCATGTCGAAATTCAATAATTGAATTAGTAAATTTTGACAATCCTGCAATACCGAATTCTTTAAAAAATAATAGTCTTTGGTTTTCGGGATTTGCACTAATTTCAAGTGCATCTATCGAAAATATAAAAAAAGATCTTCAAAATTTAAACCTTAGTGTTTCAGACATTATTATCCAATATGTAAAAAATAAAGAAGGGGATTCGATTCCTATTTCAAAAATTCTTTTAGTTAACAACTTAATTCAGAATCTACAAATATTTTTTATTGAATATCTAAATAGTTTTCTCTTAAAAATATTCGAAGAAGTTTCTAAAATTTCAAAATGGGAAATAGTAAACTTCAAAATCAATGAAGAACTAAAAGAAAGAATAAAAAATCAATTAATTCAAATAGGTTTTACTTCTTCTAAAGATTTAATATTTTCGGACATGAGAAAAATTCAATTTTCATTTGAAAAATCCAATTCTGAAATCCCAAGGATTAATTCTTTTAATATAAAATCGGAGAAAGAAATAATTAATTTAGTCGAATTTTTTGAAGTATAATGGCACTACGCATAACAGCGGGGAAACGCTGCGCTTCGGCACTTACGGCCTCGCTTGGGCTGTGCCACATTCCTCTCCGTCACGCTTTCTTGCGATCGCAAGAAGCGCGCCGACGCTAACGCCTACTACGTAGGCTCAGCTACGAGGAACGTCGTCTCCCCTAGTTCGTTATACGACATGCTAAAAACTTATTCTAAAAACAAAATAATTAATGAAAAGTAAACTGCATAAATTCTTAATTGCGTTGCTTCTAGTTTACCTATTATGGAATTGCGTAAAAATCAAAGCATAGAAGACGATTCACAAATTAGCATAAATGATGCTCAAAAACAATATTCTAGCGTTGTTTTCTTAAATACTACTCAATACTTCCCGAATCAATCTTTATATTATCCTTTTACACTAGAATCATTCGATTTCAGATGTTATCGAGATATTCATTATGATAAATCTCATTTTCAGACATGCATGAAAAACATTCTTATCTTTAATTTTAAACCAAAAACAACCTTTGCTCTGATTTCAAAAATTGACACATTTAAAGAAACATTATGTGATTTGAAAAAAAATATTCTACTCACGCTTCTATTACTAAGGGAGAATTAAATCTTTATGAAATTAACGCGTAATTTAATTTCTTTATGCATAATAATTTTTAGTTATGCTTCAACAATCCTAGGTAAAGAAAAATTCAAGCCAGAGTTTGATTATTCAATTAATCGCAACTATTTGTTTCAAGATTGTGAAGAGAAAAAGAAATGTTACGAAAGTTGCAATGACATTCCAAATTATGCTATGTTTTTTAGCTTATTCACACATTCTGTTGATTCCGATATCTCAAAGAAAATAAAAAATTCATGCTTAAGTGACTGCTCAAGAGTTCTTTGTTATAAAAATTTCAAATAGACATTTTAGCACGTCGTATAACAACGGGGAAACGCTGCGCTTCGGCACATGGCCTCGCTTGGCCTGTGGCACATTCCTCTCCGTCACGCTTCTCGCTTCGCAAGAAGACGCGCCGACGCTAACGCCTGCATCCGCAGGCTCAGCTACGAGGAACGTCGTCTCCCCTAGTTCGTTATTTGCAATGTGACAATTTAAATTTTAAAAAATTATGAATAAAGAAGATTATAGCATAAAATCCCATAAAGAGTTAGGAGAGTTTGTCGAATCCTTAAAGAAAAATCCACAAAACTATGACAAACTATTAGATTTTTCTCATAGAGAATATTTAGAAATAAAATCAATATTTGATCTATTAATGCAAATTTATAATGAATTTGATATTACAAATGAAATGGATTTAGCTTTAAAAAAATTAATTTCCAGATTCTATTTAAGCTACAATACAATAAATCTGATTGGTAATTTCAAAACAAAAATTTATAATAATACGCTAAAACTAGATGATTTTTCAATCGCAGCAATATTAAGAATAATGTTGGAAATAGAAATTAAAACAACTTTCATTTTTAGTCACAATATAACTGATCCAAATAAAACTGCATTCAAGTTTAACATATGGAAATATTGTGACCTTAAAAGCAATTCATACAAATTAATTGGACTAGAAAGCAGCGAATTAAGCATAGAAAATCTAAATAATATCTTGTTGTACATCACATCTAATTCCGAATACAACAATCTTTCAAAAGAATCAAAAAACGCAATTGAAAGGGGAAATTGGTCCAAATTTCATAGCGGTTTTCTATATCCAAATTCAGAAGCAAACCAAAGTATTGTAACCTCATTTTGGTATATGCACTTCTCAACATTTATACATACATCATATAATAGCATCGAAGCTATAGAATCAGAAAAATCTAGCTTAGAAAATATGCTCATATATTTTGGCCTAGCTTCTTATATAGGAAAAAAAATCCTTATTTTACTAAATTCAATTGAAAATAAGGCTTTGATTAATACAAATTCAATATACTCCCTCCATCTAGAGGAAAAATTTACCGAATGGAACAAAGAATTTGAAGATATTCGAATTTTTGATTCAGATTTAACAGTAAAATAGTCACACTGCAAATAACAGCGACTTAACGCTACGCTTCGGCACAAGGCCTCGCTCGGGCTACGCCAAATTGTCCTCCTGTCACTCGCTCGCATACGCAAGCTACGTGCCAGTCCCTAACGTCCCGTTCCGGGACTCAGGGTCGGACAACTTCGTTAAGTCTAGTTCGTTATACGCAAGCTGCTAAAACATAATTATGATTAATAATATTCCAAAGGAAAAAAGCAAAGATTCAGGGATCTATGCCATAAAAAATACTATAAATAATAAAATATATATTGGATCGACAACGTATTTTAGACTTCGATATAATAAACATTTTTTTGAATTATCTTCAGGAAAACATCCATCAAAGCATTTATTGTCATCGTATAGAAAACATGGCAAAAATTCATTCACCTTTAATATAGTCGAAATAATAAGACCTGAATCATTTCAGACAAAAGAACTCTTTGAAAAAGCAATAGTTGAACGTGAAAACTATTTTATAAATAAATTCCAATCAAATAATAGGAATTTTGGATATAATTTAAGAATCTCGGCTGAAACAAATCGCGGTATAAAACATTCTTCACAAGCCTTAACCAGAATAAAAGGTAAAAAAATATCCGAAGAAACTCGAAAAAAAATGTCAGCAAGCAGAATGGGTGAAAAACACCATTCGGCGTTAATAAAGGAGAAAGATGTAAAAATGATTAAATTACTTATACATTTTGGGTTCAGGAATACTAATATATCAAAATATTTAAATGTCAGTAAATCAATTATAAATGATATAAAAAACAATGGTTCCTGGAAAAATGTTTTTCTAACCAAGAAAGACATTGAATCCTTTGATGAAACAAACTACCATTTAGATAAAAAATCCTGGCTAGATAAAAAATCAGTTCTTTTAATCAAATACTTATTGGGATTAAATATTCAAAAATCTATTATAACAGAATTTAGTGGAGTTCCTTACTCAACCGTTAAAGGAATTCATTCAGGAAAAATTTATGGTAAAATAAGATTAGAGGAGAAAGATATTAAATTTTTTGAGAATTCAATTAACACAGAAGACATAAAAGAATGTGAGATAAATCATAATACTAAATTAAATAATAAAAGAAAATCCAAATCTCTAAAGGGATCACTTAACCCATTAGCAAAATTGAAAGAAGATGAAATAATTGAAATCGCTGAACTGTTAAAGAATAAAAAATCTCTTAAATTTATTTCCGAAAAATTTCAAGTTGGTATTCATACAATATCGAAAATAAAAACGGGACAAAATTGGTCCCATTTAACTGGATTTGAAAACAAGAAGAAAGGTCTCTTAAAAGGCGAAGATCATCCTAATATAAAGCACTCTAACGAAGTAGTCATTAAGGTCATTCACCTATCAAAAATTGGAAAAACTACAAAAGAAATTTGCAATCTGCTCAATTTAGACAAATCTTTTGTAAACAGAATAAAATCGGGAAAAACTCGGTCATATTTATATGAAAAATAGCAGCCAGCGTATAACAACGGCGAATCGCTGCACTTCGGGACTTACGCCCTCGTTTGGGCTACGCCACATTCCTCTCCGTCACGCTTCTCGCTCTGCAAGAAGACGCGCCGACGCTAACGCCTGCTTCCGCAGGCTCAGCTACGAGGAACGTCGATTAGCCTAGTTCGTTATGCGCAAGAAATGAAAATTGTTTAGAATAAAAACTTAGCAAAATTTTAATTATGATAAAATTTGGCAGAAGATATTTATTAAATTAAAAATTGAAGATTTCAACACCAAAATTCTTCATCATTAAATTAAGATTGGAATTAATGTGATCCAATTATTCTCGCAGAATTACCAATAACGGAGTTATCAATTAAAAACAGAAACTTATAAAAACCTAAGTTATCATAAAAATATTTTAATTTATTGTTTATAGCTCCATAATATTTTCAAAATATATATTTCACTAAATCCAATACTCTTGGTATAATACTATTTAAGAAAAAAACTAAATATCTAGCCTGAAAGCTGGCATTTAAAATTATCGGAAAATTTATATAATCTTTACAAATCTTTATAAGTATATTAAAGAAAATAATATGAAAATTAAAAACATAATTCTAATTTTACTGCTACTATTTGCAAATTGCCAAAAGGAAAAGGAAGATATTTTTGGAAAATCAAAAGAAACAAGAAAAAAAGAAAGAGAATGTGATCCTGTTTTAACATTCTTCATTTGTGAATCTACTTGTATTAATCCCCCAAGTTATGTTCAAAATTGTGATTCAGCAAAAGGAAGTTGCTATATACAGCGGAATAATATTTGCACAGGTAGCAATAACATGTAGTTGATTATACCAAATACAAAAAACTCAGAGAACTAAAAATTGAATATCTTAATTATTTCTACTAATCATTTCCAGCGCATAACAGCGGGGAAACGCTGCGCTTCGGCACTTACGGCCTCGCTTGGTCTGCGACACATTCCTCTCCGTCACGCTTTCTTGCGATCGCAAGAAGCGCGCCGACGCTAACGCCTACTACGTAGGCTCAGCTACGAGGAACGTCGTCTCCCCTAGTTCGTTATACGACATGTGGCAAAACCAACAGAGAACCAAAAATTGGGGAAAATAAATTAAAAATGAATTGATTTTGTACCGTTATTCCGGCACACTCAAAAAGTGAAAGAATTTACAGCTTATAAAGGCGAAAAATTCACTGTTGAATGGTATTTTGATGAAAAAGAGAAATCTGATGTTCTAGATTATTTCAATGAACTTCCAGATGATTTAAAAATTAAAACTTTGGCTTTGTTCAAAAGATTTGCTGATATTGGTGAAATCAAAGACAAAACTAAATTCAATTTTGAAGGAGACTCTCTTTTCGCTTTCAAACCAATTCCTCACAGGTTTCTTTGCTTTTTTGTAAAAGGGAAGAAAATAATCATTACTAATGCTTTTGTTAAGAAAACTGATAAACTGCCTAAAAACGAAAAGATTAGAGCTATAAAAAGAAGGGAAGATTATGAAACAAGAAGTAAAAAAGGCATCTACTACTAAATCTACATTTGATCGTTTAATGAAAGATAAATCCTTCAAAGCTAAATTTGAAAAGGAATATGATGCTCTAAATCTTTCTGAAACTTTAATCGAACTTATGGAATCGCAAAAAGTATCCGTTAGAGAACTTTCAAAAAAAGCAAATGTTTCTAGCACGGTAATTCAAGAAATTAGAAGTGGAAAACAAGATAATCCAACTTTACTTGTCCTATCTAAATTAATTCACACCTTAGGTGGAGAAATAGTCATAAAGAAAGGGAAGAAAACATTGGCTAGTGTATAAACCACACGTCGTATAACAGCGGGGAAACGCTGCGCTTCGGCACTTACGGCCTCGCTTGGGCTACGCCACATTCCTCTCCGTCACGCTTCTCGCTCCGCAAGAAGACGCGCCGACGCTAACGCCTCTGCGAGGCTCAGCTACGAGGAACGTCGTCTCCCCTAGTTCGTTATGCGCAATCATTTAAACAGAATTTCAAATAAGATATGAATAAAAATATAAAATAAAACCGCAGATGATTTCTAAAATAACAACATTCTTAATTACATTACTTATTCTTCTTATAACTTTAATATTAATTAAACAAATACTAAGAAACTTACTAATCAAATATATCAAATCATCTTGGATATCCGATAAAAATAGTTCAACACTTCCAGCCGAAGTAAAAATTTTATCAGAAATACTTAATTCATATGGATTTGAATTTATTGGAATTAAATCTGAAAAATTCCCTTTCATATTCAAAGAAAATATAGAATGGAATTTCTCTTCCTCTGAAAATATTTGTTTTGCATCTATAGTAAAATTTAACGAAAAACATCTTTTCTATTTTTATACTCCATTTAAAACAGGTGAAATTCTAATTACAGCTAATGGAATTTTTACAGAAATAAAAACTCAAAAATTCTTTACTTCCAACGTAATATCACAATCTATTAATGAAGTTCTGATATTTCATAAAAGAAAAATTAATGAACTTATTTCTAATTCTAGCATTCCTTACGAAAAATTTGACAGAAAATTAAGATTAGATGCTACAAATTTATTTTATTCTGCAAAAGAATATAGAAATTATCTAAGACGAACAAATTTATATCTAATGGTAACTATATTTTTGTTAATATTTTCCGCAGTAATTTTGAATAAAAATCTATTATAAAAATGACTGCGCATAACAGCAACTAACCGCTTCGCTTCGGGACTTCCGCCCTCGCTCGGTCTGCGACACATAGGCTTCTGGCACTCCTCTTGCTTCCGCAAGCGTCGTTCCAGTCCCTAACGTCCCGTTCGGGACTCAGGGCCAGCCTACGTCGGTTAGTCTAGTTCGTTAGCCGAAATTCACAGATCGAAACAATAAAAACTACAATTGAAAATAACATCAGTAGAAAAAAAGACAATTCACAATCACAGGAGATTTTCCATGAAACAACTAATACCCTTTATTCTTTTCTTTCTAGGTTGCGCGAGCATTCTTAAAGAACAAAAACCTATCATAGCAATTAATTTAACTCTACCTGCATCATTAGAATGGCAGATCATAACTGATAAAAATGATCAAAACGAAGCGCTAAAAGAATGGATTCCAATTGATAAAAATATTCAAAATACCGAATGGATCATCGTTAAACAAAGTTTTAGAAATACAAGCTCCGCTTACTCTTTTTTGAATTCTGTTCTAAATCTTGCAAAATCTAAATGTTCGGACATTTTAATAAACGCTCCACAACAAATTGATTTTCACGATTATGAAAGCTATACTGCTCGCTTTATGTGTGCTCAACAAATTGATAAAGATTACGGAACTATCACTGAAATGAGAGTAATTTCTGATAATATTCAACTTTTTGTTGTTACTAGTGAACGAAGACTATCGCCTACTACAAAAGCTGGACAATTTCAATTTAAAACTCCAGCAGAAATTATTGAATTTTCTAAGAAGAATAAAGAATCTACTGACTTTATTCGAAATTCTATTAATTTATGTAGTGCCAATTGTAATTGATATACTATTCATTTCTTCAAAAAAAATAATTTGAAAAAATTAAATCTAGTAGAAGTGAACTTCGGCTAACAGCAACTAACCGCTTCACTTCGGGACTTACGCCCTCGTTCGGTCTACGACACATAGGCTTTTGTCACTCCTCTTGCCTGCGCAAGCGTCGTGCCAATCCCTAACGTCCCGTCCGGGACTCAGGGTCAGCCTACGTCGGTTAGTCTAGTTCGTTATACGAAATTTTGGAAAAATATGAGAAAAATAATTACAATATTCATACTATTTACTATTTCAAAATGCACATCTATTAAAAGTGAATTTAAAGAACTCTCAATCCTAAACAAATATACATCTGAAGAAAATATTGAAATAAAAATTCATGAATCATATAATGAAAAAATCGTTACTATTTTTAAAAAACACAAAAAAGAAAATCAAAAAGTTACGCTATATTTTGATCGAACGAGTTTTTTAGGATTTCAAAACAAAAATAAAGTAATACTGGATTCACTTAACAATATAAAATCCAAAAATGTATCTTACTATCTAATTGATAAATTCAGAGTTGCTGGTTACGAAATCGTAATTTACCCCTACAACTATAATAAATTTATTAAATTTATTTCAACGATTTCATTAGGTTTAATTCCTACAACGGACGAATTTGAATTAGTTCTAGAATTATCCGTTTCAAATATAGAAAATATTACAAAAACAAAAGTAGCTAAATCTTCCTCAGTCATTTATTTACATAATGGAATTGATTATTCGAGATTTAAACCTTTACATGAATATAAAGATGAAGGAATTATGCAAGCATACGAAATTCTTGCACAATATATTTTAAATTAAAATCCAAAACTTCGTATAACAGCGACTAACCGCTTCGCTTTGGGACGCACCCTCGCTCGGTCTCCGACACATAGGCTTTTGGCACTCCTCTTGCTTGCGCAAGCGTCGTGCCAATCCCTAACGTCCCGTTCCGGGACTCAGGGTCAGCCTACGTCGGTTAGTCTAGTTCGTTATGCGAAATAAAACAAAATTAATCTAAAAATATGAATCCATTAGGTGTATTAGAAGCAATTGGTCTATTTTTCTATTGGATTGTTTATCTGGTGAACCCTAGCTTTAGAGAAGATGAAAAGATTAAAGAAATTGAAAGAAAGGAACACCAAAAGTTAACTTTAAAAATTGAAAAAAAGAAATCTCAAGATAAAGAAATAAAAGAATTTGAGGAAAATCGTAAAAATAAAATTAATAACAATGAAGATCTTATAAAAATCTGTTTCGATGATACAGTATTTTGTGATGAATATCAAATTCTAATAGAAAAAATAAAAACAGAAACAAAGAATATTAAATTTAGAATGGAATTTGAAGAAGAATGGAATAATACTTTTTCAAACATAAATTATGGATGCTATTGTAGAAATAAACCAAATTTAACAATTTACAATACTTGTCCTATATACGAAGATCCCCTAGATAACGCATGTAAATTAAGGCAAGATTGTATTTCTTCTAAAAATCTGGCTTGGAATGAAAGTTTGGAATGTAATTCTGATTTTTCCGCTTTTCTTGATACGATTCCCTATTCAAATATGAAGAAATTCGATTCATTGACAAATGAAGAGATTATGCTTATGACTGCTAATAAATATAAAGCTCTTCTAAATATATATAATAAATTAAATTGAATATCAGTTTTACTTCGCATAACAGCAGCTACTCACTGCGCTTCGGCACTTCGGCTTCGCTTGGGCTGCGCCACATTTCCCTCCTGGCATTCGTTTGCATCCGCAAACTACATGCCAGCCCCTAACGTCCCGTCACCGGGACTCAGGGTCGGGAAACGTCGAGTAGCCTAGTTCGTTAGTTGCAATGGAAATTTTCATTATAAGTTGACGTTCTTTTCAACTATTAAATATATTATAATATGAACATTAAAACATTAACATTACTTTTACCATTGATAGTCAACTGTGCTACACATGGAATTTATAAAAAAATAATTCAGACACTTTTGACGAAGCTAATTCTGCAGAAATCAGAGTATCTAACTTCATTATTAGAAAAATTAATGGACAGCCTATTGATTCTGTTCTTGAAAAAACAGGTACGAATATCTTCATTAGCAAACCTAGTTACGATAAACATTTTAAAGTTCCTCCAGGTGATTATGAATTTGAACTCTTCTATTTTCATTTCCAAAACAGAAGATATGCCGGCTCTATTACTTCTACCACTACTACTTCATATAACATGAAACTTAAATTTACAGCTAAAAAAGATCAGATAATCAATATTTGCTTTGAAATGCTTTCCGAATCTAATGCTGGTACCAAAGTAAAAGCTGAAGCTAGAATATATAACTATCCAGATGATTACAAACCTCCAGTATACATCCCATATGCATCGTAATTAAATTTTATTCCAGATGCGTGTTATGGTTACTCTGGTAAAAATTCGACCATTATTGGATCTAGTAATTAACATATTAAAAAAAATCTCTACGGTTAGCCACTGCAACTAACAGCGGCTAACCACTTCGCTTCGGGTCTTCGCCCTCGCTCGGCCTGCGGCACATAGGCTTTCTGTCACTCGCTTGCATACGCAAGCTCCGTGCCAGTCCCTAACGTCCCGATGGGACTCAGGGTCAGCCTACGTCGGTTAGCCTAGTTCGTTATACGAAAGTTTCGGGAAAGCTTTATTCCTAATTTAAGTTCTCGAAAAAATATAAAATGAAATCTTGACAACCCCTACTGAGTAGGGTTTAATGGATTATTGAAAAGATTATTCGTTCATTTACCGGATTTTGATAATTTCTGGAAGAAAGCAAAACTAGATGATCAGGAACTTTTAGAGTTTCAAACTCATTTACTAGAAAATCCGAAATCTGGTGTTGTAATTAAAGAAACTAACGGGATCAGAAAAGTCCGGTGGAAAAAGAAAGGATCAGGCAAAAGTTCTGGAATCAGAGTCTTCTACCTTGATGTTGAAGAGTTTGAAATTCTCTTTCTCATTACCTTACTTGAAAAGAATGATAAAGATAACTTATCTAAAGCACAGCTAAAAATTTTAGGACAGTTGACTTTAACACTAAAAGATGCTTTAAAAAAAGAAAGGAGGAAGTTATGAAAAATACATCAAACAATAAATTGTTTAACAGTCTTAATAAAGGTTTGAATGAAGCTATTGAATTTTCAGAAGGAAAATCTAACTTAAAACTAAAACAAACTTCTATATCCGTTCCGAAACTTCCTAATTTCAAAGGAAAAGATATTAAAAATATTAGAACCAAATTACATCTTACTCAATCTGTTTTTGCAAACACACTGGGAGTTTCGGAGAAAACTGTAGAGGCATGGGAATCTGGAAGAAATATTCCACAAGGACCAGCACAAAGAATGCTATTCGTTTTAAAAAATAATTCAAATCCGCTAGATATTTTAGGAATAAAAGTTAGTTAGTAATACTCCCAAAACCTTCGTATAACAGCGCATTAACGCTTCGCTTCGGGACTTCGCCCTCGCTCGGCCTGCGGCACATAGGCTTTCTGTCACTCGTTTGCATCCGCAAACTCCGTGCCAGTCCCTAACGTCCCATCCTGGGATTCAGGGTCAGCCTACGTCGTTAACGCTATTTCGTTATGCGCAATATTGCAAACCTGCCTTTAAAATGAAAATCATCATTCTAATTTCAATCTTAACATCCTTTATAAGTTGCAGCATAACAAAGAGATCTTTTAAAAAATTAAATACTTATCAATTAAATAAAATTGACAATAGATTTAATGATTATGTTATTCATTTCGAATATCCGTTTTACAGAACTAACAAAAAAATATCTGGAAATATTAACAATGGAGTTATTGATTCTTTAAAAAATTGCCAAATCGCGAATAAAAAAATCAATTTATATGGTGGATTTTCAAAATTTTTAAATAACTCTTCCGAATCAATTTATACTTTAACTGATAACACTAATAACAACAAACTAATAAGAATTGATCTTCATTTATTTTTAGATGATGAACAAAATATTCATAATTTAATTCCTCAATCTAAACTACTTTATGATAGCATCGATCCTAATGACTTTCAAAACAAACTAATTAATTTTAATCTTTATCATTATTCTCTTACAAATCCAATTTTAAACTTTGAATTTGTTGAAAATTCAAAATACACTCCTCCTCGCTTGGAAAAAGTTGAGCTTGAAGAATATTTAAATTTTGGAAAGTTAGTTGGAAAAGAATTATGCGATGCGTTAAAAAATATTTAATAATGCAATACTGCGCATAACAGCGGGGAAACGCTGCGCTTCGGCACTACGGCCTCGCTTGGGCTGTGCCACATTCCTCTCCGTCACGCTTCTTGCTACGCAAGAAGACGCGCCGACGCTAACGCCTCTGTGAGGCTCAGCTACGAGGAACGTCGTCTCCCCTAGTTCGTTATACGAAATCGCTACATTAAATAATTTAGAAATTTAGATATCAATAGTGAAAAAATTTATAAAAAAAAACGGAATTTCAAGTGTCAATTCAGCTGAATCTATATTCGGAGATCTACTATTTTATCAAAATAAATTACTTATTCCTTTTTTTAACGTATTTATTATTCACGATCACGAGTATGAACTAGAACCTTTCTATGGGAAATATATAAAATTATGTTATCTCGTATTTGAAGATATTTCGGCTATAACATGGAATTATGATATAAGCAGATTATTATCAGTAAAAAATCGTGAATGCTACGGTGGAGAATATTACATTAACCTGGAACATAAAGAGTTTTGGATATCCTATTTAAATGGTTATCTCATATTAGAAGAAACATTTGAAGTTTCATCAAAACCCTGGAATTACAATGGAATTTCAGATAGTTTCTTCCATATATCAAAATATACATTAAAAAATTTAATGAAGCTTTTTTAAAAACAATCAACCAACATATTTCCTAAATTCGTTTTCAAATTCTTCAAATAAATTCATACTAGCATCTTCTATTAAGTTAAAAAATACTAGTTACTTAAAAAACGAAAAAGAACTATTCTCAAAAACCAATAAGATTTCAATTAAATCGAAAAAGTAAAAAACTATTAATTTAACAATATATAATTAATTTCATAACTGCAAAACTTGCATAATCAGATAGACTTTATATTTATTGAGACGTATAAACTGCTAATTATTATACAAATCGCGACTTCGTATAACAGCGACTAACCGCTTCGCTTCGGGACTTACGCCCTCGCTCGGTCTACGACACATAGGCTTCTGGCACTCCCCTTGCCTGCGCAAGTGTCGTGGCCAGTCCCTAACGTCCCGTTCCGGGACTCAGGGCCAGCCTACGTCGGTTAGTCTAGTTCGTTATGCGAAATCAGAGGAATTTAAATGATTAAAATTATAACTATTCAAAAATGCATTTGCCTAGCAGAATGTAAAAATGCTTTTCGAATGGGATCTAGAAAAAGAAAAAACGAATTTAGCAAAACACCAGCTTTCCTTCTCTAAAGCTTCATTAGTTTTTGCCGATCCAAAAACCATTTATTTATCCGATCCTGATCATTCGGATGGAGAAATTAGAGAAATTGCCCTCGGAAAAATTGAAAATATTACCATTGCAGTCGTAATTTTTGTTGATAGATCAAATAAAGGCGAAGAAATTATAAGAATAATCTCTGCTAGAAAAGCAACTTTAAACGAAGAAGCTCAATATTATTCAAAAGAGATAAACTAATATGAGAGAAGAATACGATTTTTCAAAAGGTAAAAGAGGCCTCTATTCAAGGGATAAAAAGGATCTACACTTTCCTGTTTACCTGAACCCTAAGCTGGAAGACTATTATCAAAAAATAGCTACAAAAAAGAATATTGATCTAAATACTATCATAAATACCATTTTGGAAAAAGAAATGGAACTGCATGATAGCCTTTCTTAATAAGCTTCATATTTCATAAGATTGACTCTCATGAAGTCTAGGCGAACAATAAATTACAAAAATATTAATATTATCAGAAAATCCGATCGAAGGTTTAATTTATATTAGCTCTTGGTAGTATGCTTCATATTAATTGGACGAATTAGTAATTGCTAACACATTCTAACTAAATCTATTTTGAAATTGCTAAAAAAGAAAATAAGAGTAATTAGAATAAAATTCTTAGCAACAATTTTCAGAAACCTCTGACTTCGCATAACAGCAACTAACCGCTGCGCTTCGGGACTTCGCCCTCGCTTGGTCTGCGACACATAGGCTTTCTGTCACTCGTTTGCATCCGCAAACTCCGTGCCAGTCCCTAACGTCCCGTTCCGGGACTCAGGGTCAGCCTACGTCGGTTAGTCTAGTTCGTTATACGAAATAAACCAAACTAATATATTATGAACAAAAAAAAATATATTTTCATAGCTTCTTTACTTACTTTGACTAATTGTCTTTCAAGAAATGCCTTGAGAATTCAGGAAGAATTGAATCCTCAAATAAAGAATGATGCTTCAATTATTACAATAAAACTAAAAAATTTCAATCCATCCAATGTTAGTATGGAATTTTATATTCAAGATATAGATTCTTTTGAAAAAAATGGAAATGTTTTCTCTCCAACTTTTTATTTTAGCGAAAATTTCAATTCTGATATAATTAACTTTTCTGTTCCAAAAGGAAAATATACTGGGTTTCTATTCATTAAATCGAAAGACACTATTCCCTACTATAGATCGATTATAGGAATGCATACTATCAATTTTGGCATTAATAATGATTACAATAAAACTCCCGATTTATATAGTCCGTGTGTTCAAAAAACTGAACATGCAAGTGCTCTTTACTCAAGATATATCAAAAATACTAGATGCAATACACTCAACATAACTAATGATAAAATATTATTCGAATTTTCCTTAGACGATAAAAATGAAATTAATTACGGAAATACATTTTTACTACTCTGGTTTAGCGTTTCTTTCGCTTTCTTTAATGGACCTCAGCAATATCCTTATGCTTTGTTTCTTGTATCGCAAGGAATTGCCGGTGTCGTTATAAAAGATGTTCTAATAAATTTTGATAACCACCTGACTTTTAACCAATAAGCGGTTTACTTCGTATAACAGCAACTAACCGCTTCACTTCGGGACTTACGCCCTCGTTCGGTCTGCGACACATAGGCTTCTGGCACTCCTCTTGCTTGCGCAAGCGTCGTTCCAGTCCCTAACGTCCCATTCGGGACTCAGGGCCAGCCTACGTCGGTTAGTCTAGTTCGTTATGCGAAATAATTTCAAATTAAAAGGATAAAATGAAACTCAAAAATAAAATTATTAAAATAGCATTCTTCATATTATATATTTATACTTTTCCAATATATAGTGAAAGTAATTCGGATAGAAAGAAACTTCACATTTACATTACACCTGCTTACATAAATAATTTAAATCAAAAAGGAAATGTCTGGGGAACAAGCGATCAATACTTAAATTTAATGTTTGGATTATTTAATAACTTTTATCTTGGACTATCTTACACTAACGGAAACAGAATAGGTGAACAATATTCAATTTATGCTCTTACTAGACAAAACCAGTTAACTTTAAACAGAAAATCAGATCATCTCACTGGAGAAAAACTAATCTTTAAATCACAGTTCTTCTTTTGGAATAATTTTTACACCAGCATTAATCTTGGTGTTGAAAAAGGATATAAAATATACGAGAATCTTTTCTCTATTAGCTCAAATAATAATCCCGAAATTCAACCTTATCAAACAACAACAATTTTCGCAGACCGACTATTTGGATCCATTGGCTTAGGATACAGAAGAGAGTTTTTATCAAATTTTATTATTGGAACTGAATTTGAATTCGGATATTTATCTGCAAGAAAAATAAATAAATATTATACTTTTGATCCTGGATATTCTAGTAATTATATAAATACATATTTAATTACAAAAGATATGAATGAAGATAAAAATGGTTCTCCAAGGAATTACCATTTTATTTCAATATATGCAGGAGTTGCGATCTAATACGAAATTACTTCGCATAACAGCACCTTCCCGCTACGCTTCGGCACAAGGCCTCGCTCGGGCTGTGCCAAATTGTCCTCCTGTCACTCGTTTGCATTCGCAAACTACGTGCAAGTCCCTAACGTCCCGTTCGGGACTCAGGGTCGGACAACTTCGGGAAGGCTAGTTCGTTAGCCGAAATTCACAAATCGAAATAGTAAAAAAATAACTGGAAATTACATTACAAGTTTATTAAAAAAGGATATTCAAAGGAGACTTTCTATGAAATTATTACTAACTTTTATTTTTTTCTTTATAGGCTGCGCAAGCTTCCGAAAAGAACAAAACCCTATCATCGCGATTAATCTTAAACTACCAATATCTATAGAATGGAAACTCATAACTGATAAAAATGAACAAAACGAATCTATAAAAGAATGGGTTCCTAACGATAAAGATGTTCAAAACTCCGATTGGATCATCGCAAAACAATCCTTTAGAAATACGAGCTCCGCTTACTCTTTTCTAAATTCTATACTAAATCTTGCAAAATCACACTGTACTGATATTTTATCAAATCCTCCACAAGAAAGCGACTTTCACGATTACGAAAGTTATACCGCTCGATTCATGTGTGCTCAACAAATTGGTAAAGATTATGGAACTATCACAGAAATGAGAGTTATATCAGATAACACAAAAGTCTTTGTTATTACTAGCGAACGAAGACTTTCACCTACTGCAAAAGCTGGACAATTCCAATTCAAATCACCTTTGGAAATCATTGCTTTTTCTAAAAAAAATAAGGAATCTACAGAGTTTGTCCGAAATTCAATAGAATTATGTAGTTCTAATTGTAATTGATTGATAAATTCTTAAATAAAATCCAATTCGAAAAGTAAAAAACATAAAATGTGAACTTCGGCTAACAGCACCTTAACGCTTCGCTTCGGGACTTCGCCCTCGCTTGGGCTGCGCCACATTCCCCTTCTGGCACTCGCTTGCATATGCAAGCTACGTGACCAGTCCCTAACGTCCCGTTGGGACTCAGGGTCGGGGAACGTCGTTAAGGCTAGTTCGTTATGCGAAAGTCCTATAAACTATGAATGACATTGAAAAAAATAGAAATGAAATAATCGAACAAAATGCTCTAATACTGAAAGAATATTTTAATTACTGTGATAGTAAGAAAATATATGAATTAGAAAAATTAAATAAAATTGAATTTTCTATCCCTGAATCAGGAATTCAGCAATCTTTACTTAAAGAATTAATCATTTCGGGTTCAAGAAACATTTTAAGTTCATATGAAGAACTTCATATGTTTATAGGTTATACAATAGGATCCGAAATTGTATCAAAAAAAATTGAAAATGAAAAATTATCCAACTACATAAAATACAAACCTAGAAATATCAATTTGAAATTTTCAATCATTAATTATTTTATATTTCTAGATTATATAGCTTATCATTTTTACGATTTAACTTTCAAAACACTATTTAAAAAATCAGGAAAAGAAAGTGTTAAGGAAAATTCAGTCTCTTTTCAATTACTAAACAAAAAGAATAGATTGGCTGAAAAAATCGAGAATTTAAATAAAGATTTGATCAAAAGTATTTATAAATTAGCATTGAAAAATTTCTCAAGAAATGAGATTAGAATTTTATATTTATTGAGAAATATATTCGTTCATCGATTTAATCCTGGTGTAGATAATTTACTCAAAAGTGTTCACTCTTCTTATTATAAGAAAAAATTAAAAATTATTCCTGAAAATATTATAATGAATTTTGGCCGCGGAGAAAATGAATATCATCTAGTTGGTTCATCTTATTTAAAATATGAAATGCTAGAACCAATTATTATGAACATTTCTTCTAATTCAATGGAAATCATGAAATATATGATAAATGCAGGAATCACACATTACGAATAGGACCTTCGCATAACAGCACCTTCCCGCTACGCTTCGGCACAAGGCCTCGCTCGGCCTCCGGCAAATTGTCCTTCTGTCACTCGCTCGCATACGCAAGCTACGTGCCAGTCCCTAACGTCCCGTCGGGACTCAGGGTCGGACAACTTCGGAAAGGCTAGTTCGTTATGCGCAAAAGCTTAAATATATTTTAAAACAAAATGAAAAATCTAATTAAGTTAATATTTCTTTTTCTAATCTTATCTTTTCCAATATTACCCGAAAGCTTCGTTCAGAAACAGGAGAGATTTAGAACTGAAACAAAATATTCTACGTTCATTGGAACAAATTATCTCTCTAATTCATTATTTGGCGCATTTCTAAGTGTAACTTACACGTTGAATAGTTCTTTTGAAATCGGTGGATCTATTCAATTTTCAAAATCAAATAATTTTGATGAAATTGGTGTATTACCAATAGCAGGTTACAAAACTTATACAAAGAATACTGAAAATTCAGGAAAAATATTTTTAAATTATTTTATTCTTGAATCACCTTTCTTTTTAAATTTATCTATTGGATATTTGCCAAACGTAACTTCAGGACTTAAATACATGTTCTATGAAAATAAACAAAACTCAGAACCTGTTTTTAATTTCAATAAATCAGAATTTTCATTAGAACCTACTTTTTATATTTCTCCTGGATTAGGTTATAAATTAATCTTTGATGGTGACTATTTCCTTTACTTCTCCGTAGGCTCTATGTATTTCAATAAAAGGGAAGTTTCAAAAAACTATAGTGCGTTAGCATCTAGTTACCAAAATATAATTCAAGAAATTCTAATTTATTCGCAAACTGATCTTTTCAGAGATCAAATAATGAATTCAGTTTTCAAGAATTATGATACTAAAATCGAAACATATAATGAATTTGGTTTTGGCTTAATTTTTAAGTAAGCTTCAGCGCATAACAGCGGCGAATCGCTGCGCTTCGGCACTTACGGCCTCGCTTGGGCTGCGCCACATTCCTCTCCGTCACGCTTCTCGCTCCGCAAGAAGACGCGCCGACGCTAACGCCTCTTTCAGAGGCTCAGCTACGAGGAACGTCGATTAGCCTAGTTCGTTATGCGAACATTGCGGGGGAGAGTCGCCACATCCGTGTGGCGTTTTCAAGAAATTTAAAAAAATATCAATTTGACAAATATACAAATATTGTATATCTTGGAAAATTATGAATCAGACAGTAAATATCTCTTTCGAAAAAGCACTTTTAAAAGAAATTGATAAAATTGCAAAAAGAGAACATAGATCCAGATCTGAACTGATTCGTGAGGCAGCAAGGACTTACATTGAGAAAAAATCTAAGTGGCAAGCTATCTTCGATTTCGGTACGAAGTCAGTAGAAAGATCAAATCTTACAGAAGCTGACATTTTTGCAGAAATTAAAGCTTTTAGAAAAAATAGAAAAGCTTCTTAATGCTTAAAGTTCTCTTAGATACAAACATTTACATTTCTGCGATTTTATTTAATGGAAAACCTAAGCTAGTTCTACAAGATTTAATCGATGAAGCTTTTGTTGGGTATATTTCAAATGAAATACTCGATGAAATTGAAGAAACTTTAACTAAACCTAAGTTTAAACTTCCAAATGATTTTATTCAGTTCACTATTGAAGAAATCAGAAATGTGACCACTATTATTAAAAATAAACCTCTGAAAGATTATTTAAATTTAAGAGACAGGGATGATTTTCATATTTTAGAAACTGCTTTTTCAGCAAATGTAGATTTCATAATTACTGGAGACAAAGACCTTCTTACTCTTGAAAAAATAAAAAGTTTAAGAATCATTACGCCTGATGAATATTTAAAAATCAAAGAGGAAAATAGCTAAGATTGCGACATCCGTGTCGCTCCCCGCAACGTCGCATAACAGCAACTAACCGCTGCGCTTCGGGACTTCGCCCTCGCTTGGTCTGCGACACATAGGCTTCTGGCACTCCTCTTGCTTGCGCAAGCGTCGTTCCAGTCCCTAACGTCCCGTTCCGGGACTCAGGGCCAGCCTACGTCGGTTAGTCTAGTTCGTTATGCGACATTTTGAAAACTATTAAGAAATACATGAAAAAAATTATATTAACTATTCTACTTGCAAGTTCATCCGTATATTCGGTACAAAATGCAGATCAAAAAGAAAAACTTTGGACTTTTACATTTATTAGAAATTCAACCTATTTATTTCCTTATGAAAAGTATGAATTCAAAGACATTATTGGAGGTTATCGAAATACGGGGAATGAAACAGTTAATAACTTCGAGTTTTCTTTCAAGAAAAAAATTGAAAATACAAATTTCTCTATATATACAGACTTTCTCGAATTTAACAAAAGAGCTTTCTCACAGCAATATGACTTCTATCAAAATAGTGAATTAGTTGCAACAGCACCCGTTTCAATTGGAGATTATTTTAGATCTCAAATTAGAATTGGATTTCTATATACTTTACCGAACTTTACTAACTTAAATATCATTATTGGATCACGATACGTTAAGTCTGAACTTACCGATAATTATCCTTATATCTATTCTATCAAATTTGGCCAAAAGTATATAGGACCTGAAATTGGATTTGAATATCAATCTGATAAATATGCAAACTTCTTCTTTGCTACCAGACTAAGTTTTTTTCAACTATATGGAAGAATCTACAATAATTACTATTTTACTGCTTTGAATACGGATCAGGGATACATTAATGTTAATATACAACCTTATAGTAAATATATTGGCAGAGAGGTATATTTGAAAGCTGGATATTTCTTTACTGAAAATGTTTTTATGACTATAGGTTTAAAATCAATTGTAGCAAAAATCAAACCTGACGATATGAGAGTTTACTCTGGAGATTCTAGATATGATACCATACAAAATATCGAATATGGTACTCGCGGCAATTATACAAAAACAGAAACTTTTAGTTCTGTCGTTATTGAAATCGGAGCAAATATATAACCTCAAAACGTCGCATAACAGCGACTAACCGCTGCGCTTCGGGACTTACGCCCTCGCTTGGTCTGCGACACATAGGCTTCTGGCACTCCTCTTGCTTACGCAAGCGTCGTTCCAGTCCCTAACGTCCCGTTACCGGGACTCAGGGTCAGCCTACGTCGGTTAGCCTAGTTCGTTAGTTGCAATTTCCGAAAATTAGGAAAAAGAAAATATTTAATGCGTTTTTCGCAGATTAGCATTATTCATTAAAAGAAATTTAACTAAGAAAAAGACAAAAGAAAAGAAGAAATAAGAAAATTTCAAAGAACATTAAAGATATTCTCATTATTAAAGCTTCTCTTGGTTTACTTAGTCCAACAAAATATAAAGTACAATTGATAAGAACTAAGATGCTCTGTTTGGGACACAGTCGCGAAAAATAAGATTTACGAAATTAAGAGAAAAAGAAAATTCGGAAAGAAGAAAAAGAATAAGAAAGGAAGAAATTTAAGAATCTTAGATTTATGATCTGTACTTTCTTATACCTAATGCATTCTTAAATTCGGAAACTGCAACTAACAGCGTCTTACCGCTTCGCTTCGGGTTTTCGCCCTCGCTCGGGCTACGCCAAATTGTCCTCCTGTCACTCGTTTGCTTTCGCAAACTACGTGCCAGTCCCTAACGTCCCGTTTACGGGACTCAGGGTCGGACAACTTCGGTAAGACTAATTCGTTATGCGAAATTTCCGGGCGCTTTATTTTTAATAAGTTGCGAGCTTCCGTGCTCGCTAAAAAAGTCAAAAAAGTAGTTGTTACCAATTCGGGAACATGTTCCTATTGACTTGTGAGGGTTATTTCAAGAAAGATTTTAAGAGATTTCTATTCTATTCCTAAATACTCGGACTCTAAAATCCCTATCGAAGTTTGGTTTAAAGACACTTCCAAAGCCAGTTGGAAATCCCCTTCTGATATAAAGAAAAAATACAGAAATGCTAGTTTTCTTAAAGATAATAGAATCGTTTTCAACATACATGGAAACAAATACAGACTCATTATAAAGGTTCATTATAATTTACAGACTGTTTTCATTAGATTTATAGGAACTCACGAACAATACGATAAAATCAATGCTGAGGTGATTTAAATGAACATTAAACCTATCAAGAATCAAAAGGATCACTTAGAAGCTATCTCTGAAATTGAAAAACTGTGGGATGCTAAGAAAAATACTCCCGAATACGATAAATTAGATATTCTAATCACTTTAGTTGATGCTTACGAAGCTAAGCACTACCCGATTGAAGATCCAGATCCAATTGAAGCTTTAAAATCCGTTATGGACGACATGAATATGAAAAGTGTTGATTTGGGAAATCTAATCGGCGGACGAAGTCGTGCCACCGAAATCTTAAATCGAAAAAGAAAACTTACTTTGGAAATGATTCGAAAGATTAATCAGAATCTTGGAATACCTACGGACATTCTAGTAAAAGAATATAAAGTCAAAACTGCCAAGACAGGAAGAAAAAGAACGCCGTCCGTGGCGTAATTCATACAACAAGCCCGAAAACTTCGCATAACAGCAACAAACCGCTGCGCTTCGGGACTTCGCCCTCGCTTGGTCTGCGACACATAGGCTTTCTGTCACTCCTCTTGCTTGCGCAAGCTTCGTGCCAATCCCTAACGTCCCGTTCCGGGACTCAGGGCCAGCCTACGTCGGTTAGTCTAGTTCGTTAACCGCAATTCTGAAATTTCAATTAAATAAAATATGGAGAAAAAAATGGAATATATTTCAACTACCTCTCTAGCAAATGAATGTAACTTACAAACTTCAGATCTTTTTAATTTATTAAAAAAAAATAAATTGGATAGATAGGATTAATGATAAGTGGGTTTTAACTGATGTAGGAAAGAAAAAAGGTGGAATTGTTAAAAATCATCCCAAATTCGGTGAATTCATCGCATAACCAGAAGATATCGAAATACCTTTAGATTCAAGTGGAGCAAAAGCTAAATTATTAAATGCTACTAACATTGGTAAACATTTCGAAATCTCTTCACAAAGATTGAATTTAATTCTTTCTGAACTCGGTTGGATTAAGAAAAATCTATCCGGATGGGAACCAACAAAACTTGGCAAATCATTGGGTGGGAAACTGTTTGAACATGAAGTGTCAGGAGGAACATATGTTCTATGGCCAGATAATATTGTTAATAATAAAATTCTAATTGCTTCCTTATCTGAAACTCATACAACAACAACTGAAACTATTCCAAAATCAGAAACTTCAATTAAAAGCGCTAACTTAGATTCGTTTAGAGAAAAATTCCCTGCTAATTTTAGAACTAAAGATGGACATTTTGTCAGATCAAGAGCAGTGGTTATTATTGATAACGCATTATATGATTATAATTTAGCTCACGCATACGAAAGGAAACTTCCAATTGAAGAAGATATTTATGCAGATTTTTTCATTCCAAGCGAAGGAGTATATATAGAATTCTGGGGATTAGAAGATGATCCAAAATATAATGAAAGAAAAAAAATTAAACAAGAAATATATAAAAAATACGATTTTAAGCTTATTGAATTAAATGATAGTGATATCTCAAATCTTGATGACCATTTACCAAAGAAGTTATTGAAATTTGGAATCAAAGTCTATTAAATTCAGAACTGCGGTTAACAGCGACTAACCGCTTCACTTCGGGACTTACGCCCTCGTTCGTTATACGACATCTGAAAAAATATATACTAATCAAAAAATATGAATTGACCTTACATCATTTCTGATGTATCTTTAAGTGTGTCCAAGAAATGGAAAATTCTATATTTTACAGAAAATGAAGAATTTCCTTCTGAAATAGAAATTTTCATCAATTCAAAAGATGAAAGAAACCAAGCAAAAATATTCGCTTGGTTAAATAAACTTGCTGAACTGGGGCCAAATCTCCCTAGGCCATACGCGGATTTATTAATTGATGGGATCCACGAATTAAGAATTAAACTTTCGGGTTCACAAATAAGAATATTGTATTTCTTCTGCTACAAAGATTATATTATACTTACGAATCAATTTGTAAAAAATACTGATAAAGTCCCCAAAGCAGAAATTAAAAAGGCAATTAAAAGAAGAGATTTTTTCCTAAAAAAATATTCAGAAAAAAACTATAAGGAGTTTAATTTATGAGATCATTGAAAAAACATTTAGATACTAAGTTAAAAAACAAATCTTTTAAGGAAAAATTTGAGGAAGAAAAGGAACTTGTTAGTATCTCTATTGAACTTCAAGCTTTGAGGGAAAAAAAAGGCTTATCACAATCTGATTTAGCTAAAAAAGCTCATGTTACTCAGCAACAACTTTCTAAGATTGAAAACGGCGTGAATTGTAACTTGGCTACTTTTCTAAAAGTATGCCATGCATTGGATTTAGAAATTTCCATTAAAAACAGAAAGCTTTCCGCTTAGATTCAGACGTCGTATAACAGCAACTAACCGCTGCGCTTCGGGACTTCGCCCTCGCTTGGTCTGCGACACATAGGCTTTCTGTCACTCGCTTGCATACGCAAGCTCCGTTCCGGGACTCAGGGTCAGCCTACGTCGGTTAGTCTAGTTCGTTATGCGAAATCACTAAAAAATGTTTATTAAAAAAATAATCCTATTAACGGCGACTTGTTTCTTTGGGTGTATATACGATAGTAATACTTCAGAAATACGAATTTTGGGTAATCATGATTTAAGTCCACATAGACATTCTAGGGTATATATATATGATCAAAATTATCAGAATAATGTTTTCTCATATAATTCTCCTTTGAAATTCTTTTTTCTAGATCATATCCCAAGTCCAGAACAAAAACCAACTGAAGAATGGAAAAACCATACAATACGAATTATATTTTTTTCAGACGAAAACTTAATAAATAATCATAAGCACTTATTCAAATTTGAAAAAATTCAAGATATTTACTCAGAATTAATACTTTTACCTAACAATAATCATATAATAAATGAATTTGACGATGTATCAATATTCATTTTCCTGATGTTTGACTATCAACCTAGATATCGTTATCTTCAAAGATCAATGATCGGTTTCCCTTTAAATGTAGAATTAAGAGTTTCTATTTTTAAAAATAAAATAGAAATAGCATCCTGCCAACAAATTGTTATAAAAAATATATTCACGAATAATTTTCTAGAAATTGAATTAAAGGATGAAGTTTCTGTATTCCATCAGCTTATAAGTGATAAAAAGATAGATTTGATGACAGACAACTTATTTATAAATAAAATAACATTCTGTTTAGAGAAACTCAAAATAAAAAATTAAAACTAAGAAATTAGTGACTTCGCATAACAGCGGGGAAACGCTGCGCTTCGGGACGAGCCCTCACTTGGTCTGCGACACTTTCCCTTTCTGTCACTCGCTTGCATCCGCAAACTCCGTGCCAGTCCCTAACGTCCCGTCGGGACTCAGGGTCAGGGAACGTCGTCTCCCCTAGTTCGTTATGCGAAATGTGGTAAAAATTGGTAAATTAACCAAAAAAATGTGTATTGACAAAAGGCACACATAATTATCTCATTAAATTTGTGATCTTTGACTGGGATAATGAAAAGAATAAAATTCTCTATTCTCAAAGAAATATTTCATTCGAAAGAATTGTAATCGAAATTGAAGCAGGAGCAATTCTAGACATCTTAGAACATCCAAATAGCAAAAAATATCCGAATCAAATAATCATAATAATTAATATTGATAATTATGCATGGGTTGTTCCAGCAATTGAAAATGAAACTTCTTTCTTTCTCAAAACTGCTTATCCTTCAAGAAAACACTCTAAACTATATTTTCCAGAGGTAAACTTACATGAAAATTAAACTTACTGATGAAGAAAAAGAATTAGAATTATCGTTTGAAAGAAACGAATGGAAATCCGTTTCAAATAAAAAAGGCTATTTAAATAAGTTTAAGCTTGCTGCAAAAAATACGTTAGCCAAAGACAAAAGAATGAATATTAGAATTGCTGGTAAAGACATTCAATTACTAAAAACTAAAGCACTTGAAATAGGAATCCCTTATCAAACTTTAGTTTCAAGTATTTTGCATCAATATGTTACGGGAAAACTTAAAGAACAGTAATTTCTTTTCTAGCTTACCACACGTCGCATAACAGCAGCTAACCACTTCGCTTCGGGACTTCGCCCTTGCTCGGCCTAAGACACATTATGCGCAAGACCGAAAATGTATGCCTCAGGACATGGGTACCAAATTTGTATCAAGACATAGGTAACGCTTTCTGGTTTCTCATACCCGAGAACAACTTTGTAGGAGGGCATTGGAAGGAGAATCAGGTCGTGGATTTAAGATTAGAATTCGTTATGGCGAGCGATGAGAGAGGCGTTAATTTTTCTCAGCTCTATGCAGAATATGGAATATCTACTTAGTAGGGATACAAATGGAAAGAAAGGTTTTTTAGCGGGGAAAAGGCTGGTCTTCTAGACAAGATGAATACCTTGAAAAACTCACCTAAGAAAATTCCTGACAAGATAATTCTTGAACTCATTAGGCTAAAGAACCAAAAAAAATCTAGAACTTTACAAGAGAAGGTTTCCAAACGTTAAGCACAAATATCCAAAAATAGTTCTCCATTTGATATTGGAGAATTTGTAACCGTAAATTACTCATTGTTTTAATTTAAATACGAGATGACGAGAAATCAGAATAGAATGTTTTTTATCGAAGAACATACAATAGAAAAACAATTAAAATATTCTTCAAAACTCAGTTTAGAGAAATGATATTTTTATTGATTTAAATTTATGAGGATAATAAAGATAGATCTGATGATTTTTATTTAATTTTTTTTTTAAAATAATAGAGACTTCTAAGTCATGAAAAATATACAGAAAATTTCACCCCAACAAATGAATGACCTACTCTTAGTTTTAAAAGCTAGGTTTGAAAAAAATACTAATCGTCACAAAAATTTGGAATGGGAAAAAATACAGAAAAAATTAGAATTAAATCCCGACAAACTTTGGTCCTTGAATGAAATGGAAAGAACAGGTGGTGAGCCTGATGTCGTCGGTTATGATAAAAAAACAAACGTTTTCATTTTTTATGATTGTTCAAAGGAAAGTCCCCAAGGTAGAAGAAGCCTTTGTTATGACCGCAAAGCCCAAGAGACAAGAAAAGAGAATAAACCCAAAGATAATGCTCTAGCTATGGCATTGGCAATGGGAATCGAAATTTTGACTGAAGAACAATATAGGGAGTTGCAAAAATTCGGAAATTTCGATACAAAAACTTCAAGTTGGATACTAACACCTGCAAGTATTAGAAATTTAGGGGGTGCCATATTCGCTGACTTTCGTTATGACAATGTATTCATATATCACAATGGTGCAGAATCATATTATGCTGCTCGGGGTTTTCGAGCCTCACTCCAAGTGTAATACAGAAGAGATTAAAAAAACTATTTGAAAAAGTAGCTTTTACTTAATTCCCACTATGTCAAATTTATTCACAAATAGATTAGTAGCTCTTGAAGAATATAAAACCCAATGGAAGAATTTTTCATTTGATCCGATTCAGTATGAGGAAGATTACCATAAATATAAACAAAATGGCTTAGCGGTCAAACCCAACGATCATTGTTGGTATCTAAAAAACGTTTCAGATAATATTTCACTTTCTTCTGGAACATGGGGCACAAAACAATCTTTTGCAAATCGTCTGATCACAACTACCCAATCAGAACATATATTCTCTTCTAACTTTTGGAAAAAATATTCGATCAACAGATGTTTAATTCCTGTAATGTCTTACTTCGAATGGCAAATGCAAAGGAGTGGAGAAAAACACAAATTTAAAATTGAATTTATAAATAAGAACAATTTTTTTGGCGGAATTTGGGGTGCTAATTCAAATGGCACTACCTGGGTAACTATCGTCACTCAGGTCGCCAATGAAAAAACTGCAGAAATCCATAACTCTGGAGATAATAAACACAGGCAACCTATTATAATTCGAAGAGAAAATCAGGATGCTTGGCTTGATCTAAAGTTAAATACGTAACATCAAATTAAGAAACTAATTACCCAATTTCAGCCGAACGAAATAATTACCGAAGACTTAGATTACGAACAAACATTATTTAGTTTGATCTATTCTGACAAAATTTAACGAGATTCAAACGAATTAAGAAGAATTAACAAAACTATTTTTTATCCACAAAATCCATCTTTCTGACTAAAAAATTTCACTGAACAAATTCCAGAACTGATTAACTGTGGAAAGTTACCTACTACATTCAAGGTAAAGAAAAGCATTTATTTATAAAACTTGCAATTGTACACCTTGCATTGAAAGGTAATGAGGTAAATTCTCTATACGGTACATCCATTTTCGAATATTAGGATATATCCATAAATCAATTTTCCCCTGATTACCAAGAGCTATATAAGGATAAATAGCAATATCTGCGATGGTGATTGAATCAGAAACAAGCCAATTATGAGCCACAAGTCTTTTTTCTAATATAGATAAAAGGGTTTCTGTGACTAATTTTGTTTCTTCCAAATTAATAGGACGACCGAGTAAATAATGTGCACGAAGTGCACTTGGTCCACGTGAAACTTCATTTGCTGCAGTTGAAAGCCACGCAACTATTTCTCCTGCAATAGCTGGATCATTGGGAAACCAATGCTCTTCACCATAAGCACGAGCGAGGTATACCAATATCCCATGGCTATCTCTAAGGACTATATTCCCATCCTTGAGAACAGGAACTTGTCCAAATGGATTTTTAGCAATGAACGCTTCCGATTTATGTTCACGCTCAGGCCCATTCACAATTTGGCTTTCATATTGGAGATTCAGAAAAGATAACAGCAACCTTACTTTATAGCAATTTCCTGATAAGGCAAATTCAAATAATTCAATCATAAACGTTCTATTAACAAAAAAGTAAAGCACATGGCAATTATTTTTCAATAGAAGCAAAAACTTCTTTCTGTTTTCTCTAGCATTGAATTCAAGATAGGTTCCAAATGAGCCAATATTTTTTTTGGGTAGAATTCTTTCTAAAGATTTTCCCTGTAACGAAAAACTGATGATAGTAGATCTTTTGTCAAGTCCTCCCATGACTCCGAAAGCTGCTAATTTTATAGCAGCCCTTATTACGACCGGATATTTAAGACATATTGTAGGTGTTTGAGAAATTTCATGTGGTTACTTAATTCTCTTTAGAAAACGACTGCTACTGGATTATTGAATTTGTCTCCGATTATCGTTACTATTGTTTTATATTTGGAGTTTTTACAATATAATATTGTCCCTGCTCCATTTCTAATGATGATCTTCTTGTTATCTATTAAAAGTATCTTAGCTTGGAGACAAAAGAGACAATGGAAGAATCTACTACCGATGTAGCGAAAATAATTTCTATTTTTTAATTTAGAAAACTATGCGGCTTGCGTTACAGATACAAACCGCGGGGAAAATATCAATTGATGTCGTCGATTTTGATATCTTCAGGGGAAGGTCTGCCAACTCCATCTTCTAAAAGGTTTTTTAAACTAAGTAAAAAAACTGCCCATTTCATACTGCAATGCGCAGTGAATTCAGATTCCTTTTTCCAATCTTTGTGTCTGAAGTAAAGAATTGTCATCCCTCCTCCATCGTTCGCTTTGCCTAAACTTAATTGGAAATCGATATGAGAACCGATCCAATCTTCCGGTCCGGAAAGACATTCCCATAATAAATGTTTGGGTTCCAATTCCTTTACCTTCATCTCAATAGCATTGCCATGCCCAAATCCAAAAAAAATGGACTCTCCAATGGAAGAAACTCCAGAAGTAAAACTACCATCCACTTCCTTTGTCCACCAATTAGCTAATCCGGATTTCGTGGTCAATGCATTGATCACTTCCTTTTCTCCCGCCCGTATTCCTACTTTGTGGTATATACCCATACAACTCTCCTTGTTTTAATCTACTCAACTCAAATGATTTATATATTTAATTTGAATTCATTTCCTAACTCATCCAATAGTTTAAACCTTCAAGTATGTTTGTCCAACCTTGGCTATGCATTTTGATTTGGATGTCGTTCTCTAATTCTTCATGAACCAAAGTGACTAAAGTTTGTGGTTTCTCATTTAAACCATTCGAAGTGGATGAAGCTTTCACTTCTGAAAAGGTAACTGTCACGAGCGTATCTTTGTTTTCAGTTGCATGAGATCGCCAAGTAAAAACTATTTTTCTGGGTTCATCGATAGTAATGTACTCGCCTTCATGAGGAAGAATTTTTCCATCAAGGGTCATGTTGATTAAAAACTTTCCACCTGGCCTTGGATCCATTGCAACAGAATCAATCCCGATCATCTCTCCTGACAAAAACCAACGTGAAAAATCCTCCACATTCAGCCATGCACGAAAGAGACGCACGGGGTCGGCGCTAATTCTTTTTTCTACTTTTAGGACTTGTTTGTTCATATTCCTTCTCCTCAAAAAACGCTTCGAGATTTGCTAATTTACTCGTCCAAAACTCTTGATGATAGCGAATCCAATTGGTTGCTTCCGTTAAGGTTTGATTTTGTAACTCCAATCGAAAACTTCGACCATCTTCGGGAGCACGCACCTTCCGAACTAGTTGTGCTTCAGTAAGCACATCGATATGTTTGGCAACCCCTGCAAAAGACATCGCAAATGGCTCTGCGAGTTCCGATATACTCAAATTACCTTTACGGAGACTGGCTAACATTTGCCTTCGAGAATGATCTGCAAGGGCTGCAAACACTCGATCCAACATTTGTTCTTTTTTACGAAATTCAACCATTTGGTTGAATTTAAATCATGGCATTTTTTTAGTCAATTATTAAACCAATTAGTTGAATAATTTCCATGAAACAAAAATCGAAGAATAAAGGAAAGCGGACGATATTTTAGAATTTCAAAAACACAAGTTCTAAAACATCTCAAACTCACAATCCTTACTAGTAGACTGAATTGATTTATATGCAGTTTACATCCTAACATAGAACCGAAAACCTATCTTTTAGGAGTGAGTATGAATTGGATTTTACTATTTATTGCAGGAATTTTTGAGGTAATGTTTGCCACTTGTTTGGGAAAAGCAAAAGAAACCACAGGAACTGAAACTTACTTATGGTATTTTGGCTTTTTTATTTCATTACTCGTCAGCATGTTGTTACTAATTAAAGTGACTCAGTCTTTGCCTATTGGTACAAGTTATGCAGTTTGGACAGGAATTGGTGCTGTGGGCACCGTTCTCATTGGAATCATTTTATTCAAAGAACCTGTAGATTTCTGGCGGATATTTTTTCTAACCACACTCATCTTATCTGTTGTTGGACTTAAAACAGTATCACATTAATACAAGGTGGTTTACAAGCGATGTCTATCAATCCATCAAACCAAAAAACATTCCCTCAATTCTTAAAGATCTCCAAAGAAAGTTTGTTCGATTCACTTGGTTTAGAGATCCATAACATTCAACTAGAACCGGAAAGTGCAGAATACGATGCTTGTTATTTTCAAATTCAAAAGAAAAACATAAGATTTCGAAAAGCAAAAATCACATCTAAAAAAGTAGGTCAATTTGTAACTTTATGGAAACGTAGTAAAGATGGTCCTATTGAACCATTTAAGAGCAAAGATGATATTGACATTTTTATTATTGCTACTCTGAATAACAATCGTGTTGGTCATTTCATATTCACAAAACAGATATTAGATGAAAAAGGAATACTTTCCGGAAAACACGAAGGCAAAAGAGGATTCCGAGTATATCCTGCTTGGGACATACCAGACAACAAACAAGGACTAACCACACAAAAATGGCAATTACCCTATTTTGTAGAATCAAATAAAAAACTAAATGGATTGGATGTTATTGGTAAACTTTTAGATATAAAAATCAAATTACATTCTTAGGTCTGCAAGTTAAATCCGACAAGAATTCTACTTTACCATTCATTTAAAATGAAAAGAAAGGTGGAATGAGCCAAATTTTCCGTAAATCCTTAACCACACATCATTTTGATTTGGACTGGAACCGTCATGTCACTAGTCGGACCTATGAACGTTTCGGCTACGATGCGAGATGTGAAGTTTTAAGAGAATTTGGATATTCTGTAGAAGATATGTTAAGTAATAACATTAGTTATTTACCTGGATCTACCTACGTTCGGTTTTTAAGCCAACAATTTGCAAATTCAGAAATTACAGTGGAATCGCAAGTATTTCGAATGGATCATGGAATCCTCTTTTGGAAACAAACCATTTTAGGTAGTGACGGGAAAAAAGCCTGTCAATTAGAAACAACATCAAAATTAGTTCAGGATGGGAACAATATTGTCATTACTGCAATTCCAGAAATCAATATTACACCATATGAATTTACCATCCATCCGAAACCCATCTTACAAAATACAGTAGAACATGATTATTATATTCCTTTTAGTGATATGAATTGTTATTGGAATTTACCTTCGGATGCAATTTGGAAAGTGTTTGAAGAGGGACGTTTTTTATTTTTTAAAGAAATCGTAGACTTGAGCCTTATTAAAGAAACAGACTCCACTACTTTTTTTATGGGTGGTGAAATCGTAATCCATAAACAACCTGAGCCAGGTACGCATGTCAAAATTTTAAGTTGGATCGAAAGTTTTGAAAAAATTCGGTTTTATTTTAGACAAGACATTGTAGACCTAAATGGCAACTTACTCGCCAGCATGAAAGACGAACAGTTATTTGTTTCTCTTTCCAACTCTAGACCGAGACGAGCACCTGCCGCTTTCTTTGACAAAATAGAAAGGTTTATTGAATGATGGGTGCTTTTTGTTTGAGAAGAATTTCCTCATCGGCAGTTAATTCACGATAAGCCCCGAGTGTTAACGTTGGATCCAATTCTAAATTTCCCATCTTCATTCGTTTTAGGTAAATGACTTCCTTACCTAAACTTTGAAACATTCTTCGGATTTGTCTGTATTTCCCTTCTTTTAACCATACGGTCACAATGTTTGGTTGGTTAGAATCTGGAATGGCCAACCTTGCAGGAAGGGTTTTATAACCATCATCTAAAACAATTCCTGTTTCAAAGGCAAGGATGTCTTCAGGAGTTACTGGGGCAGAAATTTCTGCATAGTATTCCTTTTCGACAAAGTGTTTTGGGGATGTATAATAATGGGCAAGCGGTCCATCTGTTGTAAATAATAATAGACCTTCTGTTTCTTTATCCAATCGACCGACAGGAAATAAATCCATATTTTCATGTCTTTCGCTTAGGTAATCCATGACTGTTTTTTCACGACTGTCTTCTGTGGCAGTGATACAATCTGGAGCTTTGTTCATCATAAAGTAATAAAACTCTTTCCGAACTAAAGTCTCTTCATAATAAGTCACTTCATCTGTAAGCGATACTTTATAACTTGGATCCTTAATCACCACTCCATTCACTTGGACCTGTCCCTGGTGGATTTCTTTTTTAACATCGGAACGTGACCCTAAACCAAAATTTCCGAGAACTTTATCTAACCTTTCTTTTGACATATTGTGTTATCATCATTGCAATTAGAAAAGGATATGGCAACCAGGAATTCTGCATGATCAGAATGAATAGAACTAAAAAAAGGTATCGAAAACAAATGGGCAAATCAATCTAACTAGTATGTTTGATACCTTTTTAAGGATTTTAAAAACTTCACGAATTGCTTTTGATTTAGCTTACAAAAGTTCCCCTGGTTTAACCGCTCTCATTTCCCTTCTAACAATAGCCAACGGTTTATTTCCCTCTACTCTCGTATGGATTGGAAAACTGATAATCGACTCCATCCTCCAAAGCCAAATAAAATCAGACGAATGGATAGATTTATTACAATCTGATGCGGCAAAATTGGTTTATGCGGAAGGGATTATCACCATTCTTTATTTTGGATCTCAGAAGTTATACAATATTGCCTATACTTTGTTAAGGATTCGTTTAGGCCAGGAGGTGAACGAAAGAATTCTATCCAAAGCGATTCGTTTAGAACTCACTCAATTTGAAAATTCCGAAACCTATGATAAAATGACCCAAGCTAGGACCGAAGCTTCCTCTAAACCTCTATCTATGGTCACGAGATTTTTTACCATCGCTCAATCTTCCATTACCATTATCAGTTTTTTTGGACTTCTAATCAAACTCTCTCCGTTAGCTTCCTTTATTTTAGTTGTTGCAGCCATCCCTTCTTTTATTGCAGAAACAAAGTTTTCGAATCATAGTTTTCGATTGTTTCGATGGAAGGCTAAAGAAACACGAGAACAAGTTTATCTTGAAACACTTATGGCAAGAGAAGACAACGCAAAAGAAATTTTACTTTTTAACTTAGGTAAAGAATTTCTTGGTAGATACAAAAACAATTTTCAAAGGATTTATATTGAAGATAAAAAACTAACAATCTATAAAGGAATTTTTAGTTTTCTCCTTGGATTACTTAGCCAATTTGCTTTTTACGGCTCTTACATTTGGATAGTCTGTTTAGCATTGTTACATAAAATTTCATTAGGCGAAATGACTATGTATCTTGTCATCTTTAGGCAAGGACAAAATACATTTTCCAATGCACTTTCTGCATTCGGTGGAATTTATGAAGACCATTTGTACATTGAAAATCTTATGGAATTTTTAGAACTTGCGATTCTTAAACAATATGGAAATCAAAAAGGAAACCACCAAAGATTAGGAATCGTTTTTGAATCTGTTTCTTTTCAATATCCAGGTGCAAAAGAACCTTCTCTTTCTGATGTTAGTTTTGAATTAAAACCTGAAGAAAAACTTGCTATCGTCGGCGAGAATGGTTCCGGTAAAACAACCTTAATCAAACTTCTGACTCGTTTGTATTCACCGACATCTGGCAAAATCTATTTGGATGGAATTGATTTGGAAAATTGGGATGAGGAAACTTTACGTCGCCGGTTTGGTGTCATTTTCCAAAACTTTGTCCAATACCAATTCAAAGTGGGTGAAAACATTGGGATGGGTGATGTTCAAAAAATCCAATCGGAAGAAGAATGGATTCCTGCAGCCAAACTTGGAATGGCCCATGACTTTGTAACACGTTTGGAACAAGGTTATTCTACAAGACTAGGAAAGTGGTTTCAAGATGGTAGGGAATTATCTGGTGGGCAATGGCAAAAGATCGCGCTCGCCCGCGCCTTTATGCGAACAAGTGCCGACATTCTTATATTAGATGAACCAACCTCTGCTATAGATGCAGAGGCTGAAATGAAAGTATTTGAACATTTTCGAGAACATACACAAGGAAAAACTGTGATTCTAATTTCTCATCGGTTTTCAACAGTAAGGATGGCCGATCAAATTTTAGTTCTAGAACAAGGTAAAAAAACTGAATGGGGAAGCCATGATGAACTCCTTTTAAACAAAGGAAAATATGAAAAACTATTTAGATTGCAACAAGCTGGTTATCAATAGCTAGACAAAAATATCCGATATTATAATTGGAAAGTCAAAAGGAATCAATACAGGATAAGACATGGAAGACAATTATTCTAATTTAGGAATGAAAAAACTGAAAGACCTTATCGATTCTTTTGGGGAAAGGTCAAAAGAAATTGGTTCAGTTGCTGCTTCAATTCAACAAGTAGCAAAACAGACCAACTTACTTGCGCTAAATGCTTCAATTGAGGCAGCAAGGGCCGGGGAACATGGACGAGGTTTTGAAGTTGTAGCAAATGAAGTGACAAAATTATCCTTCCAAACTTCTGAAGCTACTAAAAAAATCTCCGAAATTTTATCTCGCATTAATTTAGAAAATACATCTGCGAATTTTGATGTTATGGAGATGGAAAAACAATCAATTTTAGACTATGCAGAACTTTGGGCGAGTAATATTGCCAAAGAACTCGAATCCAAATTTTATATTATGGCAACTTCCTTGTATGGATTAAAATTTTTAATTCAAAGTTTGGTCCATGCAAATATAGGAATGAAAAGAGAACATCTACTCCTGATCTTACAAGAATACTTAATTCAAAACGAACAACAACTTGCATATGCTATCTGCTGTGAACCTAATGTCATTGATTTAATGGACGCTGCATATGCAGGAAAAGAGGGGCATGACTCTAAAGGTAGATTTGTTCCTTATTGTCATAGGCACACAGGACGGATATCGATAGAACCTCTACAAGGTTATGACACTGCAGGTGAAAATGAATGGTATACCCTTCCCCGTGATTTAGGGGAAGATATTATGATGGAACCTTACGATTACCCTATCGAAGGAAAAACCGTCAAAATGACTAGTCTCATGACCAATTTGTTTTTAAATTCAAAGTTTGCGGGTATCCTTGGTGCTGACTTTTCTTTGGAACAACTACAAAGGGAACTCTCACCAAAAAAATTATTCGGTATTGGTAAAACATGTCTTCTAACATACAACGGAAATTTTGCCTCTCACCCAGAAATTGAATTCTTAGGCACAAGTGCCGAGATCCTCAATGACGATGCCAAAAATGCGATCCAAAGAGGAGAAAGTTTTACATTTATCGATAAATCAAATACGGCAAGAATTCTTAAACCAGTAAAAATCGGTCAAAGTAAAAGACCTTGGAGTATCCTCGTAGAATTCAATTTAATTTCTGCACTTAAAAAATAATCAGTCTAAAATGCGATGGATAATTCACTCGCAGAAAACTTGGAAACTCAGATAGTAGATCTTTATAAAGAAAAAGAAGAGTTAGAATCCCAACTTGGCACTTCTGACACAGATAAAATTCTAGAAGAGTACTATAGCTTAGAATCTGAACTTAGCCGACTTTACCAATTCAAAGAAAATTTTAAACAAATCGAATCGAAACAAATCATTATTGAATCCATTCGTTCGGCATATATCCCAAAATTCAGATTATCCGAATAAAATCTACACACTGGACTTTCATAGAATGGAATTAAAAATAATCAAAGAGAACTTAACTAATGAATCCTTTTCGAGATCGGTAAGGGAGAACATTGAAGATTGGGGAAAAAGTTTTGAAACTACCAAAGAAGACGAAAAACTAACGCAGGTCTGGTTTGACTCTGTTATTGATAATTTTCTAAAAATTTTAGAAGATGTCGAGGATGAAGAAGAATTAAGAGTTCTATTATTTTCAAAATACGTTGAATTAAAATGTTTTTGGAAACAACTTAACACTCAAATTCAATACCAAAATTTTAATACAGGAAATACTGATTCAAAGTTAATGATCCAAGCTTCCTTGACAACTTATATCTTAATCGCAATAGAGCCATTAATTCACGAAGAAGACTTGGTTGAAATCCAACAATTCTTGACTAAACCAATTCGTGAAATTTTAATCGAGGACCCAAACAGTAGTATATCGAATTCAAGTGAAGAAGATTCTACTGTCAAACAATTAGAACAACAACTAAACTCACTTTATTACGACAAAGAGAAATTGTTCAAGGCATTCGGTACTTGCGAGTCCAAAGATGTAATTTCAATTCTTAAAAATATGAGAGAACAGGTAATCGATTTAAAGTCAGAAATGCAAGATAGTTGCGTCCTAAATGGATCAATCCAATTTACAGGAAAACGCAAAATCCGAGTATTGAAGCACTAAACCGAAGGACAGAAATTTTCACAGATTGGGAATAGCGAAGCTTTCCCTGAATCTTATCCTACCAAAGATACTTGCTCGTCCATACCAAATCAAAATTCTGGTTCTATGGACATCGATTCTTTGTTACAGGATTTAAAAACTCTTTTGGACTCCCCCAAAGAACTTGTATCTATTTCCGAAGAAAAACGTTTAGAACTGATGATCCTCTGCGGCAAAATTTCTCGCCCCGATCGGAATGAAGTTCGAAAAAGAAACCGCACCGTTCGTGTAGAAAAAAAACAAACACTCAAAATCCAAGAAAAGCAAAAAACTGCCCTAACGGGAATCAGGCGAGCTAGAGAAACTGCAGTTTTTAAAGCGCCATTACAAATTTCGAATACGGCCGGATGGTCCTGGGACAAAGCAGAAGAACTTTCAAATCCAAAACCATGTTATATCTGTAAAACACCATTCACTAAACTACATTTTTTTTACGATTCCATGTGTCCCAATTGTGCGGAACTTAACTATTCCAAAAGGTTCCAAACAACTGACCTCAGAGGAACTGTAGCAGTCATTACTGGCTCTCGTTTAAAAATAGGTTATCAGGCAACCTTACTTTTGTTACGTGCTGGTGCGCGCGTCATTGCAACCACAAGATTTCCCAATGATTCGGCAATTCGTTTTGCAAAAGAGACAGATTTTCATTTATGGAAGGATCGTTTACAGATTTTTGGATTGGATCTCAGGCATACACCCAGTGTAGAAATTTTTTGTAAATTTTTAGAAAATCATTTAGAGAGATTAGACATCTTAATTAATAATGCGGCCCAAACGGTGAGACGCCCACCTGGTTTTTATAGCCATCTTCTGGACATGGAAAAACTTACGATTATCGAGTTACCACCGGAAGCACAAAAGTTACTAAGTTTTTACCAACACTGCAAACAAGAGTTAGATTCTTATCGGTCGGATTCGGAAATGAAAGATGCTGCCACTGCCCTTGCTGTGAGTTGGAATCATAAAACACCAGGAGTCGGAATTCGGTCATCTGCTGCACTCTCACAAATCCCCTACTCCCACGACAATTCCCATGAACTAGAAGCAGTATTTCCAGAAGGCCAGTTAGATGCGGATTTACAACAAGTGGACCTTCGTAAAACAAATAGTTGGCGGCTTCGACTTGGAGAAATCAACACCTCAGAAATGTTGGAAGTTCAATTGGTGAATGCTGTCGCACCGTTTGTACTTTGTAACCGCCTTGTTGGTCTTATGCGAAAAGATAATACTGGGAAAAAACATATCATTAATGTTTCCGCTATGGAAGGTAAATTCCATAGATTCAAAAAAGAAGACCGCCATCCTCATACAAATATGGCAAAAGCTGCCCTCAATATGATGACCCATACTTCTGCAGAGGACTTTGCAAAAGATGGAATTTTTATGAATGCAGTGGATACAGGTTGGGTTACAGATGAAGATCCAGTCGAACTTGCAAAAAGAAAACAAGACCTTCATGATTTCCAACCACCACTAGACATTGTGGATGGCGCTGCCCGAGTCGTTGATCCCCTGTTTGATGGTGTCAATACAGGGAAACACTGGATTGGCAAATTTCTAAAAGACTATTTTCCTATCGATTGGTAGATCGGAATTTGTGAAGAAAGAATTTGTTCTTTAGGTGAAAACTTTTTCAAAAATTGTACGAAGGATAGTAAATTCCCCTTTTTATATCGAAACTTAAGAACTGTTGTTGCAGGCGATTTCAATCGAACCAACATCTCTTTCCAATCTTGGGTATTTAATTCAACAACTAAATGTGCATCAGTGAGTAAACCAGGAATCACTTCCGCCACTCCCCGTCTTACATGGATGGTATACGTTTCTTTTGTATCTTCAAAAATAAACCCCACTTTTTCATCTGTATTAGCACTTAACTCAGGATCCAAATTAGTTACAAAGCTACTTAAAATCACTTTTACAGGATATCGTCGTAAAAGTGCAGGACTTGGTCTCACTTTGATTTTAGCCACAAACTGATTTCGTAATTCTAAGGCTTCGGTAAGATAATAGTGTTTAGCATTTGCATTCGATTCCGATTGGCCAAGTTTTTCCAAAGCTTCAATGCGTAAGGAAACAACATCCTTAAAATTTGGATCATTACGAAGGATATATCCTGAAAGTGTTAAAACAGCCTGGTATTCATTGGATTGTAATTTACTCTTTGTATACTTAAAAAGATTTTCTTTTCCTCCAGCCAAATCTACAATCAAATCTGCATAGGCCTTTCGATCCAGAGGTTGTAATTCCGAAGAGTCACCACTAAACCAACCCAGATTGCCAGTAAACGCAGACCGAACAGACCAAGATACTTTTCCATAAACTTCTTGGAGGTAAGGTGATTTTTTTAAATGATCGGGAAGTTTCACAAATTCAACTAAATCATCGGGATGGAATCCTGCGTTGATTCCACGTAGAGATTGATCATGTACAAATTGTACGGCATCTCGATAATCTGTCACTACTTCCATAATATAGGACTTACCAGAAACTGGTTTTCCATGGCTTGGAATCAAATGTTCTGGTTTTATTTTTCGAATGATATCTAGAGACTCATACCAATTTTTTAAACTCCGAAACCATGTTCCTCGGATTGTGTATAAATTAGGAAATGCTTTATAAAAGTTATCTCCTACAAATAAAATATTTTTTTCTGGATGGTAAATATATATTTGATCGTCTGTTTCTCCAGGTGCATGAATTAACTTCAATTGTATCCCTGCAACCTCAATTTCTAGAGTATCCCTGAATGTTTTCGTTGGTGGAACAAAATCTAATTTGGTATCCGCATTATAACCTTGGTAAGGTCCAATCCCTACATTGACTAAGTCGCTTTTTTCTAGATAATTTCCAAACATACGAGCACTTCTTGTCCCAATGATCGGAGTCGTTTCACTTGCCAATTTTTGTACACTTGGTAATAAACTCTCGTGGGCATACACTTCCGGCGATTCTCCTGAAACAAAAGATTGTGATCCAAAAATATGATCAGGGTGGCTATGAGTATAAATAATAGCTTTGATTGGTAAAGAGGATATCTTTCTGAAATCTTCCAAAACTTGTTTGGATGCACGTAACTCATCTAATGTATCAATGATTATAAGGCCATCCTTTCCAACAATTAACATCGAGTTAGCGATACCATATCCTACTGCTGAAAAAACTCCAGGAACCACTTCGTAAATTTTTTTCTCAAATTCTGCATTCAAATTTTCTAGATGCACTTCGTGAGAACCTTTTAAAACTTCTTTTGGTTTTGTTATCTGACAATCAAACAATGGGATAAAAAACAGACATAGGATTAAAAAATTAAGATTCAATTTCATATATGATTCTAAGAAACCAATAGAACTAATTAGAATGAAACCTAGTTTTAGTATTAAGTGATGGGAAGTTTTCAATTCAAACTACTAGATTGTACGAATTGTATAATCCATCAGCGATTGTTAGTTCGGAACCATAAATTTCTGAGGCAGATTCTGATTATTCATTTAACAATAATCAGGTGATAGATCTCATGAATTCAAAACTCGAACCAAAAAAATCCATTTTCTTAAACCAGGAACTGGCCATTAAATACAATATATTGGAGACGTTTCTGTAATAACAGATTTCGATCTATCCTCAGTTTCTCTTTAGCGAACAGTGTCCAAAACACTTACCGAGAGACTCAATGAAACAAGTTCTATGGGGCCTATCCTTATTTTTATTCGCAATTCATTCCATTTTGGCACAAACTACGCCAAAAGAAGGAGTCACCTTACCCAAAACAGACGGAACCGCCGAAACCTCACAGCAGGCAGATGAAAAAACAGAAAAAGAACGATGGAGGTTTCTGTTCTATGCAGGGGCCGGCAGGGCTGAAATCCAAACCAATCCTAATATTCCCTTTGCTCATAGGGATCCGAATACTGGGCTCACCACCAATCCAGGAATTGCCAAAAAAACGGGCCTTACCAATGCTGGAACTACCAATTTTCCATCCGAAGGATCAGGAACCAACCAAGGGACAGTCTTTACCTTAGCTAACGACAAATGGTTGTTTGCTTATGGATATACAGCGATTGATTTAAAGATGTCACCAGCAAACCAAGGAACTGTGCCTTTACGTTCATTTGATTCGTCATCGGAACATGTCGTTCGAAATATCAGAGTAGATTATACACAAAAAATAACTGATGTGTTCTCCACCGTATTTTCTGTTCGTCAATTTCTTCGCACAGGAAACTATCAGTGGGACAATGTATTAGAGACAACAAACGTAACGAACCACTATCTCGCTTTTCCCAAAATCCAAGTAAATGACAATATGCGAATTAACATCTTTGCCCTTGGATTCAAATTCAATTATTTTAAAAATTGGGAAATTGAACCTTACTTTCAATATAGAGATGCAAGATTTTATGCAAATGTGTTTTCTACCGTAGGGATCGCACAAAGATCGGATAATCTTCTTTTGCCTTCAGACCCCACTGCTATTGGAAATGCTTGGGCTTACCAAGGTTTAGGAAGTGCGTATGCATTACCTCTCTACAATTCCATACAAAAAGAATTTGGAAACCTAGGCCTTAGGTTACAATACAATCCTTATAAATTCCTTTTCCTTAGAACTGATGTTAGACGGAATCCAGTGCTTGCCGCCTGGGAAGTTCGAGGATCTGTAACCATATTTTTCAATAAACATTTTGGAATCACTGCAGGTGGAGTGTATGCGGAAGCAGAAATCAACCCGTTAAGTTTACGTGGTTGGGAAATTGGTCCTACATTTACTTATTTGTTTTAAAGTAAATTTAGGACCAAAAACAAAATTAAGGATTACGGTAATGGAATTTCAATTCTTTTACCGTCTTCAGCAATAATCAAATCGCCATTAAATTCTTTTCTGACAGGATCCTTATAAATCGATTTTGTTTGGAAATAACCTTTAACAAACGGAATCATATGAGTTAATACTAAAGTTTTTACTTTTGCCTCTTCTGCTAACTTTGCTAATTCACTCACATCGATATGATATAACTGGATATCCTTCATGATTTTTGTAAACTTAGGATTACCAATAGTTTCATATGATTTTTCAATGTTTGCAATCATTGATTTATTCATAACCTCTGAGATTAAAAAATCTACCCCAGAAGATTGTTTTTTAAGTACTTCCGAATCTGCCGTATCACCTGAGATCACAATCGACTTACCTTTATATTCAATTCGATAACCGACAGCAGGTTCGACTGGCACATGGTTTACAAAAAAAGCATGAACCACAACTCCATCTTTTTCATAAACAATTTTTGAAGAACCATCTGATTTGGGATAAAATTCATTTGGCTTAGCTCCACTCCACTGAGAAGGCATAATCTCTTCTCCATGGTGTTTGGTTCGGTAATAATATTCCAAATTGTAACTCTTTAGAAATCCATTCACAAGCTCTGTAATCCCTTTCGGTCCATACACATTCAGATTTTTTTTTCTTCCGAGTAACCAACTGCGATCAATCACCTCACCTAAATCGGCAAAATGATCTGAATGAAAATGAGTAACAAAAACTGCATTGATTTCTGTTACTGGTAAGTGGAGTTTCTCCATCGCCATGGCAACACCATCACCACAATCAAAAACTAAAAACTGACCATTCACAAAGACTGCAGTGGAATTCTGAATGCTTTCTGAAGGAAGTGGAGAACCAGTGCCAGTAAGCACTATCGTGATTTTATCTTTGTCTAAAAGTTCTTTTGCCGCTTTTGATTTTACATTTGTATTTTCGGTAACTCGATTCAATACGAACTGATCCCAAGAACAAGAGAACATAAGAAACAAAGTCAAATGGAGACCGAGTAAAATGGATTGGTTTTGTTTAATTTTCATTATTTTCCTTAGTAATGTTTTTTATTTCATCAAAGTTTGTTCGTAATATGGTTCTAAAACCAATATGACTTGAGGCTAGGTGGTCTTCTTGTGGTTGTCTTGCAGCGGCTCGATAGCGTTTGCAATAGTTAGGTGAACATAAGTAGGAACCACCTTTGATTGTATGGTATTTTGATTTTTCTGTCGGATCGGTAAACTTCCAAGAATCTGAGGTATACTCCCAAACATTTCCGATCATATCATAAAGACCGAACCCATTTTTTGCATAACATCCTACAGGTGAAATTCCAATAAATCCATCTTGTCCTTCATCTACAAATGGGAACGCACCTTGCCATGTATTTGCATCTTTATGGACCAAATCACTCGGAGATGCCCCTTCCTTCCCACCACTCGCCGCCCACTCCCATTCCGTTTCTGTGGGCAATGAATGACCTTTCCATTTGGCATACACCAAAGCATCTTGGTATGTTACAGCCACTACAGGAAAAGCACCCTTACCTACTATATGGGATCCATTCCCTTCTGGATGACGCCAATTGGCTCCAGGGACATACCTCCACCATTCAAAGGGAAAATTCCTTTGTACATTGTTTGTTGAATTTTGAAATACGATGGCACCTGGTTCATTGATTTCTTGATTCGATTCTCTAGATCCACCGGGTATCCAATGCCTTTCTGCTTCTGTGATGTAACCTGTCTCAAAAACAAACCTCGCAAATTCATCGTTTGTAGTTTCTGTTTCATCCATCCAAAAACCAGTTACAGAAGTTCTATATACAGGAGATTCCTCAGGATAAACATTATCTCCCTTTTGAAATGAACCAGAGGGAATCCAAACCATTCCCGAATGAACTGTGTTTCGATTTGATTCTGGATACTGACAAAAAGTTTTCTTTGATTCGAAATACTTCAACACAATAGAACATTGAAAAAGACTAAATCCAATTAGGACGATTGTCAGTTTCGAAAACCAGGAAAACAAACTAATTTACCCAATAGCTATATTCATCTTCAGGTTCTTGTTTTTGATCTAAGGTTTTATCGATAGAGACAGGAAATTCAATAAACGATGGCCAAAGGGGTTTTGGCATTTGTTTATTATAATTTACTAATATTTTTTCAAGTTTTTCTAAAGTATCAGGAGAAAGGGAAACTACGTTATTCTTTTCTAAAGGATCTGTATCTAAATGGAACAACCATTTCTTTTTAGGTCGTTCTGTTTGGATCAATTTCCATCCATCCGACTGGACGGTCTGATAGTATCCGTCGCTCCAAATGAGTGGCCTCGGTTTTTGAATCTTTTGTCCTTTAAGATAAGGTAAAAGATTGTCCCCATCTATAGGCCTATCCTCAGGTAAACTAGCACCAGCAGCACTTGCTACCGTTGGAAGGATATCAATATTAGTTATTGCATTTTTGTATTTGGTACCAGGTTTGATATGACCAGGCCACTTTGCTACATAGGGAACGCGAATCCCTCCTTGAAAGAAAGTGAGTTTCCATCCTCTGTAAGGAAGGTTTACATCAGGAAGGCCAATATAATTGGGAGCCCCATTATCACTGGTAAAAATCAGGATTGTATTTTCATCGAGACCTTCTTTTTTTAAGGAGGCCAAAATTTTTCCTACACTTCGATCCAAAGAACGAATCATACTCAAATACACACGTTTCCTGTGGTCTTTGATATGATGCAAAACATCGTAATCTTCCTTACTTGCTTGTAATGGTGTATGGACTGCCCAATGAGCTAAAAACAAAAAGAATGGGCGGTGTTTATTGGTTTCAATTACCTTAACTGCTTCCTCGGTAAAGTAATCTGTAAGATATTTACTTGGCTCAAACCACTTCCCACCGTTATAACTTACACCAAACCGCATATTGGGCCATAAAAACTGATCAATCGGATCAAAATCCTGTTTTGAATTATAGACATTCGGATCCTCAACAGGAAGGTAAAGTCCACTTTCCATAAACAAAGTTTCATCAAATCCTTGTTTGTTGGGACGCATACTTTCAGTACTTCCCAAATGCCATTTCCCAATATGAACTGAATGGTAACCTCTGGCCTTAAGTACTTCAGCAATAGTGATTTCTGAAGTGGGCATTCCCAATTCGTTAAAACTTTTAGATTTTTCAGCCTTTTCTTTGTCAATGATGACTGGATACAATCGGTTAGGGTCAGCATACAAATCAGCTCCCACTCGAGCTAAAGCTCCTGGAGTCGGTGTAAACTCCACCCCAAACCGAGAAGGATACCGACCAGTTAAAAGAGCAGCACGTGAGACTGTACAGACCGCACTACCTGAATATCCAGAATCGAATCGGACTCCTTCTTTTGCTATAGAATCAATATTTGGAGTGGGAACACCTAAGTCCGCATAACCACCGCCATATGTTGTAACATCGTTAAAACCTAAATCATCTGCCATAATCACAATGATATTCGGAGGACGAACTTTTAGGTTCTTTTGAGGAAGGTTCGGGCCAACTTGCCAAGGCACGGGATGGTTTGGTTCTCTTGGATAACGAATGTCTGTAATCCAACCCAAAGAATAACGAAGTAGAAGCAAACGGTTATAATAAAGAATACCGAAAAGAATCAAAAGAACCAAAAAAGAAGATAATAGAATTTTTAAAAGTTTCATCACAGAACCCAAAGTCTTTTGAATGAAGGGTTCTTTCTCCTAGGAGGTACGCCAAGAGTTAAGTATTCCGTTAAGTTTTGGAAAGTGTAAAAAAGGTCAAATCCATCCAATCTAATGACAAATCGAACAATGTATTCGACACGATCTAGACCAAAAAGAGAATCAAAGAATTAGAGATTACTCAGGCCTTATGGTCTTTCGATTACGTTTGCAAACAAAGTGGCTGGTGAAAATCCAAACCCTTCAGGCACAAAACCCCCATCTAACTTTACTAATATGGAAATGATAGCATAATGATGAACTGTATGGGAAATTAAAAACATTAACTCACGGGTCATGTTACTAATCACCTTCGGTATTGGTTGGTTTGGATTATAATTTTGAGATATAGTGAGTGGTTCTAAAGTTAAAGTTTGATTTTGAAACTTGGATACATAACCGATCATCGATTGAACTGCAAACAAACGATTGGATTCCAGTTCTGGATTACGTTTCCTATTGTCATAATCAATATGACCCACCATTATGCCTTCCCAAAACAATTCATAATGCTCTAAAATATGCCGAACATGTTCCCCAATGGAAGCATCCATGTTTTGTCTTTTTTGTGAATAACTTTCGTTCGAAATAGATTCCAAAAGTTGAATCCCTTGCTCCAAAATCTGGGAGTTCTCGGCAAATAAAGGGTTCATACAATAGAGCTTAGACTCAAGATTTCTTGCCATTTTTATACAAAATTCAAGTATTTTGCTCGATAATCAGTTGTTTTTCTCCTTCTTCTCCCAATTTCCTTGCAAAAACAAGGACACTTTCCATCCCAAGGGCCGGTCTAATCAAGCAGACAGGTTTTCTTTTTTTCGCCATTCTTAATTTTTCCAAATTTTCTTAAAAAAAATTCCATTCACTATTTTCAATTTAAACACGTTGACTGACCAGTCAGTATCTTCGTTTATGGATAAAAGGGGTCACCATGTTTTTTGCTGTTCTTTTTATTCTATCTGCAATTTTCGCTATGACCCTCGGTGTTCCCGATGTGGCCTTCCCGCAAGGGGACGAAATTATGCACATTCGTTCCATTCGGGAAAGTTTGGATGCTGGTAGTTATACCCTTCCTGTTTTATCAGGTCTTCCCAATCCTTACAAACCACCTCTTCTTTTTTGGATGGGAATGTTCTTCGATAAAATTTTTGGTGTGAGTTATTTTTCTGAACGATTGGTTTCTTTTTTATTTGGCCTCGGAACTTTGACTTTGTTCTATAAACTTTACAATTCAATAAGTCATTCACTAAAGGAAACTAAACTCGCAACACTAGCTTTTGCTTTCTCTTTTCTTTCTCTTAAGTTTTTTGGCCTACTGATGATGGAAGGGGCAATGGTGTTTTTTACACTGCTTTATGTTTTTTTATTCTACCAATCTAAGAAATCAAAAAAACAAACATATATTGCATGGGGTAGTTTCTTCGTTGGATTCGGATACCTCCTCAAAGGTCCAATCCTTCATATTTATATTCTATTATTTTTGCTCAGTTATTTATACATTAAAATGATTCGAGTGAGAAGAGGACATTTTCAAATTTCCTACCGTCCTCTTCGAGAAGAAAGAGTTACACTTCTACTATTTACACTTTCTTTCATAATTCCAATCCTTTGGGTTTCTTATTTGTATCTATTTACAAGTTCAGGAAAAGAATTGTTACGTTTCTTTTTTATCACTGAAAATATGGGGAAATTTTACGCAGCCAACCAGTCTGGACTTAGAATTTGGGGAGGTTGGTTCCTTTACACAATTCCATTTACAATTCCTTTAATCCATATTACATGGATGATCACCATAAGAAAAACTTCGAACCAAAAAAACAAAATTTTGGCTACGGTGGTTTTGGTATTTTTATTATTTGTTACCATCTTTCACTTAATGCCAAATAGAAAAGACCCTTACTATGTAACGCCCTTTATCGCTTTTCTATTTTTATTACCGGCCTTAAAAAAAGAAACTTGGAAGACATTGATTCTTTCCAAATACAATCAATATTCCATTCCCCTATTTTACTTTTTATTTGTATTGGTAGCAATTATTTTGAGGCTTCCTGCTCTCTTTGCATTTTCACTTCTAGGAATCATCATCACTGTAGGTGCTATACTTTCCTTACAAAATGAAAAGTTTCGTTTTTATGGAATCTTTTTCCCCCAACTCCTACTCATTCCAATTACCATGTTTTTACTCCTACGCCCAATGGCTGACCCCGATACCGCCAAACAACTAACAGGAATACAAACTAAAGAAATTTGTGTGATTGCAGAGAATCCTTGGACAGCAATGGACATTCAAAACAGAATCAAAGATACTAAAGTTTACTTTGCTCTCCCTCTCACTTACAAAGAAACCTGTCCTACTGCCGATACTCTCATCGTTTTTCGAGACACTACACTCACAGAGGACTGGAAGAAAGTGGCCTCTTGGTTTCAGTGGAAACAACATCTGAATTTAGATTCCAATCAAATTTTACGAGCCCTTCTGAAGATGGACAAACGTTCTTTCCAATCAGAAATCACTGTTTGGAAACGGGGAGAAAACCTATGAAAAAATACGGATTCTTAATTTTCCTTTTGGTTCTTGTATCATTTTGGGACTTCTCTAAAGACAATGCACCGAAGTTTGGACAAAAAGCCAAACTAGACCAATCATCGGGTTGCAAACTCCTTTGTGAAAAAGCCAGTCTTTGCCTAAATGAAGACCAGAAGAAGTTACAAGATCCCAAGGTTTATCAATTTGCCTGCGAAATTCTTTGTACTAAACAGTACCAATTGTTTTCCGAATGTTCCAAAGCAATCGCAGACTCCTGTAAAAGCGGTGAGTTATGTATAAAAAATCAAACAAAGGGGCTTTTTTAAAAACAAAAAAAGTTAAATGACCAGTCATGCAAAATAAAACAAGTATTATACTCCCAACATACAACGAAGCCGGCAATATCAAAAACTGTGCCGAAACAATTTCTAAAATTTTAGAAAAAGAATCATTAGATTTTGAAATCGTCATTGTAGATGACAATTCTCCTGATGGCACTTTTGAAGTTGCGAAAGTACTAGCAGAGTATGACAAAAGAATCAAACCCTTTGTGCGTACGACAGAAAGAGGTTTAAGCTCTGCTGTCACATACGGGTATGGAAAGGCAGAAGGAGACAATTTGGTTGTAGTGGATGCTGATTTCCAACATGACTATACAAAAATCCCTGAAGTCATTCGCCTACTAAAAGATAACGATATCGTTGTAGCTACGCGAAGAAGTTCAGATGGAGGTTACGGAAACTTTCCCATCTTTCGAAAATTAGCAAGTCAGTTTGCTACTAAAATTTCTGAGTGGTTGTTCCCCGTACCTATATCTGATCCGATGAGTGGATTTTTCGGAATTCGTAAGTCAGTCTATCTAGAAACAAAAGGTAAACTCCACCCAAGAGGATATAAAATCCTTTTTGAAATTTTAGGTTCGGTTCGCACAGAAAAAATAGCAGAAGTTGGTTATACTTTTGGCCTTAGAACTTGGGGACAATCGAAACTTGACTCTGGAGTGATCTTTTATTTTATATGGGACCTAATTTCGATTAAATGGAACCAATGGAGGTCTTCTCACACTTTCCAGTTTCGGTCCAAAAGAAGAAATTCCCATATCCATCCATAAATGAAACTTTAGGGTTAGAGTAAAAATCGAAGGAAAATCTAATTTTTTTTCGATTCTTTTTTGTCTCACAAACCCTAAGGTATTTTTTCCTTTTACCGTTCTTTGTTTTGTGAGGGACAATATGGTCACAAAATCAATAGAGGAAAATTGTTATCGAATTGAGTCGAATCGATTGGATGTATATTCTGCTGCAAGCCTGGAGGAAGACATGACAAGTATTTTCCAGAAAGGAGTCTCCTCTCTCTCCTTAGATTTTTCCAATGTGGAAGAAGTATCCTCCGCTGTTCTTGGACTTTTATTATACAAAAAAATGGCCTACCAAAAACAGGGAGTTACATTGTTACTCATCAACGTAAACCCACAGATCCAAAAGATTTTAAAAATTCTAAATCTAAATGGGTATTTACTTCTTTAATATTGTTTCAAAAACAGCTCCCGAATGGGCTCCCAATTGGAGAATTCCTTCCCGCTCTTTTGCACCACCAAACTGATACAATGACTTAGATCCTTTAGGAATTGTTTCTTTGGTTTCTTTCTCCCCGAAGTTTAAATACACAATTACAACTTTATTCCCAAGGATCCTTTCAAAACTCAAAACGTCTGGGTTGTTCGAAAATTTTGTTTTAACACTTCCCTCTTTCAAAACTACGGATCCTTTTCTTAATTGAAATAAGGAACGGTAATGGTTCCAAAGAGAATCTTTATTTGTTTTTTGATTGAGAACAGTATCTTCTATTTGGAATTTCCCTAAAGGCAACCAAGGACTTTCCTTCGAAAATCCAGCATTTTTACTCTCATCCCATAACATAGGCAGACGACAATTGTCTCTATTGATATAAATTCCAAGTAAATTGGATAAAAATAGAGGAACCAAACGATTCATTTTGGCAATGGGATCTTTTCCCAGGAAATTAGAGATCCGCCCTTCTTTCCTTGCTATCTCTTCCCCATAATATACGATTGGAATTCCCCTTGCTAAAAATTGGAATGCCGAAAGAACTTTGGCTTTACGAATATCACCACCTAACCGATCGATGTAACGCCTTTGGTCATGGTTTCCCAATACATAGGTAGGTACGAAAGGAGCTGGAAAATCTTTTTCATTTTTTTCCAAAAGATCTTTAAAAAACTTTGCATGGTAATCAAAGTGAATCAGTTCGAATTGGAATACAAGGCTTAGTCCATCCGCTTTTTCCCCTAAAAAGGATTTTAATACTTTGTCCGACCCACTCACTTCTCCAATCAAAAAAGGCTTTTGTTTGTATTTGGAAATATGTTTACGAACTTCCTTTGCAAATGCAAAAGACTCTGGTAAATTTAAATTAAATTGTTTCTTCTGAAAAAACGCCTCATCATGGTTATCTGGCGTAGGAAAATAACGTAAACTCGAAGGGTTATCTCGAAAATTTTCATCTTTATAAATTGAGTTAAAGATATCGAGTCGAAACCCATCCACTCCCTTATCCAACCAAAAATCCAAAATACCGAACATGACTTTTTTGACTTTGGGGTTACGATAGTTTAGATCGGGTTGAAAAGATAAAAAATTACTATAGTAAAACTCATCGGTTGTTTTGTCATAATTCCATCCAGAAGTTCCCACCATCGAAATCCAATTGTTAGGTGGTTTTTTAGTTCCTTTTCTCCAAATGTAAAAATCTCTTTTGGGATTTTCTTTAGAAGATTTGGATTCCAAAAACCACGGATGTTTGTCTGAAGTATGGTTCATCACCATGTCTAGAACAATCCTCATCTTTCGTTTGTGGATTTCTTTGATGAGTTTGTCACAGTCTTCCATTGTCCCAAACCGGGGATCAATGGCAGTGTAGTCGGATATATCGTAGCCGAAATCTTCTCCAGGACTTTGATAAAAAGGAGAAAACCAAATGGTTTCCACACCCAAAGCTTGGATTTGGTCCAAACGTCCAAGAATCCCTTGTAAATCGCCAATTCCGTCCCCATTGGAATCCTGAAAGGACCAAGGGTAAATTTGGTAAATTGAAGTTTGTTTCCACCATTCCATTTTGTTTTCCATGACTTTTCTAAAACTTTATCGTTATTTCAGTTGCCTCTTACCTAAATACCGAATTTCTGTTCTTTATACAAGCAGGTAGCAATGGATAAAGAAAAAATCAAACTTTCCGGTTTCAACAATCTGACAAAAGTTTTGAGTTTTAACCTCTACGATTTTTGCATCACTTTGGATGACGAACAAAAAGGTAGATACGTAAGTTATATCCACGACAAATACAACGCTAGCAAAATAACAGAAATTTCTAAAGAGATTGTCAAACGAATTGATGCCAATATACTTTCTGTCTCCGCACAAGACTACGATCCTGTAGGTGCTTCTGCTATGGTTCTTATGAGTGATGTCAAAGGTGGTGGTAATCCCATTCCATCGGCTCAGGTGAGTATGCACCTAGACAAATCTCATATCACAGTCCACACTTATCCTGATGCTGCGGATCCCGATGGAATTTGTTCCTTTCGAGTGGACATAGACATTTCAACCTGCGGAGAGATCATCCCTCTTGACTCCATCAACTTTTTATTTGAAGCTTTTGAATGTGATGTTGTTTATATTGATTATGTAGTTCGTGGGTACACTCGTTTGGCGGATGGAAGAAAAATTTACAACGACCACCATTTCAACTCCATTTTGGATTTTGTAAAACCGGAACTAAAAAGAAACTATACATTTTTATCAGATATCAACATGCCACAGGACAATACTTGGCAAACTAAAATGATGATTAAAGAACTTGGACCAGAAAACTATCTTCTAAACCCAGAAGATATTTCACACCCGGATGTTCCGAACAAAATGAAACTTTTACGTGAGGAAATGAAAGAAGTTTACCACATGATCCATTAATATCATTGAATGGATTTGGATTCTATTTCCTTTCTGATTTCGCTCCACTCTTCTTCTCCCAATTTCGGTATTAAATACATAAAATCGCGATTGGGGGGAACCAAAAAAAATTGAGTTCCATGTTCATCTCGTTTTTTAAGAGATGGATGGACAGGCAAATAAGCACCTAACTTCCGATAGAAACTAACTTCTTCTTCTGTTTTAGGACGAAGAGCCCTAATCTTTAAACTTTTTTGGTAATAAGCCAAGTAAGACTGGATCGCTTCTTCTGTTTCATTTGGATCGGTAACTAAAAAATAAAAGGAAGATTGAATTTCAGGAAAACGATCTTGGAACTGACGAAGGGCAGCCAGTGCCAATGGACATTTTTTCCCACAACCCACAAGCCCAGGATAAATCCAAATCCATGTATCTTTTGGTTCATTTGAAAACCTTTCTTTACAAAAAGGACACTCTACAAATCGAGACTTCTCCCCAAAGTAACCAATTCCTAAACTAAGAACAAATAGGAATAAAAAACCAAGGAAAAATAGTACAAGGTTTTTAATTTTATGATTCTTCATCTTCAATGACGGCAGCTAAGGTTTCGACAGATCCCTTCAAGTCATTGAAAATAATATTTCCTTTTTCGATGAGTGCAATCATATTCGAACTGGTTCCCAAATTCGTTTGGGTTTTTACATTCAAATCCATAATGGAAGCGGAAATTTCTTCCATACTTGTCGACTGTTCCTTACTAGAAAGCTGCATCTCTTGTGCAATTTGATCTAAAGTTTGGAGTGCCTGTTCTTGTTTTTCGAAAGCGGAAAGTGTTCCTGTAATTTTTACTGTTAGTTCTCTCATTCCTTCTTCTGAGGAAAGAATGGACTTAACAAAACTTTGGACTGTTTGGTTGATTTGGTTGGACTGTTTGAAACTTACTTGGATAGCCGATTTAATTTTTCCTGATATAGAAGAAATGTTTTTCGTTGCTTCTGCTGTAGAGTCAGCTAGTTTAGAGATCTCAGAAGCAACTACGGCAAATCCCCGGCCAGCATCTCCAGCACGTGCAGCTTCAATCGATGCGTTTAACGAAAGTAAGTTGACCTTTTCTGCAATATCAGAAATTAGTTCTAGAATTTCTTCCATCTTTTCCGAATCATCCACAGCCACTTCCATGGACTGGTACAACCCTGTAAATTCTGCCTCTGTTTTTTTAACCGTATCAGCGGATTCTTGGATTTTTGAACGCATCACTTCCAAGGAAGTAACAAATCCTTCGTTTAAACTGAACAAATTTCGATTCAATTCTTCTACGGTTTTTACTTCTTTGATTTGCCGATTGGACCCTTCCAAAATCAATTGGCTCGATGCTGCAGTTTCTTCTGTTGCTGCAGAAATTGCTTCGATGGAAGATGATTGAGTTTGGAAAGAACTTTCGAACTCTAAAACTTTTTGAGAGATTAGAGCGGAGTTTCCAACAAAATTTTTCGTTCCAGAAGATACTTCTTCCAATGCAGCAGTCACCCCCGCAATCACAGTTTCTAAATGAGTTTGTGCTTCAATTTGTTTTCTTAGTTCCATCACAGAACGATAGGAAAAATAAATCAAAAATCCTGTTTCAAATACAACGAACAAAGCATGTGTGAATACAATCTCAAGTCCCGTTCCATAACTATAAACCATCACTTTAGTTCCGAAAATGACAGTACCAAATTCTTGAATGTAATTTCCAACTAAGTGGTGTATGGCAATGGTCAGCGCTGCTAAGAGTAAAACTCTCCAATCGTCATAGACAAATAAAATAGCAAGAGCACTGAATACATGAAAGTGCATTTCGATCCGACCAAACTGGGCCTGGATCATGAGAGCACTGAACATCATAAGTGCAGCCCCATTCCAGGCTCTTAGAAAAAAAGTTCCTCGTCCCAAACGGTAGAACACAAATGAAACAAAGGAAAGTACAACTGCCGATAAAGTGACGACAGTAGTAGCACCGTATCCTAATGAGAGAAAAAAAACAAGGGGAGTGTGAGCCAAAATTGCCCAAAGAAAAAATGTATCTACTTTTTTTTGGCGTTCCAATAGAACCGCTGCCAATCTAATATCCATATCATTATAGACGAAAATTATTGACTGGAGTCCAATCATAAAATGTTTCTATTATCTTTTTTAGTATTTTTTAGCTCACATTTGATGATAGGATTCTATTAATCCGAATGTGGTAATATAATCACCTAAACAATTTGATTACAATGTTCCATCATTCATTTTCAATACTTACTTTCAGGGGAACTACCCAAAAAATACGAACATTGACAAATCCATTGGAGAAATCTAAGAGGAGATTCACTGTCTTTCCATTCATGTATCAAATTTGTTTTTCCCATTTTAGTCATAAATGATCACTGAAATAAGATAATAAAGCGATAAGGCTTTCCCAGAATTCAAACTTTCTCTCTTGATTTACCGAAAATAGATTTTGATACTTGTTAGAGAAGGTATATTTTGGAACAATTCTCGGAACCCACGGATTCAGAAACACCACTTACTGGTGAAACTATGGATCCATCATTTTTCATTCCATTGCCTAAGAATATTGCTAGTTATTCGATGACCTCCCAAGCAATTTTAGAAGAACTTCGTGTGCGCCATAGAAGACTGGAAATGCATGGCAGTGCTGAAATCACCCCTTCCCTGCTTTTGACAGTGGATTCCATTCCTGAATTGCTCTCGAAACAAGTCCAACTCACCGAAGTTCATAAATCGGGGGCTGCGATTGCGGAGGCCTTTAAAGAACTTGCGGGCCTTACCGAACACAATAAAGAGCCTGTTGTTTATTTTTATCCTTTCTTATTGCAGGTTGATCAAAAGCTAATGATGCGAATTAGTATGATCGCCCCACAAAACAGAGAAAAGACGGATATAGTTCCTTTTCGTAGAGCTTGTTTCAAATACAGTGTCGATTTAATTGACCAATTATTGAAAAACAGAGCGAGCCGGGAATTATTACTAGAAGATGAAAATCCAGGTGCAGGTCTTGTTCGTTCCGATCAAAAAGGAAATACTTATTTTTTCCCAACTAAACTTAGTTATGAAAGTGAATTGGAATCGATGATTCGCAAAACTATGGACTCTTACGGTTACATTCCTATGAAGGATTTTGTTTTGGATGTAATCACAAGAGGAAAAGAAACAGCAAAACTTGTAGAGATCATTCCAGGTTACCACCTCATTTTGCCAAACGGTTCCCACCATCCTGAATATGCGCGCCATCTCGCAGTGCAAATGGATGGGCTTAGGATTTTTTCCTTTCCTTACCTCAAACGTTTTGCCTTGGATAACAAATACGCTGGATTTATAGAAAAACTGAACGAACTAGAATCCTATCTTCCCAAACGAACAGAAGAACTTCTCAAAACAGGCGTTAGTTTTATACCAAACTTTTCTTCCCTCCTCCAAGAATTTCCTTTTGACCGAATCACAAATGAAGAGGGAAAACGAGTGGGTAACTCAGTCAGAGAAAGCCTCCTCATTTTAGAGAAACTAAACAAACACCTAAAAGAACAAAAAAAAGAAGATGCCGAGGAAGCAGTCATCTCCTTAATCAAACTACTGGGAACAAAAATCGAAGACAATACAGCAAACACACTCACTCTCACCAAACTTGATTTAAACGCTGAAGTAAAAGCACTGGGTCTGAAAAATGAAATAGAAACCGAAAAGGCAATTTCTAAAATTGTAAGTTCTCTTTCAGAAATTTACGGTTGTTTGGAAATGAAAGAAGAGAGTTTTCATATTCTTTTTGCCCTGGACCAAAAAAAACTTTCTAAAGTCGAAGCCAATACATTCAACCTGGCAAAGACCGACTCGAATTATAGAAATGAACTTCCTATCCTGGACCAAATCCGTGTGATTTTAAAAAACAGATCGGATCAAAATATAGATAAAGAAGAAATTCCAGAACAAGAATTAGAAGAAGAAACAATTATAAACCAAAACCTGTTAAGAGAACCAAGAATTTCTTTTTCGGCACTACAGGAAAAATTCCATGTTCCCATTGGTGTTTTTACTTTCCTAACACTCGCATCCGTTACCACAATAGTTTCCCTATTGCTCGGAACATTGGAATACATTATCAGTGGTTTTTTCCTTAGTTTCCTTGTTGGTCTTACCCTTGGGTATCTTTATCGTTCTGATGGGAAACAAAAACCAACCGTAGAGAAACAAACACAATCTACTCCAAAGGAAAACAGATCACTAGGGATTGCCAAAGTAGCAGAGGGATTTATTTATCCTAAAAAATTCAATAGTATCGCAGAAAAAGTTTACGACTTCAAAAGGTTACGAAACCATATCGAAGATTGTGTAGAAGATATCAAAGCCCAACTTCCCAACTCAGACCAAAAAAAAGATTCTAACAAAATTGTAGCAGAGATTGAACATGCTATTTTACAAATTTCTGTGGTCATGAAAATTCCAGAAGCCCTCCAATTAAAAAATAGACCAAAAGAACTTATTCTTTCAAAAGCCGATTTTCGCACGATTCTATTTAGAACCCAACTAGCGGAATATTATAGAAAGGAAGCAAGTATCTATAAATCGGATCGTGACCAAATGGATTACATCCAGTTTATCATTCGAGAATTAGAATTTGGCTATAATAAATATATAAAATGATAAAATTGGTTCTATGAAGTCTTTTGTATACAGAACAGTTACGATTTTATTTCTCACTTCCCTATTTTTCCACTGCAATAAGGAAGTTGTCAATGCAGGCGAATGGTTAGAAAACCATAAAGAAGATCGGGTTCTTAATCTTTCCAACAAAGAAGTGGGAGTCCTTCCTGCATCCATAGGAAATTTAACCAAGGTGGAAGAACTAACCCTTCAATACGATTCACTCAAAGAACTCCCAAAAGAAATCGGAAACCTCAAACAATTAAAGATTTTAAATCTCTTTGGAAACCCAATCAAAACCTTACCGGAAGAGATCGGTAACTTAGAAAATTTAGAAATTTTACTTCTCGGTAGAACCGAACTGAATGAAATTCCGCAAGTCATTGGTCGTTTACAAAAATTAAAAACGCTGGCTTTAGATGAAACAAAAGTCCAACTAACAGAGGCTGATGTAGAGGTGATAGCAAGTCTTCCCCATTTAGAAATCCTTGACCTAACTCTCATGCGGGAATACAAAACCCTACCGAAAAACCTGTCGAAATTAAATTCCCTAAAACATCTCGTTTTACAAAAGACCCTACTCGAAAAATCGGATGTGGTTCGGCTTCGGGACGAACTTCCCAAGGTGCGAGTCAAACTCTAAGAACTTAAAGATATTTTTTCCGTTTTCTCTTTGGCCTAGACCTCAAAAATTGGTCTTACTATGGCCAAACCAGAAACGGAAAATCCTTATTCTAAAACGGTTCTCCTCCCACAGACCTCCTTTCCTATGAAAGCCGACCTGGCAAATCGTGAGCCCGGTCAAATTAAGATTTGGAAAGAGAAAAAAGTCTTCCAAACCATGAAGGAAATTCGTAAATCCAAACCTTCGTTTGTATTGCACGATGGGCCCCCTTACGCAAATGGAAATTTCCATGTGGGTCACTCTCTCAATAAAATTTTAAAAGATATCATTGTTAAATCTAAAACTCTCGCTGGCTTTCAAACCGACATGATTCCTGGATGGGATTGTCATGGTCTTCCCATCGAAGTACAGGTGTTAAAGAATCTTGGCAAAGAAGCAAGAAACACAAGTCCTAGTGAACTTAGAAAAAAATGCCGCGAGTATGCTACTGAATTTGTAGGCAAACAAGGCGAAGACTTAAGTCGCTTTTTATGTTTCTGGGAAGAAGATAGAAAGTATCTCACTATGGCTCCGGAATTTGAAGCAAGGATTGTGGAAGTATTTGGATCCCTCTTTGAAAAAGGATATATCTACAAAGGAAAAAAACCTGTGTATTGGTGTATTGATCTAGCAACTGCTCATGCAGAAGCAGAGATCGAATACCAAAACCATGTATCACCTTCCATCTATGTAAAGTTTGCTGTCAAAGGCGAAAAAGATACGTATTGCCTCATTTGGACCACCACTCCTTGGACACTCCCCGCAAACCTTGCGATTTGTTTTAATCAAGATTTGGACTACTCTCTTTTCCAATCGGACAGTCATGGAAGACTGATCCTTGCTGATGGATTAAAAGAAGCAGTGGAACAAAAAACAGGGATCACACTCACAAAGATTCATTCTTTAACAAGTGAAGATCTTGGAAAAATGACCTTCTTACATCCGTTTATCGATAGAGATTCCATTCCTCTTTTTGGAAACCATGTCACTTTAGATGCGGGAACAGGTTGTGTCCATACAGCCCCAGGGCACGGAACAGACGACTACCGTGTGGGAACAGCGGCAGGTCTACCTCCTCTTTCTCCGGTTGATGATTACGGCCGTTATACGGACGAATTTGAAATGATGAAAGGTATCAAAATCTGGGATGCCAATCCGAAAATCGTGGATCTTCTCAGAGAAAAAAATGCCCTAGTCCACTACTCCGAATTCACTCACTCTTATCCTCATAGTTGGAGGAGTAAAAAACCTCTGATCTTTCGAGCCACACCTCAATGGTTTTTTTCCATTGACCATGCAGGCCTTAGAGAAGAGTCCCTAAAGGCCATTGACAAAGTTCAGTGGATTCCCGATTGGGGGATCACACGGATTCGTTCCATGGTGGAATCAAGACCTGACTGGTGTTTGTCGAGACAAAGAAATTGGGGGGTACCAATTCCCTCTTTTACTTGTAAATCTTGTGGGTTCACCCATCTGGATGACAAAACCATCAAACATTTCATCCAAATTGTAAAAAAAGAAGGAATCGAAGTTTGGTATGAAAGAGAAGCAAAAGACCTACTCCCCGAAGGAACCAAATGTTCAAAGTGCGGGTCTCTTGACTTAAAACAAGACAAAGATATTTTAGATGTTTGGTTTGATTCTGGAGTATCCAGCTTTGCTGTGTTTGGTGATTCTCTTGACCGCGAACCTGCTGATTTATACTTAGAAGGTTCCGACCAACACAGAGGATGGTTCCAATCTTCTCTTTGGCCTTCGATGGCAATTCGAAAAAGGCCACCTTATAAATCGGTCCTTACCCATGGTTATGTCTTAGATGAAAAAGGCCACGCCATGTCTAAATCCCTTGGAAACGTGATCAATCCTACAACGGACATCATCAACCAATTCGGGGCAGATATCCTAAGGCTTTGGGTTTCCACTCAAGACTTTAGAGATGATGTTAAAATCGGAAAGGACTCCATCAAAACGGTTGCCGAGGCTTATCGTAAAATTCGAAACACATTCCGTTACCTATTAGGAAATACGAATGCAGAAACACTCACATGGAATCTAAAAAAAGAAGATTTAGAACCCATCGATAGGTACTATCTGCATAAACTCGCCAAACTGAATGAAGATGTCAAAAAACTCTACGAAAACTACCACTTCCACCAAGTGTATCATAGAGTTTTGGTATTCTGTACTGTGGATCTGTCACAAGACTATTTCGAAATCATTCGAGACAGAATGTACTGTGATGCCAAAGATTCCAAAACAAGAAAGTCTTCTGAGTATGCTCTAGCAGTCATTTTGGAAACTCTCACAAAAATCTTAGCACCCATCTTATCTTTTACCACTGAAGAAGTATGGACTGAGTTTGGTGCAAAGGATTCTGTTTTTTATTCTGACTTTTCTGACTTAACCTCTTGGGTAGATTCCCAATTAGAATCGCAATTTGTATCAGTTTTCCAAACGAAAGAATTAGTACAAAAAGCTTTGGAAGAAGCAAGAAAACTTGGAAAACTAGGTAAATCTTTAGAAGCTGAAGTTTTAGTCACAGGTGAATCCTTAAAAGAAACTGGATTTAGCAAAGAAGACTTAAGCCTATTCTATGTAGTATCAGAAGTAAGTTTCGATGCTGGTGGCCTTCGTGAGGTATTTTCAGAATGGAAAGGGGAAAAGGATTCCATCCAAATTCGTAAACCCCACCACCACGAGTGCCCACGCTGTTGGCGTCATGTTTCGGAAACAGAAGGAAAACTTTGTGGAAGGTGCGATACGGTAGTTTCTAAACTTTCACCTAAATAAAACATAAGTTCCAGCGATTCTAAATCGCTCATCGAATGTAGGAAAAGGTCTGTCTATGTTAGTCTACTTGAAACATGGATAGACCTTTTTTATAGGATAGAGCGATTCTTTCTTCTGAGAAAAAACTTCTCACCAAACGCTCATTTTATGAAATGAAAACTAGGATCATTTCCTTCGAAACTTTCTAAGGAACCTTCCTAAAATAATTTCCGACTCTGGAAGTTTTGTAAAACTAGCTAAGGCAAAGTATATGACTATCGCAGGGAGGATGGATACCACAAGACAAATCCTACTCCCATTGGCATACCCCATTCCTAAATTATCCATCAGGGATACTAAAAGAACCGGTTTCAAACCCAACTCCGATACAACCAACCAAAGAAATAAGCCAAATAAGGCCGGAACCATTTTTAAAATACGTAACCATACGGTAAGGAAGGGAATTTTCACTTGGTGCGATTTTAAATAAAATAGTAGCAGCGAAGAAGTAACCGAGGCACTGAGAGCCGAAGCCAAAGCGATTGCCGAATGTTTTAAAAAATACATAAGACCAATGCTCACCAAAACACTCAAAGAAAAAGAAATCAGTTGGATTCGTAAAGGGGTTTTTGTATCAGAAAAAGCATAATACGAGGAGACCAAAACCTTATTGATGCTATAAAACGGAATGGCGAGGGAATAAAAAACCAAAGGATATAGAGCAGTCACTGTTGCTAGATGGTCCCAACGTCCGCCAAAGTAAATAGAATCCAATACTGTTTCGCCAAGAACCGCCAAACCAATGCTTGCTGGAAGAGTCAAAAAAAATGCAAAGGACAAAACATCCGATATTTCTTTAGGAACATTTTCCTCTCTTCCTTCCCGAAGGTCTTTCAAAAGAGAAGGAAGGATGGTCGTTGCCAGCGCCACACCTATGATACCTGTTGGAAGTTGCACAAGCCTCTGGGAATAGTCCAAACTTACCACAGCCCCAAGCCCTGGGTTTTGGTTTTGGATGTAGTTAGCAAGAAAGATATCCACAAGGAGGCCAATCTGGTAGAAACTTCCGCCAAGTGCTGCCGGTAACATCAGTTTAAAGATTTTACGAATGGCAGGATGACGAAAGTTCAATCGGAAGATAGGACCATATCCATTTTGATACACATACCAAGCTTGCACGAAAAGTTGTAACACTCCTCCAATTACAATTCCATAGGTCAAAACAAATACTTTGTCTCGGATCTCATGATAAAAAGGAAATACAAAGAGGAAAACAATCAAGTAACTGAAGTTAAGGATGATAGGAGAAAGAGAAGGTACAAAGTAATTATGGTGTGAGTTCGAAATCGACATAAAAATCGAAGACAAACTCGCTGTCATAATCAGAAAAAACAAAACTAATGAAAGTTCTACGACAAGTGTTCCGTATTCCGGAGACCCACCCACAAGAGTAGGCAAAAATCCAGCAGCGAAAAACCAAAAGAGAGCCACAAAAACTGACAAACAAAGAAATAAAAAACTAAGCACCGTTCCCGACATCACACGCGCTTCTTCTACACCCATCTTTTCATATTCTGAAAATATAGGCATAAAGGACTGGCTCAAGGTTCCCTCGGCAAGAAGGTTACGAAACATATTCGGAAGGCGGTAGGCTACACTAAAGGCAGAGGCAACCATTCCTGTTCCAAAACTAACAGCCATAAAGTGGTCACGAATGAGGCCTAAAATCCGAGATAAAAAGGTATAAAATGAAAGGGCAAGCGAACGTTTGGTGCTTGACTCACTTCCTTTGGCTTGTTTTGTCATAAGACCAGATTTTAGATTGGATTCAATTTTTCAAGAAAACGTACTGAACCATTCAGACTCATTTCAAACTGAGTGGAACAACCCGGACATTCGTGTTTGCCAAACTTGTGAAGCCTAAGCCTTGTTCCACAAACTTCACATTGAATGATCCGCTCCACTGCTTCCAATTGTTTGGTTTTGGACTGGATGTAACTCGGAATGGTAACTCGTTTTTCTTCCGATTCTTTTGCTGTTTTATAAACAGAAAATCTCCTCTCTAATTCATGGTTCAAAGTTTCTTTGATTTCCAATCGAAGGCTGTTGAGTTTTTCTTCTAAAACAGTTTCCATGGGAGAAGTGTTCGTCTTAACGGAAGGCTCTTCCCTTTCTTCCTTATCTAAGGATTCCAGTTGGGAGATGGGTTCTTTTGTACGAGATGAATCCTTGTCTTTGGTTTTTCCGGTAAAGTAAAAACGGATTCGGTTTTCGTTTGTCTCCACCTGTGGAAGTTTTGTGTTCGATTCCGAATGAAATGATTTAGTCTCTGGCACGACTGGACCTTTGGGATCCATTTGTAATAAAAAAGATTCTGCTTGGCTGTGGCTGCGAAAGATCGGTAAACGATCAAAAAGGCCGACAAGACTCAATACATCTTCGACTTCTTGTTTCACCCCATAAATAGCATACACTGCACCCATCTTAGTGATTTGTTTATGGATTTTTACAAGGATACTGATTCCATTCGAAGTGATAAAATCCAGAGCTCCAAATTGAAATAAAAACTTTCTATACCCTTTCTCTATTTGAGAATCAAAGTAACGATAGAAATCTTCGGCACTAGTTCCGTCCAAACCACCTTTGAGTTGGATTGAAAATACTTTATCTTTTGGTTCCATATTCTATCCTAAAAAGATTGCATCCCGAACGGGAGTTTGGTGAGAATCGGGAGAAATTGTCGATACAAGAGGACCCTCCGACAAAATCTCTACTTCACTAGTGGTGTTAGTTTGTGCAAATGTGCCTCTTCCCTGACTAGTTTCTTCCGTTAAATCAAGAACAGATTCCATTGGAATCTCTTTTGTTTCTAAAGTTTCTACCGTTTTTTTCTCAAAGAGTGGTAAACCCGTAGATTCTTTTGGAGAGATACTAGAATCTCTAGCAACTAACATGGTATAGGCCACAAAAGCACCCGTTAATATCAAACTGACAACAAAAGCAAAAAGAATGTAATTAAAAACCATCCATTCCACAAGTTTCCATTGGTTTTCAAAAAGTAATCCTAAGTTTCCCCTTTCATACACTAAAATGACAAGGCCCGTTACATCCAGTGTTCCCGGTTTGTAAAGAGGAGATGTTAGTCTTACTGTATTGGACTTTGCCAGTGGTAAATAAGAAAACACCCATTCAAAACCAGAACGAACTTTAGGATCTCGTTTGGAATTAAGGATTGGATTTTCACCATTTTCGGCTTCTGACCACTGCCACTTTTTCATTCGAATTCCTTTTTTAAAGAAAGTAGAATGGAGGAGTGTCTCCTCTGGTTTTCGATTTTTTAACTCTTCTGGTGTATAAATGGTGTCAGTAGAAACAAGTAGAGTAGCGTCTACAGAGTACAAACTTATTTTTTGGATGTAAAACTGTTCGGGATCATTTTTAGATTGTTCCACATAACGGTGGAACATCTTTTCCATCTCCAGATAACCTTCGTTCTGTAGTCTCTGTTCCGCACTTTTTGCAAGTGCGAGTGTTAAATCCCGAGCCCGATGGTCAGAAACAAACTGCTCTTGGGTGAGCGCATTTTGTAAAGATTCATAGAATGTCCAAACCACAGCACTCAGGGCCAAGGTCTCACAGAGGAAAAAGAAAAGAATAAAGGATAGAAAAAAGCGTGAATATTTCATAGATCCCCCATATACTTTTCGGCTGATTGGATGGATTTACGAAGGAAATTAAGGAAGTAAGTCGAGAAATGTTTGGGTAAAACTCATAACAAACTCGAGCCTTCTCTGCGGGAAATCCTTTTCTTTTCCTAAACGTAAGAGTGATGTCATGTCCTCTGTTTTTGCACCACAGGGGTTAATGAGAGAGAATGTTTTTAAGTCATTCACTGCATTGAGTGCAAATCCAAAACTAGTAAAATAAGATTTTGCATAAATTCCTTCCGAGATAAGTTTTCGTTTGGGCTCTTCTGCTAAATATAGGCCTGGTGCTTTTGGATTTTCTTCCACGCGGAGTCCCCAAGTCTCACGGACAGCCACCACCAAACTTTGATTTAAAATCCTTAAAAAATCGCCCAAACTGAGATTTCTTTTTTTCAAATCAATGTGCAGGTATCCCACAATTTGGCCGGGCTCATGGGCCGTAAAATCTCCTCCCCTTTGTAAAGTGACAAGTTCCACTCCTAAAGTAGAGAGAAGACTCGGAGAAACCAAAAGATTTTCCGCTTTCGCACCTATGCCCCCTGTCAAACATGGACTGTGTTCTAAAAAGAGCATGGATTCCCTTCGATTTTTCCTGGAATTTTCCTGGAATTTTACGTATCTTTGGTACGGAACAATCGAAGGAAACAGGTAAGAAGGAAGTCCTTTTCGATGGAGAAACTTTGTCATGCGATCCTTTGGATCCTCGAAAAATCACCTAATGGTAGAGCCCGCCTCGATTTGGCGAAACTTCTCTACTATTCGGATGGTGTTCATTTCCAAAAACATGCGGAGATGATCACAAGAGGAGACTATATCCACTTAGAAGACTCCCCTTACCCCGTCAAACTGAACGAAGCGCTTTTATTTTTGAAAGAGAAAGGTCATATCGACGCCATTCCCAAAATTGAAGGAAACGGAATCCAAGGGTTTACTTTACGATTCCTTAAGCCTCTCGAAGGACTCATCCTTTCCCGGGAAGACAAAAGGGTAATGATGAAGGTTGTGGAAGCATTCCGTGGCCGAGTTGTGGATGAAAATCGCCATTACCCCAATCTGTATGAAAACTACGTGGTCACCCCACTCTTCGATGCGATTCCTTTTTCCGTAGAGCGGATCAATACGAAAATCCATGTTCTCGTCCAAAAAAGCCTTTTGAATCTATCAGGCAAAATGTTTAGAGTTTTATTTGAGAGGTCAGAATGATCATCACCGTTTGCAAAGGCAAAATCCATAGAGCCGTCGTCACCGAGGCGGAACTCCACTACGAAGGCAGTCTCACTGTTGACCAAGACCTGATGGACTTGGCCGGAATGAAACCTTATGAACAAGTGAGTGTGGTGAACGTAAATAATGGTGCCCGGTTCGAAACCTATTTGATCGTGGGAGAACGCGGTTCGGGAACCATTTGTTTGAATGGGGCAGCAGCTAGACTCGGAATGAAAGGGGACAAAGTCATCATCATCACTTACGGTCAAGTGGCAGAAAAAGAGCTTCCCACAGATTACAAACCCAAGGTAGTCTTCGTAGACGAGAACAATCGCCCGAAAAAAGCCTAATTTCCCTAATTTTTCTAGGGCATTTCTTCGATACTAACTGTATAAACCAAATTGGTAGTCGGAACATGAACAAAACAATATTCGCCATTTCATTCACCCTACTCACTTGTGCGCTAATCGCACAAGAATCAGGGAATACCCAAGGGACACAAGGTTCTGTTGCCTCTTCAAAGGACAACCGGGACTTGTATCCACTTTCGATGTATGATGCAAGGATCCGCCTAAAAGGTGTTAACTTTGTTAGAAGACATGCTGATACAGGAAAGGGCGAATTTTTAGATGTCCAAGTAGAGTTGGAATCCAGAGTTCCTGAAAATAATGAATACGCTATTTACGTTCTTGCGGGATATGAAGGGGACAGAAGTAACCCAGATGAAAGAAGACTTATCCCGTATCCTGCTTGGAGAAAAGCAGATCCTGAAAAAGACGATAAAACGTTATACTTTTCTAATGTAATGCCTACTCCAGTGACTGCAAAAGAAATCTGGGGCGAAGAAACGTATGCGAAGAAAAAAGCAGAAGTAGAAAAACGCCACTATGCGGGCTTCGAAGCAGAAATGCCAGAACCTACTTTCACTGAAGTTGTAGACTACCTTTGTAAAAACAATGCGAAGGCACTCCCATTTACACTCTTTGGAGAAACTGGTCCGTCAAAAGACAAACAAGTGATTTATAACTATGTAGCACAAACTGAAGATGAGAAAAAACGCCAAGTGCATGAAACTCTTCCGAAACATACTTATACAATCTATAACAATAAGTATCGTGCGGCCATCACAAGCCATCACTACACACAATACCGACCTAACTTTTTAACTTTTAACAAAGTGGCAGTCCTTGTGTTTGATACAAAGAAACCAACCAATAGCCTTCTCTTTAGAAAGTTCATTGATATTTCAGATTTAAAGATTACGTATTAATGTAATTCTTTCCAAGACCGAAGATTTGGTCTTGGAAACTTGGTGGCTGACACTAGAAATCCAACAGGATTTTAGTGGTCAGTGCCTTCCGGGCGGATGGGGGGGAATTGTTCCGAAGCCCTCACCCTCCACTCGTCTTCCGGATGGTTCAAATGCAACCAACCGTTTGCAAAATCCCAACGGCCGTCCAAATCCAAAAAATCCCAGAAAATTGCCTGGTTCATGTATTTGTAGGTGTCGAGTAGATCGAGAAGGTCCCGCTGTTTTCGGGGGGAGTTTTCCATTCTATTCCAGTTTCGGTAGGATGTCCCCAGGGTCGATGTTTTTTATGGACAAAACGAATCGATTCTGCCGAAAATGATACCAGACCATGGCAATCACAAAGGAAAAAAAGGCTGACTTTAACGACAAACTGGTAGATTTCAAAAACTACCTAGAAGAGCTGAAAAAAGAAGCCAATATCTACAAAGTCCAAGCCAAAAAAAGTAAGGACATGGAACCTTACTTTAACCTATCCCTTGCCATCAATTCCATCAAAACAATTAACACTTGTATTGTGATCAATGAACTTTCTACAGCCATCTTAGAAATCAATAATAACAACTATTTAGAAACAGCCAGAAAGGAGATTTACAACTGTATATCTTATATTGAAAAAACAGTGGGAAATAACGTAGACGGTTCCCTTTCCGAGAACAAAGAACTTCTAGCAAAAATTGAACGATTCACTCCCACCCAAAGACTGAACCTAATCAAAGGTCTATTGCAAGCCATGAAAAAAACCATCGCTGCCTTTGGAACCAACTCCAAGTGGAAATGGTCTTGGCCGGATATCAATTTTCGCATTGCTGCCTGTACTAAAAATCTTTTTGATTTTATTGCCTATGAAAGAGAGCAGGATTTGGAAAATCCTTATTACTACATTCGCAAAGAACATTTTAATCTTGTCATTGAACTTGCTAACCAAGCAGCACAGGATTATAGGACAAAATTTGAAATGTCTACACAAGATTCCACAGATTTGAAACATTCTGTGGAAATGTTGGAGATGAACCGCAAAATATTCCAAATTACTGGCGAAAATGATGACTTGGAAAAAACCAAAACACTCATTGAGTCCTTCCAACAAAAGATCGCCGACCTCGAATCCGACGATAAAAAGAAAAAAAAGAAACAATAATCGACGATTTTCCCTAGAATCCCCAGTCTAGTTTATAGAAAGGGCAATACTTTTCAAAAGGAGATTTCGAAATATGGCACTTACGGAAATCACTGACGCCAATTTCAAAGCAGAAACTGCTAAAGGCGTAGTTTTAGTGGATTGTTGGGCGGAATGGTGCGGACCTTGTCGAATGGTGGCTCCGGTTCTCGATGAACTATCGCATGAAATGGCTGATATCAAAATTACAAAGCTAAATGTTGATTTTAATCAGAAGACGGCACAAGAATTGGGAATCCAATCCATCCCTACCCTTCTTCTCTATAAAGACGGAGTTTTAGTAGATAAAGCAATTGGTGCTTTACCAAAACCGCAAATTAAAAAATTTATAGAAAATCACAAGTAGGAAATAAATTATCCCCTAATGGTTAGTTCTGAACCGAATGGTTTTACCGCGCTCCCTAGAGGGGGATATTTAGTCGATACTTCGGAAGGGTACATCCAAATTGGATCCCCTCCCGAAACAATTAAAGACACCATGGGGTTAGAAAAGAAAACCCCTCTGGTGTTTGTCCTTCCCAATAAATTCTTCCATGTCGAAAAAGGGATCTCCATTGCGGAGTTAGAATTCCCTATTTACTTTAACTTCTTCTTTCGTGGTGGCAAAAAAACTTTTATTGTTTGTTCCCCTGAACAAAAAGAGCAGCTAACTATTGTTCTCGGGGAATCACTGATGGGACCACAGGAACTGAACCTAGCTTCTGAGTTTATCGATGGTACGGAAAGTTTTGGTTTTCCCGACATCAAAGCGGAAATGGCACATTTCCGAAGTTACAAAACGATGGAAGAAGTAGTCGAGTTTGTTCTCTTTGATGAAAACCACAAAGCAAAGTTCGGAAAGATCACCATTGAACAACTCACCTCAAATGAATTTCTCATTGTAGACGGTGATAAAAAAATCAAAACTCCAGGTGAGGTCGACTTCCACGTAAAGTATGATATTGGAAAAAGATTAGAAGAACCTTTCCAACCCCCCTTAATCGGGATCACTTGTCTTGGACCTTCGCATGGATTTGATCCCACAGACAACACTTCTGGATTTATCATTTGGCTAAATGGCCAAGGGATTATGGTAGATCCCCCAGTGAACTCCACCGAGTGGTTACGTGAATCCAATGTGAATCCAAAGTTTATTAACTCCATTATTCTCACACACTGTCATGCCGACCATGATGCCGGAACTTTTCAAAAGATTTTAGAAGAATCAAAAATCACTATTTATGCAACAGCCACTGTGATGGAATCCTTTCTAAAAAAATACTGCAGCCTAACAAAAATTCCCCGAAAGGAAATTACTGATTTATTTGACTTTATTCCTGTCGTAATCGGAAGGCCTACCATCATCAATGGTGGTGAATTTTATTTTCACTATGCCCTGCATTCCATTCCTTCCGTGGGTTTTGAGTTTTTTTTCCAAGACCAATCCTTCTATTACACTTCCGACCATTTAAATGACCCAGAAGCTTTTGAAGAGATGTATAAAAAAGGTGTGTTTCCAGAAACCAGATACCAGTTTCTAAAGGATTTTCCTTGGGATCGTAAAATCATTTATCATGAAGCGGGAGTTCCCCCCCTCCATACTAAAATCAGTTACCTTGCCTCCCTTCCGGAAGAAGTGCAAAAAAGAATCACTGTCTATCATATCGCTGCAAAAGATATGCCTGAAGGAAACCACCTAACTCTCGCTAAGTTTGGCATTGAAAATACATTATATCCTGAAATCACTCCTCCCAAACACCAAGAGGCATTCCAACTTTTAGAAATCCTTTCCCAAATTGATATTTTCTCTGGATTCCCCATTGAGAAGGCCAAAGAATTTTTACAGATTGTGAAAGAAGAAAGGTTCCGTCGCGGGGAACAAATCATCAAAAAAGGAACTCACGGAGACAGGTTTTTTATCATCGCTTCTGGAAACGTACGTTTTGAAGGACTTTCCGGGGACCATTCCGCTGTAAAACGGTATGGAACCTATGAATACTTTGGAGAGGCATCCCTCATTTTGGATACTGCCCGCCAAGCGGATGTCTATGCAGAAACCGATGTTTTGGCTCTAACAATCGAAAAAACTAGGTTCTTTCAGTTCATTCGCGGATCCAAACTCCACGAAAACCTAATCAAACTCAATAGCATTCGGGAAACCAATACCTGGAAAACACTCACCGAATCTCAGACATTCCGGGGTCTCACTAGTTACCAAGTCACCCAACTGGAACTCATCCTCAAACTAGAAACAGTAAAAAAGGAAGCTGCCCTCATTGAAGAAGGCCATACCTTCCACAATGCCTTTATTGTGCGTTCCGGAACCGTTGTCGTTATGCAAAACCACAAAACCATCCGAGAACTGGGTGCTGGTGACTTTGTAGGAGAGATCTATTCTCTCACCAAAAGCCTTCCTTCTAATTTTAGTTTCATTGCCTGGCCGGGCACCGAGTTGTATGTTCTTTCCGAAGAGGATGCCATTCAGTACATCAAGAAAAATCCCGGCGTCTATATGAAGCTGAACACTGTTTATAATTGACCTCATTTCGCCATTTCTGTAACATTTCCATATCAAGGAGTCACAAATCACATGGAGCGTATCCTCCCCTTTACTGAAGAACACCATCAATTCCGCGAGATGGCTCGGAAATTTTTTGAAACAGAAGTAAAACCACACCACGAAGAATGGGAAAAAAACCATATCGTACCGAAAGAAGTTTGGAGAAAGGCAGGAGAAAACGGCCTACTCTGTCCCGATGTTCCTGCTGAGTATGGCGGTTCTGGTGCTGACTTCCTTTACAATATCATCATCATTGAAGAATCTTCCCGGGTAGGAAATAGTGGATTCTTTATCTCCCTACACAATGACGTGATTGCCCCATACATCTCTACGTATGCAAACGACGAACAAAAGAAACGTTGGTTGCCTAAATGTGCATCCGGCGAATCCATCCTTGCAGTCGCAATGACAGAACCTGGAGCTGGTTCCGATTTAAAATCGCTTCGTACGAGCGCCGTAGACATGGGTGATCACTTTGTAGTGAATGGACAAAAAACATTTATCTCCAACGGTCAATTGGCAGACCTCATCATCACTGCAGTCAAACATGATAACGGAACCATTTCCCTTGTAATGATTGAAGAAGGGATGAAAGGATTTGAAAGAGGCCGTAACTTAGATAAAATTGGACTCAAAGCCCAAGACACTTCTGAATTGTATTTTAATGATGTGATTGTTCCCAAAACAAACCTCATCGGCAAACAAGGACAAGGTTTTCGTTACCTCATGCAAAAACTAGCACAGGAACGTTTGGTACTTTCTGTTGCTGCTGTGGAAGCAACGAGACTTGTGCAAAAAATCACTCTCCAATACATCAAAGAACGAAAAGCGTTTGGCCAAAAGATCGGTTCCTTCCAAAATACAAAATTCAAAATGGCGGAAATGGCAACGGAACTCGAAATGGCTCAAGTATTCTGTGATAAGGTTGTCATCGAACACATGAAAGGCGAAAACACTACAGCGGAAGCCTCTATGTGTAAATGGTATACTACAGAGATGCAAAAACGCCATACTGACGAGTGTTTACAATTCTTTGGTGGTTATGGTTATATGATGGAGTATCCAATTGCAAGAGCTTACCTTGACGCAAGGATCCAAACGATCTATGCAGGAACCACGGAGATTATGAAAGAAATCATTGGAAGAAGTTTGGGATTGTAAAACCCTAAAGCTCTCTGATTTTTTTAAACTCTAGTTATTAAAAGAAAACCCGGCGCTTTTGGCCGGGTTTTTTGATTTAAGGATTGTTCGAATGCAAGATAAATCAACAAACAAACATTACTCTACTACCATTAGAGACGATTCAAACTAACCGATAGAACCCTCCGCTCCTACTTCCATTTCCGCAGTTTCTTTTCGTAAGTCCGAGGTCAGACGCATCGAACAAAAATGAGGGCCACACATAGAGCAGAAATGTGCTTTTTTCATTCCATCTTGTGGAAGTGATTCATCGTGATAGGATCGAGCCAGTTCTGGATCGAGTGATAAAGCAAATTGGTCTTCCCATCGAAATTCAAACCGAGCTTTACTGAGTAAGTCATCTCTTTCTTTGGCACCGGGATGGCCTTTCGCAAGGTCTGCCGCATGGGCAGCTATTTTATAGGCAATCACACCGTCTTTGACATCTTGTTTGTTCGGAAGTCCCAAATGTTCTTTGGGTGTCACATAACAAAGCATAGCCGTTCCATACCAGGCAATCATGGCCGCTCCAATTGCAGAAGTGATATGGTCATATCCTGGAGCAATGTCTGTAACAAGTGGTCCTAGTGTATAAAAAGGAGCTTCCATACAAATCTCCTCTTGCAAGCGTACATTCTCTTGGATGAGGTGCATCGGAACATGTCCTGGCCCTTCTACCATCACTTGGACATCATCGGCCCAGGCCCGTTTTGTAAGCTCTCCCAATGTCCTTAACTCGGCAAACTGAGCTTCGTCATTGGCATCATTGATACATCCTGGTCGTAACCCATCTCCTAAAGAATACGAAACTCCGTATTTTTGCATCACTTTCGAGATTGCATCAAAATGTTCATAAAGGAAGTTTTCTTTTTTATGGTGGTTACACCATTTCGCAAGGATCGATCCCCCCCGAGATACAATCCCCGTAATCCTTTTGTTAGTAAGGTGAATATAATCGCGAAGAACCCCAGCATGAATGGTAAAATAATCCACACCCTGTTCTGCTTGTTCTTCCAAAGTTTCCAAAAACACATTGATATTTAAGTCTTCGACTTTCCCTTTTACTTTTTCTAAGGTTTGATAGAGTGGTACGGTTCCGATGGGCACTGGGGAATTTCGAATGATCCATTCTCTGGTTTCATGAATGTTTTTTCCTGTAGATAAATCCATCACTGTATCGGCTCCCCAGTGCAGTGACCATCTTAACTTTTCTACTTCATCATCAATCGAAGAAAGAATAGCAGAGTTTCCTATATTGGCATTGATTTTTACCAAAAACTTTTTACCAATGATCATTGGCTCGAGCTCCGTATGACGTTTGTTTGATGGAATAATTGCACGACCAATTTTCACTTCATTCAAAACAAATTCTGGTGCCATACCTTCGCGTTTTGCTACATACATCATTTCTTCTGTCAGAATATCTCGTTTTGCATAATACAGCTGCGAAAAGTTTTGATCTCCGCGAGATTCTCTTGTTTTGATCCAAGATTCCCTAAGTTTAGGAATTCCCTTTTTATAATCGTATTCTTCTTCGTGAATACAAAACATACCTTCGGTCCTGTAAGATTGGAACTTCGTATTATCAGAAAGTGTGATTGTGTTTTCTGGAATTTGGATGGGTGTTGGGGATTTGGTTTCCATTGTCAGTTTTCCTTGGCCGGAACAGAAACTAGGAAGCAGTTTGGAAAACCAAAAAATAAAAAACCAAAGAACTAAGGATCAATTATACCCTAAAAGAACTTTGCACTTTTCTCGTTTCCCTTCGCAAGCATTACCAGGATCAGGTTCAAAAAGGGTATTTCTCAGCCACGTTTCCACTCTCAGATATCTGAAAGTTAGGAAACCAAGCACCCCTAACGGTTAACTATCAGTATCCTTGGTTGTATTTTTTTTGACAACCCATTATTCAGCTCGGAAATCGACAAACAAACTAAGATTTGATTTTCCTAGGCAAATACTTCACTTTCATTTGGTTGTATTTTACCTTAGAAAGAATTTCCTTTTCCCAACCTACAGGAAATTCTTCCCCAATAAAAACCCGAAACAATCGATATAGAAACGGAACTTGTTTCCAATAAACAATATTTTTAGTTTTGTTGTATAATGATTTGAACTTCTTATTGGATAATAAACTTTTTTTGACATTCGGATACTTCTCCATCAATGTTTCAAACATAAACAAAGTATGGTCTCCTAAATAATAATGTTGGATGATTTTATCCATTACGATACAAGCTGACTCAACATCCTTGGAAAGAAAAATCCAGTAAAAACTAGAATTATAATAGTATTCACAAAAAATAACATCTTCTGCATTTTTTAATTCCTGTAAAACCCGGTCATGTCCTCCATACATGGCTTGGTCAATCAACAGAAATCGTGAAATAAAATTATCACCGTTCTTAAGCATTGAATATAATATATCAAAATGTTGTTTCGCTTCCTTCTTTGCTTTTTCCTCAGAAACTTTTTCTGCCATACTACAAACCAAATGGAAAATCTTTACAAATTCAATAATTGGATTTTCTTCAATGGGTAAAATCGAACTTACAAACTCAGTAAATTCTATTTGAGGCAGATAGATTTTGGGCCTTAACTCATCAAACTTGTGATCATTTAATTGGATTTGCAGAGTATTAAAACTTTCGGCAATCTGGTTTTCTATTTCGATTAACAACGGAACTATAATTTGAAAGAAAAATGGCTCCATCTCTTCGGCTTTCTTTACCGAATCAGTTGTATCAAAATATATCCAACCAACAATAGGGATTAGAAAATAAATTTCCGAATCTAAAAAACCTTGTTCCAAATATTCAATCAGTTCCACTCTACTCTCATATTTAATTTGGAACGGTGTTTCAAATCCTTCAATGATCGAACGAATGATTGAAAGTGGCTTCGTATTTAATAAATTCGGATCTAAGTTGAAAAAATCTTCTACTTCAAAATGGAAATTATCGACCAAATAATTCTGAATGTTAACAAACGATCTTGCAGCAATCGCATTAAAAGCGAAAGAATACTTTTCCTCTACTCGATCCCCAGCATAAGAAACAATTGCCAATTCAATTTCTATCGGTCCTATTTCAGGACTTTTTTCTATCGGCTCGTTAGTGTTCTCCTCAGCTTCTGATCTGATAAGATAAAAAACTGGCATTGCTAAATCATGATCCAATAAATTTTGGACCAGTGTGACCATTCCCTTACCGTAAACTTTCAGTTCATTTTCTTTGATTGTGTCAACATTCAAGCGGAAGGCAAAGTAATTTTGGTTCATATCAGGAACACAAAGTTTACGGAGAGTAGTCAAAAGTTTAGCAGCCTGGTCCGTTAACATCAGTTCCCTTTTATGGGAATATTCCAACGAATGAATGAAAATAGGAGTGTATATTTTTAACTGATCTAATCGGGAAACACCAGAGAGCCGAACCATTGCCATAAAAACTCCTGAGATTTTTTTACTAATTTCGATAGATAAATTCGTTAATTAGGATATACTAAAAAACAGAAAACAAAAAGGATTGTGATGAAAGTGCTATTGTTACGATTTTACAGAGAAATCTACTATTTTTTCTAGATCAAATAAAACTATTTTACTTCGCGACCTTGTCTTACCATGCGGTTGACATAAACTTGAAGGTCTTGTTTTCCCTTCGGGCCTATTTCTGTAAATTGAACACCGTAGACCCCAATTTCTTTAGATTTTTTACCAATTTGTTTGATCACACCACGAGCCAAAAAATCTTCAAGATCCCCAGGTAGGGCAACAAGAATCTCTACTGTTTCATTCATATCCCATTCGTCAAAATGGTTAGGGGCAATGACTCCAACCCCACCTACACTTATGTCACTCGCTTTTAAAACGTCCAGAAGGGCCGTTCCCATAAGATGGATCTCGACAGGTTCTTTTTCTAGTGGTTGTACTCGGACATGTTTCCGTTTTTCTTGGATGGGGGCCATAGTCCTCATGATTTACAGAAATTCGAACTTGTAAACTAGGAAATAGAACCACCTCCATTTGTTAAGAAAGCATAGACCAATCTCCGATATTTGGTATAATAGGGGCAACATGAAATTCCGTATTGGTATCCTTTTCCTAACAATCAGCTCTAGCTTCTTTGTGAATGTTTCTCTGCAGGCAAAAGTAACTTGTACGGGGGATGCTTGTACTATCCTACCCACAACCATCCAATCTCAAATCAATAGTTTAGATACGGCATTACAACTTCAATATACGGACAAAGTGCTCGCAACCATGTCGGAAGCTGCGGTGATTTCTAATATCAACTCTTCTCTTATGGGACCAGGAATTGTAAACCGATTCCAAGTAGGGGCAGGTCTTGGAATCGCTGGCCAACAAAAAGAAGATATCAATGTGGCTTACCAAAGTCTCAGTTTTCAAAAACTCCCCAACGTAGGTGCTTCTCTTGCACCTAACTTTGTTATGGCGATTAACTTAGGCTGGCTTATGGGAGGAGGACCCTCCGATACAGAACCAGAACTAAAAACTTTCCTTCACAGGTTTAACTTATATCTTCATGGATTCAAATTTAATTTTGCCCAAGGTGATGTACAAAAAGCCATAGAAGCCCAAAATAAAAACGTAGAACTAGGTGGCGACATTACTACGGGAGGTTTCACCTTACGATTTCATATCATTGAAAACTATTCCGATGGAGTTGGGCTTTTTGAGTTCTCAGGAATTTCGATGGGACTTGGCCTCCACTACCAAAGACAAGTGATTGATGTCACTTATAATGATAATAAATCACAAACTTTGACTCTAGGTCCAGCGATTGGAACCTGGGGTGGAGCCACAACATTTAACTACTCGAGCACGGTTACCAGTGTTCCTTTAGACATTCGCACTGGATTTAGAATGTTTTATTTTTTTACTATATTTGCTGGTGCTGGTGCTTCGATGAACTTTGGAAGTTCGTCACTGAACCTAACACGCACAGGTCCTCTCACTTTAGCATTGGATTCGGCAGCAATTTCTGCTTCACTTTCTCCTGAGATTGCCGCCCTCATTCCTACTTCTGCACTGGGCCAAACTAAAACAGGAACACTTACGATGGACTTAAGTGGGAAAGCACAAGCACCTAATACCACAAACTTCCTGATAGCGGGGATCGAAATCAATGCCCTCATCACAAAACTCACTGTCGAAGCGATAGTCGCGCAAAACGTCCAATCTGTTATGGTAGGAGCAAAATTTTCCTTCTAACGACTAATTGGCACTGTTTTTGCAATTTCGTTAGAGAACGGCTTTTTTAGAACCGGTCTGGCCTTTTCCAATCACCGATTGTTTATGTTCTAAGCAGAATGCCGATTTTAAGGGAGAGTTCTATGGCGCAAACTATGCAAGAAATCAAAAAACCCATCCTACATGTTTCTTGTGTCCCAAGAAAAGATACGACCCTTCTCAAAATTTCCCTTTCACAAGATGATTTGGGAATTCTCTACCGGGTTACTTCTGTTCTTTACAACCATGGTTGGGATATTTTAGAAGCAGTGGCGGAAACCGCAAGTGACGGACATGTCCAAGATCTCTTTGTGATTCGTAGTTGGGACGGAGGAGAAATGACGGAAGAACTTTTGTCTCAAATCCGAACGGATCTCTACTCTCTTTTTTACGAAGGAAAAACTGTGGCCATGTATTTACGGGAAAATGCAAAAGAAGAGGTTTTGGTACGTAAAATCGGAGACTCTGAGGCGACACTCAAACTCTACAATCCTATCTCTTCTGACTTTACAGTCATGGACCTTAGGATGAAAGACACTCCGGGAATTCTATTCCAAATTACAGAGTCTCTCTTTCATTTAGGAATTGATATCATTAGTTTTACCGCCAATAGTTTTGACGGAAAAATCCGAGACAGTTTTCTTGTCCGCACTTCCCTTACTGGAGAGAAGTTGGATGAAAAAGTAATGTTTCCTATGCTTCGTGCAAAGTTAGAATCTTTTCTTTAAGTTGTTTTTTCTTTTTGTGTAAAAAGTAAAATTCCAAATCCTATCAGTAGGACAAAGGATACAAAGAAGGCCAAACTTGGTCCTTGTTGAAAGTATAACAAAGAAAATACGACTGGTGAAACGGCTCTTCCGAGGGAACCAAAACTTCGGAAGAGGCCAAGCGATTTTCCCAAATCCCCTTTCCCACTTTCAAGCGATGCAAATGAAGAAAGGCCTGGATTGACTAACGCACTTCCAAATGCCAAAAAGAATAAGGATGTGAAAAGTCCCGAAAAACTGGTACCAAAACTCACAAGAAGTCCCATTCCAATCACAACGAGAACTGCGCCGTAAAGAGAAATTCTTTTTTCAGAAACTTTCCCGGACAAACGACGCACCACCCCACCTTGTACAAGTATGATGATGATTCCAATGTATAAAAAAGTGAATCCTATTTCTTTAGGAGAGAATTGAAAACGATCCGATAGGAAAAAATTCACAACAAATTCAAATCCAGAAAAACTAAGAACAAAAAGTAAGTTCAAAAGCGAAATACGAACCAGATTACGAGATTCAATTTTCTTCAACGAGAGAAAAGGATGGATTTCTTTTTCAGGAACTACTTCTGGTTTGTTTTTTGGTAAAAATACAAACACCAAAATGACAGTAAGAAGAGAAACCAAAATGGCAAACAGAGCGGAAGCGGGAAAAACAACTGCGTTACCTTTCTCATATAAAAAATCTAAAAAAGTCCATTGGGAACTGATCCCCCCAAGGAGTGGTCCCATCACAAACCCAAGGCCAATCCCAGCACCGAGAAAACCCATCCCTGCTGCCCTTGACTTTTCATCTGTTTGGTCCGCCATCGCTGCGGAAGCTACCGACAAGTTACCACCCATCATTCCTGTGATCACACGGCTGAGAACAAACATCCAAAACTGGGAGGAAAACAACCAAAGAATATAACCGAGTGTGTTGCCAAGTGTTGTAAAAAGTAAAATAGCACGTCTTCCCGAATGGTCAGAAAACCTTCCCCAAACAGGTGCAGCAATAAACTGCAAAAAACTATAGATACTACCTAGGATTCCGCCAAACAATACAAAGGTATACTTTGTATCTCCGCCAAAGGACAAAAGGTTTGCAGAAGAATAGAACATGCGGAATAGGACATCATCCCCTTTTAATAAGAAGAATTCTAAGGTTTTGGGGAACAAAGGAAACAAAAGGGAAAAACCCATCATGTCCGTAAAAACAATCAGGAAAAGTATGAATTTGATTCGTTTTGGGGACGTACTCATCTAGGCAAATCTCCCAAAACAAATAAAAAAAGCCACAGAAATCTCTGCGGCTTTTTCTTAAAATTTACCGAGAAAACAGAAAGAACTATTTCGTTTTTGCTTTTTCAATCAAAACTTTTAATTCATCTAACGTTTGTTTTAACTTTTCCTTCACTTGTGGAGGAATTGCGGTATCAATTTGTTGGTAGATGGTTTGGTAATTCGCTTGAAGTTTCGCAAGTACTTCATCGTAACTCGCGTTAGTTTTTCCAATCGCGCCTTGTGCATCTGCGATCGTTTTGCTTAACAGGTCACGAATCTTTTGAGACTCAGCCGATTTATCCAATTCCCCTTTTGATTTTAGATCATTATAAACTTTTTCTAAATCAACAACAGCGGTTTTTAACTTTTCTTCTCCGGAACGAAACAGAGCGATTCCAGCATTGACAACATCCATAACCAATTTTTCCATACAACTTTCCTATAAAGGGAACAGAGCCCTATTTTTGGAATCTAAGTCTAAGAAAGAAAAGGTGGGATTACAATTAAAAAATTCTAATCGTTTGATTTTCTATGAGACATAGTTAAGAATGAAACTTGTCTTAACTGTTCTCTATGAGCTTTTTGATCTGGTCTCTGATTTTAGCTGCAGTTTCGTAATCTTCCGTTTTTAATGCGTTTTCCAAAGTTTCTTCTAAAATTTGAAGATTCGATTTTGGTAATGCTTGGATTTTTTTCTCAGAAGAAATACTTTCCCCTTGGATTTCATCCTCTTTCATGATGATCCCTGTTTCATCTAACACGGATTTAGCGATAAAAATAGGAGCATTGGCACGTAAGGCAAGGGCGATAGAATCGGAAGGCCTTGCATCTAGAGTAATGATCTCTTCGTCTTTACGAAGTTGGATCTTTGCATAAAAGGTACTGTCGATAATTTCTTCGATTGTGATTTTGAGAACAGTGGCACCCAGTGAAGTTAACATGTACAACATGAGGTCATGAGTCATAGGTCTTGGAGGTTTGGTTCCATCGATGACAGTTGTGATGGAATGGGTTTCTAAAGGTCCAATAAAAATAGGAACCACTCGTTTATCATCTGAATCCTTGGGACGTAAGAAAACAGCAAAGCCTACATTGGTCAGGCTGATATCTGAGATTTTTACTTCATAAAACTCCATAGAATATCGATTCCTTCCCTGTTTTGTGGGCCCAGAAGGGCTCGAACCTTCGACCCGCAGATTATGAGTCTGCTGCTCTAACCAACTGAGCTATAGGCCCCACTGACTTCCAATCTTTCGAGGAAATAAGTAGAGACAAGCATAAAACTCTAGGACTTACGATTAAAGCGAAAGAAAGCGGTTGGATTCAAAGAATTCTGTAAGGTCTTTACGATCACTCTTCCATTGGATCCAGATCCATAAGGCTGGTTTGGCATCCATACGAATCCACACTTGGTTCCGAAGGGCGTTTTGGTTACGAATTTGGTCTGCTTGAAACACTTGGAAGTTTAGGTTTCCTAAAGTTTTTGGAAATGCCTTAAGGTCTATCCCCCGCGTAAAGACTGAATCCATCCAAAGTGATTTATCAGCCAAGGGTTCCGTCCAAGGAAGAGTTCGCACGACCATAAAAAATCCATCACGTTTGGCAGGATAAACGGTGAGTTTTTGATTCGTTGTGGATTCGAGTTTTACCACAACAGGTTCAGGAAATACAAAAGAAAATGTTTCCCAAAGAAAGTTTTGGTTTGGTTCTACAAGTGTCTGTGAAAGGATCGGAGTGGAAGAGATTCTGAATAGAAATAGAATCACAGCCAACCTTTTCATACCTATGGAACTATTAGACAAACAATCCATCTGGCAAGTCCGAAATTCCTATTTGGGAGTCTATGTTCACTTTCCCTACTGTTTCAAAAAATGTGACTATTGTGATTTTTATTCCGAAGGAATTGGAGCATCCCCAGCTAACGATGAAATGTCGCTATTCCAATCTTATAAAAAGGAAATCTTAGAACGGAAAACTCATTTTCCTGAAATTAGTAAAAGAACAATTGATACCGTATTTTTTGGTGGAGGAACTCCTTCTAAAGCAAGTTCTAACAATTGGAAACAACTTTTGGATTTTTTACGTTCCGAATTTACGTTTGCAGAGGATACGGAAATTTCGATCGAAGTGAATCCGGAAGACTTAAATTCCGAACTTTTAGAAGATTACCACACGATAGGAATCAACCGAGTGAATGTAGGAGTCCAAACCTTTTCCCCGAAGGGTTTGGAATTTCTCGGTCGCCATTATGATGCAATTCGTTACGGATCTCTAGTCGATGTTCTAAAAAATTCTCCAATAAGACGTGTGGGAATTGATTTGATGTATGGAATTCCAGGAGTTTCTAAAGATTCATTTTATAGAGATTTAAACATATTTTTAGAGGCAGGACTCCCCCATTTGAGTTTGTATTCCTTAACTTTAGAAAAGGGAACAAAGTATTCTCGTGATGTAGCAGACAAAAAAAAGGGAGAGCCGGAAGAAAACATCCAATCGGAAATTCTTACCAACTTACCTATGTTACTAAAAGAATATGGATACAATTGGTATGAAGTTTCCAATTATGCAAAACCAGGTTTTGAATCTAGACACAACTTAAAGTATTGGACCTATGAACCTTACTTAGGCATCGGGCCCGGTGCTCATGGAATGATCGAAGGACAAAGGTATGGTAATCCTAGAAATTCTAGTTTGTATCAAAAAAAACAAACCAACACAAAGTATGAACCTACCGATCCAACAACAGAACTGAGCCTCACACTATTTCGATTGTTTTCACCTTTTCGGTATCTGGATTTTATAGATTCCTATTTGGATGGAAATGCAAAAACCAAATACATTAGAACAATCGAAGGTTGGGAAAAAAAAGGCTATTGTACGATTGAAGCGGGAGTGTTTCAATGGAAACAAGAGGCATTACTCTTGTTAGATGATCTAATCTTAGAAATTTCACTCTAAATTTTCTAGAATACTTTCTTAAAATAATCGTAAAAAAAGATTGCCCACAGACCCCTGTCGAAAAATACTGTTCGTATCCCGGGCCTGTAGCTCAGTTGGTTAGAGCACTCGCTTGATAAGCGAGGGGTCACAAGTTCAAATCTTGTCAGGCCCATAAAGATACGGGGCGTTAGCTCAGCTGGGAGAGCATCTGATTTGCATTCAGAAGGTCATCGGTTCGATCCCGATACGCTCCAAAAACCCGTTTCTTCCAAGGATTCCTCCTAAAAATTTCTTGCTATCTCTCTAATTTCCTATAAACCGATAGGAATCATGTCCGTAAAAGATATCTTAAAAGACAAAGCGTCTTCAGTTCTTTCCATCGAAGAAGATAAAAATGTATTGGAAGCCACTCAGATGATGGTTGGTGCCAAAGTAGGATCACTCATAGTTACCTTTCAAGGCAAACTTGTGGGAATTTTTACGGAACGAGATTTGATGCGAGTTGTAGCCAAAGACCACGCCAACTTAGACAAAATCAAATTAAAAGATGTAATGACCACACAACTCACAGTGGCTGGACCCGATGAGGATGTGGATGATATTCTTAACAATATGATCACAAAAAGGTTTCGTCATATGCCAGTCCTTGATGGAGACAAAATCATTGGGCTTATCTCCATTGGAGATGCAGTGAAAACAAAACTCACAAGAACCCAAGCGGAGATGAGTATTCTTCGAGAGTATATGTACGGACCACACTAAAACAAACGATTATCTGTCAGTCGATCGATCGTTTTTTCTAAAATAATTTCCAGATTTTTCGTATCTTCTCTGTTATACGCTATGAGTTTTTCAAGTGCCTCTAAATTGTTGGTTCGTTGGTATTCAAACCAAAGGAGCGGAGCTTGTCTTCCATCCATTCCAGCAATTTCATCGGGACGAACCAGTCCCAGTTGTACTTCAGATTTTTTGAGTCCTCCTTTGATTCCTATCGAATGCAATAGATTCATCAAATCTAGTTGTGGGTTTTTTACCCGGTAATGAAATTCCCTTTCTAAAAAAGGAACATCAAATCGTTTTCCATTGTAAGTGACGAGTATGTCTTCGGGTGTGATGGAATCAAAAAGAAACTCCAGGTCTTTTCCCCTTTCAAAGGTTTGCATCCGGTGATTTTGGTAAATACTAACGACTGTTGTGACCGATGACTCAGAAATTCCTGTAGTTTCAATATCCAAAAAACAAAATCGTTCAGGGAAGTTTTGCCATAACCTCCAATACTCTAAACTGGGAAGTTCTGTTGTAAAAAAACTAAAATTGGATTCTGACAATTGGTCTTCCAATTCTTCTTTTCGTTCTTCTAAAATTGATACAGCAGGAAGGAGTGGTTCATTTTTTTGTTTTTGGTATTGAAGGAGAGATTCCCAATTGTATACTCCAACACCAAACAGTTGTTTTTCTTTTTTTTCACCAATGCCTGGAAAGAGTTGGAGGCTTGACTTTAAATGAGATCCGTGCATTCTTTCCACCGAAACAGACCTTCTTTCATTTTTTCTTCTCTCTCACCAAACCCAATCCGTAAATAACCTTCTTCTTCGAAATTACTTCCAGGTAAAACAAAGACTCCTGTTTTTTCAAAGAGTTTGTCTGCATAAATTTCAGAGGAAATTCCTGGTTCTAATTCTAGCCAACCCACAAGCCCACCTGCAGGTGAAACAAAAGATTTAACATGGGGAAGGTCTCTCCATAAGGAATCAAACATTTGGATATTTTCCCGCACTCTGTTTTGGATTTTTGGAAGGAAACTTTCTTTGGATTTTAAAAGTCCGAGTGCGATCCGTTCGGAAATGGGAGAAACTGTATGAGTCAAATAATCCTTAAAAGAACGAGCTTTTTTTAGAAACCCCTCCTCTGCCACAAGCCAACCTACCCTAAGGCCCGTTACACCAAAGCATTTAGTAAACGAACCTGTTCCATAAAAAGAATAGTTAGGGTCTACACCGGTTTTTCCCAAACTTCCACTGCCCGGTAAAAACCGGTAGTGTTCGTCAAAAAGAACAGTTTTCTTTTCTTCCTTCCAGTGAGTCAGTACCGCCTCCCATTCAGGATCCAAAAAAGTTTTTCCTGTTGGATTGTGGGGGTGGTTAATGATGTATAAATCAGCATCGATCTCCTTCCAAGTGGAAGCAAAGAAAGCACGATCGTGCGGAACTTTGATGATTTCTGCCCCAAGCATCTTTGGAATTTCATAGAGGGCTTGGAAGGCGGGCCAAATGAGGGCCACCCTTGCTTTCGGGGTTAAACCAACATGAAAGGCTAAGTACAAAGCCTCCCCAGTTCCCGTTGTGACAAGTACTTGGCCTGGACTAACTCCTGGATACAAATCGGCGATGGCCTCTCGCAGTGCAAAGGAACCTTGGTTTGGTGAATCGTTCAAAGGAATTTCCGAAAGATCTTTCCAAGAAATTTGTCCCATTTCCATCACCTCTTCCAATAGGAAATGAGAAAGTCCACTCTCACCTAAATTGCAAAATGCTTTTAGGCGAAATTTTTCCAACCGGTCTTCTATGAAAAATTCTCTAGGTTCCAAAATTGATTTCCAGACTGCTTAGCTTCAAAAGATTAGTATGTAAGCTATGTTGAAACCAGAAGACAATATCCTATCTTGGACGAAATCACCTTTTTCATCGGAAATCCAGAATGAGGCCAAAAAGGCTTATGAAGACTGGCAAAAAGGTGTATCCTCGGAACTCGTAGATGCCTATGCCACACCACTTACCTTTGGAACCGGTGGGATTCGGGGAAAGATTGGAAATGGTATCGGTAAGATGAACCTCTACACGGTAGGTCGTGCTGCTCTCGGTTTTATTAGTTATTTAAGAGATACCCAAAAAAATGCCTCCATCGTCATTGCCTATGACTCAAGAAGGTTATCCAAAGAATTTGCAGAACTCTCAGCAGGTATTGCCGCCAAACTAGGAGTAAAGGTTTTTATTTTTCCCAAAGTAACTCCTACCCCTCTTCTTTCTTATGCCATTCGTTACTACAAAGCAAGTGGTGGGATTGTGATCACAGCTTCCCACAACCCTCCAGAATACAATGGATTCAAAGCGTATCTTTCTGATGGAGGACAACTTGTTCCCCCAGACGACTCACTTATCATCAGAAGAATCAGTGACCTCCAAAATTGGTCGCAAATCCCACTTGTGAAAAAGACAGACAAAGATTATAAAAAATTAGTGAAACCTGTGGGCCCTGTTGTATTCAAAACCTATCTAAAGGAATTGAAACAAGCAGGGATTCTTTCTTCCGTAAAACCAAAAACTAGACAAGACCTAGGGATCGTATATTCTCCGTTACATGGAACTGGTGGAGATTATATGAAAGAAATGTTAAATTTCTTTGGATATAAATCTGTGTTTCTGGTACCTGAACAAAAAAAACCAGACGGGGAATTTCCTACTGTCAAATATCCAAACCCTGAGGAAAAAGAAGCCCTCGCCTTATGTGAGTTTTACGCTAAAAAGAAAAAAGCTGCCACTTTTATCGCAACAGATCCCGATGCCGATAGACTCGGTGTGGGTGTTCGCCGAAAAGATGGTGAGTATGAATACCTAAATGGAAACCAAATTGGATCCATCATGGCCGCATACCTTTCAGAAAGAAAAAAATCGAAAAACAAAACCTATCATTTGGTAAAAACTATCGTCACTACGGACTTACAAGAAGCCATAGCCAAAAAAAATGGAATCAAAATTAAAAACGTTCTTACAGGATTCAAATACATCGCTGAAGAGATGAAACAAATTGAATCAAAAAAGAACAACATATTCTTGTTTGGCGGTGAAGAGTCTTATGGATACTTACCAGTACCCTTTGTTCGGGACAAAGATTCACTTTCAAGTGCCTTACTCTTTGTGGAAATCTTAGCAGAAAAAGGGGATCTACTTTCTTATTTAGAATCCATTTATTTAAAATACGGATTGTATCGAGAGAGTCTTTATTCCTTAACTTTGGAAGGTAGCCAAGGACAGGACAAAATCAAAAAATCCATCGAAACACTTCGTACCGATAATCTTATCGGAAAGGTGATTGGTGGAAGAAAGGTTGTAGGAGTTCTCGATTACGAAATCCAAAAAGCACAAGGAAAAGGAAAGGCCTCCGCATTCAAAGGAATGCCTAAATCCAATGTCATCCAAGTAGAATTAGAAGGAAATGCCAAACTTACCATTCGCCCTTCTGGTACAGAACCCAAAGTAAAAGTGTATTCCAGTTTTGCTTCACTGAAAAAACCAAAAAAACAAAACGAAATCGAAGCCCTATGGGAAACGTTGGGAAAAGAAATTTCCCAGGCAGAAACAGAATTTCTACAGCTGGCAGGACTAAAATGAGTAACGAAACCAAAACCAAATTTGAAGAAATAAAAAAACTTTCTGATAAATATCTTTTAAACACATACAATCGCTACCCACTAGCTTTTTCTTATGGTGTAGGGGAAATGATCTTTGACCAGGATAACAAAGGTTATATTGATTTTCTTGCTGGAATTGCAGTCTCCAATTTGGGTCACGGAGAAGCTGACCTCATTGAAGCAATGCGTAACCAAATGGATAGAATTCTCCATTCGTCCAACCTCTACTACTCAGAAGAACAAGCAAAACTTGCGGAAGTGATTATTGAAAATAGCATTCCTGGAAAAGTTTTTTTGTGTAATTCGGGAACGGAAGCAAATGAAGCTGCTTTCAAACTCATGCGTAGGCATGGTGTGAAAAAAAATATTGATAAACCGGTCATTCTGGCTCTCCACTCTAGTTTTCATGGCAGAACTCTTTCTGCGATGACCATGACTGGAAATGAAAATGTTCGTAATGGATTTGGAGAACTTGCGGCAGATGTTTACTTTGTTGAAGCCAATAACGAAGACTCACTCATCCAAGCATTTGACCAATATGGTGAATCCATTGCTGGTATCATAATGGAACTCATCATTGGAGAGGGGGGAGTCATTCCACTCAGCCAATCCTTTGTCAATTTAGCACGTAAACTCACAGAAGAAACCAACTCACTTCTTGTTTTTGATGAAATTCAAACAGGGATGGGACGAACAGGAAAAATGTTTTGTTTTGAACATTACGGTATGTATCCTGATGCTTTCACTCTCGCCAAAGCTCTTGGTTCAGGATTTCCGATTGGTGCACTCGTAGTTGCCAAAGAATACGAAACTGTTTTGGAGCGAGGGATGCATGGATCCACTTTTGGTGGAAACCATTTGGCTTGTGTAGCAGCTTACGAGACATTCAAAATTATATTGTCACGTAACTTACTCGACCATGTGGCTACGATCTCAGAACAAATGTTTGCCAGATTAAAAACAATGATGGAATCCACAGGTAAAATCAAACAAGTGAGAGGACGTGGTTTACATATTGGTGTAGAATTGTATTCTGAATCAAGACCTGTCGTTGAAGAATGTTTGAAACGTGGCCTTGTTGTAAATAGCACTGCAGGAAATGTAATTAGAATTATACCTCCACTCATTCTAAGCATAGAAAAAGCAACAGAAGGATTGGATATTTTAGAATCAGTATTAAAGGATATGAAATGAAAAAAGTAGCTGTACTTGCCGGAGACGGGATAGGACCCGAAGTAATGGATGTGGCCCTCCAAGTGGTCAAAAAAGCTTTAGGTTACAAATCATCCGAATTTACCTTTGAACATGCATTAGTTGGTGGTGCAGCCATTGATGCCACAGGATTTCCACTTCCCGATGAAACATTAAAACTTTGTGAATCAGCAAGTGCTATTTTTTTTGGATCAGTGGGTGGACCTAAATGGGAAACTCTCCCTCCAGATAGACAACCGGAACGCGGAGCTCTACTCCCTTTACGCAAACATTTTGATTTATTTGCAAACTTAAGGCCTGCGATCATTTATCCTGAACTAAAAAAAGCAAGCCCCATCCGTGGCGATATCATCGGAGATGGACTCGACATATTGATTTTACGAGAACTCACTTCTGGGATTTACTTTGGAAAACCGAAAGGGAGAGAAGGATCTGGGCCAGAAGAATTTGCCTATGACACAATGAGATACTCTCGTCGCGAAATTGAACGCATTGCACGCACTGCCTTTGATGCGGCAAGGAAACGAAATAAAAAAGTAACGAGTATCGATAAAGCAAATGTTCTTACTACTTCTGTCTTATGGCGTGAAGTGGTTGTGGCTCTCCATAAAGCAGAATACTCAGATTGTATTTTGGAACACCTCTATGTAGACAATGCTGCGATGCAACTCATAGTAAAACCAAAACAATTTGATGTGATGCTTTGTGAAAATATGTTCGGAGATATCCTGTCAGACGAAGCATCCATCATCACAGGCTCCATTGGGATGTTACCATCAGCTTCTCTTTCTGAATCTGGATTTGGCCTTTATGAACCATCGGGCGGATCTGCACCTGATATCGCTGGAAAAGGTATCGCGAACCCCATTGCCCAAATCTTGTCTGGTGCTTTGATGTTACGGTATTCTTTCGGGTTGGAAGAAGAGGCAGTGGCCATTGAAAACGCCATTCGAACGGTTCTAAAAAAGGGATTTCGCACGAGAGATATCGCAGAAGAAGGAACATCCGTCCTCGGTACAAAAGAAATTGGTGTTGAAATCGAAAAGGCACTTGGTTAAACTACGGAGAACTATATGCAAGCAGGCATCGGACCGACAGGCAGACCTTATCAAATTCTCATAGCAGAGAATTCCAAATTCCAATCCAAACAACTCCAACAGATTTTGGAATCAGAAGGTTTCAAAATCATCGGAGTTGCCGAAACGGGAAAAGAACTTTTACAAATGTATAAAGACAATCGCCAACAGATTGATCTTGTTACGATTGAAATTTTCCTGCCTGAGGTGGATGGGTATGCTGCTTTCTGGGATATGAAAGATATGGGTGTACTCCCAAGGATTCTTTTCATATCAGAAGAGAATACTCCTTCGGTGATCAAATCTCTTCTTGAAAATGGAGCAATGGATTATATCGTAAAACCAATCAAACGAGAAAAAATCCTAGAAAAAATCAAAGAAACTCTTCTTAAGATTCCCAAAGTATAAAGTTTAAATTACGGCCCTCTTCTTTTGCCCTATGGCTAAAGTAAAGAGGGCTTCTGTATACATTGGTATGTAGATTTTTGATTCCATTAAAATTTTGAAAACGCATCTTCACTCGCATCTCAATCGCAAGACCCACATCTAGTAAAAACTTCCCGTGTCCTATCGGATGACAAACGGCATCCCCTAAAGAAAGAAAATGTTCGGCTACATCTTCCTCTACTTCGTAATCAGACCTTTGGATGTAAGGACCAATCTCTAATTGTAGCTCTTCTAAATCATAACCCAAACGTAAAGTTTCATCAATCAATCGTTCTGTGATTCCTAGACTTGTTCCTTTCCAACCAGAATGAACAATGGCAACAAACGGTCGTTTGTTAGAGTAAAGAAAGACTGGCACACAATCCGCTGTGCGAACAAATAGAATTCTATTTTCAGATTCTGTATACAATCCATCGCCTTCTAAAACAATTAGTTCATTTAGGATTTTTGATTCCCGAGAAATAAAATGGATCGAATTGCCATGCTCTTGGTTTAGTGTTATGATTTGAGGCGAAGAAACTTTCCATTCCCTTTTTACCCAGTCTTCGGTATAATCTTTCCATCCTTCTGGATTTTTCGGATACACTGGATATTTTTCTTTTAAACTTTCTAAACTTTGTTTGCCAGCGGTTCCATAGAGGACTTTACCGTAGTTTGTGGAAAAAACTTGTATAAATTTCATTGATTCTACTCAAACGATTTTGGTTGGTTTGGATCCCAATGGTTGGTTTGAAAAACTTGATATAGATCATCACAATTCCAATCACTCCGAACACAGAGCTTTTTAAATTTATTAGGATCATAATTCCAAACATAAAAGCGAATCGGAACCGTTCTCCAAGTGTATTGCACGTGTGGCAATGTAGCTCCATGAAGTCGATTGTCGAGTAAGATATCGATCTTACGATCATCTAAATCTTTTTTTGTAAGTTCACTTTCATGGCCGATCCTCCCACGTGTTTCTACTTTTTTCTTTGCAAAATTCCTATCGGTAAGGCCCGATTCTGCTTCAAAGGCAAAGGAAGGACGTAAAAAATAAATGAAATGTGCCTGGGCGCCGAAGAAGGCAACTCTGAAATCAGATAACGATCCTAAATCATAACCATCAGTCCGAACCAAATGGTTTTCGTAAAACATCCGTTCCTCGACAATTCCATGCCAATCGGGGATACGAGTTCCTTTGATTTTTAAGGGATCCGTATACACTGCCGTTGATAGTATAAAGAAAAAAGAAACTAGAAGTCGATTTTTTGCATAAAGATTAGTAAATAAAGAAGATTGATTGGACTCTATTTGAGAATGTAAATCCCATTCACTGATTTGCCGAAATGCTAAATAGGAAAGATACGGTAAAATCGGAATCCAAAACCGGTTCCCCATAAAATCCCCTCCTACATAAAAAACATATAGAATATAGAAGATTACCGAGGAAAATAAAAACCGTAGTTCCTTTTGATAACGAATAGACTTATAAATTTGAATCCCTGCTATCAAAATTACTAATAGGTATAAAGGGTAGGACTTGAGGAAATAAAGAAAATAATAGATTCCCTGCAAAAAGTAAGCCCCTTTATTTCCTTTGGCATAAAAGGTATTTGGAAGTATGTCTTGATAATAAAAATAACGAAATCCAAGGAAACATAAAAACAAAAATCCAAAAGCCAAGGGTTTCCAATACTTTTTACGAAAAATCCAATCTAAAGAAACAAGAAATAAAAAGAGTGCCCCTTCCGGTCGAACTAGGGCCGAAAGGAAAAAAACTATAAAAAGAAAGTCGCTTTCCTTTTCCCATAATAGTAACCCGAAACAGATGAGAAAAGTAAATAGTGAAGTCTCAAGTCCAGACGTTGCGAAGATAAATAGATGGTAAAATACAGCTAGGTGAACTATTAGAAGTGGATAAACCTTTCCGAGTGTAAGTCGATTCTCTTCTCTAAAAAAAACAAACAACGTAGACAAATAAAAGAAAATTCCCGTTCCAATCGATAGAGTTTGTGGTTTAATCCCCACTAAGTCACCTAACGATAAAACAATGGTCCAAAGAAAATTAGTATATCCTTCGACCCTTTCACCCAAATGAAATACAAGGCCTAAACCTTCGGATAAATTTCTTGCATACACAAAGCTAATATACGCATCATCACAGATCCACTGCCACTTGTAGGCTTGGTAAAATCCAAAGGCTAAAAATAGGAAAGAAAGTAAATAAAAGGAAGGTAAATTTCGTTTTAAAGACAACATAAATTAATCCAGTTCAAATGATTTGATAAACTCTTCAATGATGAGTATATGATCCATCTCTGGAGTTGGATTCTCCTCAGAGGGTTCATACAAATAGTCATCAAAAACGTGAAAGTCGAAAATTTTTAATTCGAAATCGGGTAGAGTGATGATTATATTTTCAGCATGGATATCAAAGATCAGTTTTTCTTCTTCTGCTAAAAATTTGGTAACTTCAATTACACGATTGAAATCAACGGCAATTTTCTTAAGTTTGGATTTTGATATCACTCCAAACCGATGAGAATCAAAATTCAATTTCCATTTAGGAAATAGTTTATTTAAAATTGGATTTTGTTCTAATTTTTCATTCCGTATTGTAAATTCTTTCAGATGTTTTCCTGCAAGGAGAGTTTGTTGGTCACAAGGCGTGAGAGTTACATTCGGAATTCCAAAAGGATTGTTTCTGACTCTTAATCCCATAAAAAATCTGGTGGGCACTACTAAATCAGGAATGAGAGATTTTAATTTCCAATAATGTAATCTCTCCAAACCCAATCGTTTGAATTTAAAATCGATTTCATCTTTTTTGGAGTCGCGGGAAGTTTGGGTTTTTAAAAAATCTCTTAACTCTATCTCCTCTGGTTTTAAAAACCGAGTAATATCTCTTCCTACTTCTTTGAAAAGCGATCCAAAGATTGCATCGGAAGGTAACTTGGACTTCCCAATTTTTACCACTTGGTTCCACGGGAGTTTGTAAACAAATTTATAGGAACCTCTGCCAATATAACCATCCTGAGAGAGAGGCATAAAGTTATCCAAAAATTCCCGATCGTATCGGTAAGTGATTCGAAACACATGGGAAACGGGAAAAAGTTTTTCGTAAAAATTACGAAAAAAACCGGATTTTCTTAAAACTTCATCAACAGGGAGATCCTCAATGGGAATGGGGATCTCTTGTTTATCGGGGTCGACAAACAACTCTTTGTCGAGACCCTTTTCCAATAACTCCAAAAACTGAGGAATTTTTCCCCAGTTTGGATATTGGCTCCAGAGTTGGGTGATCTTGTCGCGGATCCCCTTAATTGGACCTTTTTTCTCTTGCACTATTTAAATTCTACTTCCAACGAACCACAGCTTCGTATTCTGTAAATTTTTCTTTTTTGGACAATGCCTCAGACAACTTTTTGTCTTTTTCTTCATCATACCACCAGTAGTCAGAAGAAAAACTTTCATCACCATACTTTCCTAATGGGAGATTTGGTACTCCGTATTTTTGCCAATACAAAAGTCTTGTACTCGGTAAATGCCATAACAAAACATATGGATACTCTTTATAAACTATACGATCGATTTGTTTTAGAATTTCATTTCGTTTGGCGATAGAAAATTCCGTTTTTTGTTTTTCTATGAGTTTGTCTACTTCCGCAAGTTTAAACCCAGGTAAGTTTGGTTGTCCTGGTTCTTCGGCATATTTAGAAAGCCATTGTGATTCAGGATCTTTAAAGATTCCAGATCCCCAAGCAGCCCAAGTCATATCAAAATCATATTTGTCCACTCGTTCACTCCAAGCAGCCAAATCTAATGTATCAATGGATGCTCGAATTCCGACTTCCTTTGCTTTCTCCAAAAACACAGTGAAATACTTTTCTGTTTTTTTATCACGGTCTAGGATAGAAAACTGAAAAGGTTTTCCATCCTTTTCCAAAATTCCTTCTGCATTTGGTTTCCAACCCGCTTCTGCAAGTAGTTTCCTTGCTTTTTCAATACTGAATTCAGTAGGTTGGTTCGGATTTTTTTCACCACCTAAATAAAAATCAGGATAATAACTATTAGTAGGATCATATTCACCATACGCTAGTTTATCGATCATAAGTTTACGATCCACAAGTAAGTTCATTGCCTCTCTCACACGTTTGTCTGAGAAGATGGCTCGCCTTGAATTCATCGCCCAACCTTGAAACCCAATCGGTTTTAAATTAAAGATCCTTTGTTTTGCGATCCAATTTTTATCAAAAGGTTCTCCATTTGCTTCTTCTACCCAAACAAAAGCTGAATAAACAGGATAGATATCAATATCTCCCTTTTTAAATGCTTGGAGAGCTACGGCTTCTTCGTTATAAACTTTATATACAATTTGATCAAAATTATTACGACCTTCATTGAAAGGATATGCTCTTTGCCACCAGTCCCCTCTTCTTTCCAATTTAATGTAACGATTCTTTTTTACTTCTGTGATTTTGTAAGGACCGGATACAACGGGAAATTCCATATTCTCTTTGTTGAAATCTTTTCCTTCAAAGTGGTGTTTAGGAAGGATAAAAATGGAAGAAGCAATATCGTTAAAGTTATTCCAATGAACTTCTTTTGCCTCAAAAACAACGGTTAGGTCATCCAATTTTACCGGTTTTAAAAAACGAGATAAGGAAACACGAAATACTGCGGTTCCATTTTTTGGATTCATGATCGTATCATAAGTAAAGATGACATCATCTGCGGTGACTGGTTTGCCATCGGACCAACGAGCATTTGAATCCAAGTAAAATGTAAATTTCTTTTTGTCAGGGGAGATCTTCCAATCTCTCGCCAAATGAGGAATGGTTTCTAGAGTAAGAGGATGATAACCAGTGAGTGGTTCATACAAACTCGTAAAGATACGGGCTGTTGTGGTAAACTGATCTAAATAATAATTTAACGATTTTGGAAACTGATGAGAGTAAACTCTGATCTTTCCACCTTTCGTTGCCTTTGGGTCCGCCACTGGATTTTTCTCACGAAGCGCATTGGGGATGGAAGCAATATCACCCTGCCAAGGAAGGTCATTTACCTTAGACAATGGTTCTTTTGTATCTTCTTCAGAACAATTTAAGGTAAGGAGCATTGACAAAAGTCCTGTCAAACCAACCAAAACTATCTTGCCGAAGGAGGAACTATACTTGAGTAATTGAACTTTGTTATGAAACATCCCTTCCATCAAATCCATTTGTACGAGATAGGCTCAAGGCTTTTTTGTGCAAAAATGAAAGAACCATTAGAATCTCTCTTACTTTACCTTCAAAAATCCCCTAGCTTTCTTTGGGCAGATGAATTTTGGTTCATGGGGGTCTGGAAAAATAGCCCCAAATCTAGGACCATTGCCCAAACCATGAAGGAACTACAACCAAACTTCCACTCCGCAAAACAAAACCTAGTGTTAGAAGATATTTATGGATCACCCTATTCTATTTTCGATTACCTACCTGACCCCCTTGTCACAAGGGAGAAGGACTTCACCAACTTTTATTCAATGCTAAAACAATTCGAAAAAAAACTAATCCTGGACTTTGTGCCAAACCATATGGCCATCGACTCCCCGCTTATTGATACCAATCCTGATTTATTTTTAATCGCAAACGAATCAGTATTATCTAAAAATTCATTTTTACATAAAAATGGAAACTATTATGTACATGGAAGAGATCCCTATTTTGACGGTTGGACCGATACCATCCAATGGAATTTTTCAAATCCAGAAGTGGAAAAAAAACATATAAAAATATTAAAAAATATCGCCAAACAATGTGATGGTGTTCGTTGCGATATGGCTATGTTACTCCTACCTGAAGTTTTTGAAAAAACTCATGGGAAAAAATCTTTTTATGACTGGAGCCGTGTTATCGATTCCGTTCGAGTAGAATTCCCCCATTTTAAATTTTATGCGGAGGCCTATTGGGGATTGGAGGATAGACTTCTCAGTTTAGGATTTAATGCCAGTTATGATAAGTCTATGTATGATGCATTTAAAAATCAAAATTATGCTTTTGTTTCTGAGAACCTTAGAAAAAATTCTGAATTAAAAAAAATTGAATTTTTAGAAAATCACGACGAAGATAGAGCCAAAAACCAATTTGGTGAAATTTCTCATTCCTATTTTAGTTTACTTTGTTCAACGGATTGTATTGTTTTATTCCACGCCGGACAAGAGTTAGGGTACTCCCAAAAAATCCCGGTCCAATTAATCCAATCTGACAATGAAGAAACAAACGAAAAATCAGAAAATTTTTACAAACGAGCCCTTGATACTTCATCGAAAAGAAATTCCAATTCTTGTTTTTTTTGGCCAGAATACAGAGAATATGACGGAAAATCTGTTTTTATCAAAGCCATCCAAACTCAAACCCAAACAGAACTTTTCCTTTGGAATGAACAAACGTTCGAAGCATCTGGTTGGATCCCATTCCAAGATGGAATCCAATTCCAACCTTTGTTAACTGATATTGTGACTGGCGATAGTTATTCACAAACAAAGTCGGAACAAGGAATTTACTTCAAATTGGCACCTAACCAAGTGCAATGGTTTATTTTTTAACTCGTTCAGCAAAAACCACACCTTGGATCATACGCAAGTTTTCCAAAATTTCTTTCAGCTGATCCAAATGATCCACTTCTAACATAAATTTTGCGGTAAGAGTTCCATTGGGATGGGATGAAGCCCCAGCTTCCAGAATATTAGTTTCTGTGCTAGAAATAGATTCCACCATCGACAAATAAATTCCCTGTACATCTTTTGCTCGCACTTCAATTTGAATTGGGATCGGTTCCCCTGGTCCTTCCCAACGAACAGGTATAGTTTTCATCCACTCGAGTTGTTTGGTTGCAGTGGTACAGTCCTTTTTATGGACACTCACTCCTCTACCACGGGTAATAAATCCAATAATCTCATCCCCTGGGATAGGCGTACAACAAGATGCAACACGAACAGGTACATCATTCCAACCAGCCACAGAAATGCCAAACTCTTTGGATTCTTCCTGGTGTGGGTGTGCCTTGTTAGGTTTTTTGATTTTTACTTTTTTGATTTCTTTAATGGTGTTTTCATCAATCGTATGTGTTGATGCTTCCAATACAGAACCAATCGTTTCTCTTTGTGAATCTTCTTGTAGTTTTCTAAAATAAGCACGTAACTTCTGTCTTGCGCCTGAAGTTTTAACAATTCGTAACCAAATCGGTGAAGGTTTGGAACTTTTTTCAGTGATAATTTCGACCTGATCTCCAGATTTCAATTCCGTACGAAGTGTAACCATTCGACCGTTGACCTTCCCACCACGTGCATGAAGTCCCACGTCAGTATGGATTCGGAAAGCGTAATCAAGTACAGTCGCACCCTTAGGCATCTCGATGATCTCACCCTTTGGTGTAAAAACAAATACCTCATCTTCATGGAGATCATATTGAAGTTCTTCCATAAATTCTTTCGAATCAAGGCTTGGGTCTTGCCAAGATTTTAAAATCTCTAACCATTTCATCCGGAAGGCATTTTCTACACCGTTCTGCAAAATGACTGATGTTCTGGATAAGTTGGTGGATTCTTTATAGGCCCAGTGAGCAGCCACACCATTTTCTGCGATAGCGTTCATATCTTTGGTTCGAATCTGGACTTCCATGGGACGACCATCAGGACCAAAAACAGTTGTATGTAAGGACTGGTATAAGTTCGTTTTGGGTGTCGCGATATAATCTTTAAACCTACCTGGGATCGGTGTCCAAAGTGTATGAACAATTCCAAGAACTCCGTAACAATCCTTGATTTCATTGGTTATGATACGTACAGCCCGCAGATCAAAGATTTCCGAAAATGATTTTTCTTTGGTCACCATCTTTCGATAGATCGAATAAAAATGTTTCGCCCGTCCATCAATCCGAGCATCAATACTAATCTCAGCTAATCTTTGTTTAAGGATTATTTTTATCTTTTCAATATATTCATCGCGTTCTGATTTTTTGGCAGACACACGTTTTTTGATCTCTTGGTATTCTTCCGGGTGCAAAGATTGGAAAGCCAAATCTTCTAACTCAAACTTAACTTTATAAACGCCAAGCCTACCCGCAATGGGTGCGTATAAGGACAGGACTTCTTTTGCGATTCGTTTTTGTTTTTCTTCAGGTTGGAATTTTAAAGTTCGAACATTATGAGTTTTATCAGCTAATTTGATTAGCATCACTCGCACATCTTTAATCGTAGCAAGTAACATCTTTCGGATATTTTCTGCGGCTTCTGTTTCTTTTGATTGCGATTTGATTTCAGAAATTTTCGTTACACCTTCTACAAGTGCTGCGATATCTTCTCCAAATTCACGAGCCATATCCTCTTTGCTATAACTAGTATCTTCCACCACATCGTGCAAAAGACCTGCCGCAATTGCTCTTTCATCTAACCCCAGTTCATCAAGGACAGAGGCAACATTCATAGGATGGATGATGTATGGTTCGCCAGACAAACGTTTTTGCCCCTCATGCATTTTGTCTGCAATGTTGTAGGCTTTTTCAATAAATGTGGCTTTTTCTGGCCCCAATCTTTTCTGGACTGCTTCGAATAACTCCCGTTTATCTTTAATGTCTTGGTATAATCCCATTATTTGATATCCAAACTTATATCCAAAAACTTTACAGTATGCGTTAAATAACCCATACTTACACCAATATCCTGAAACCTAGAAAGAAACTTTAACTTTTCTGGTGTGATCCCACCAGAACATTCAATTCGAATTTGAGGCGAATTTCCTTTGATTCTTTCTATTGCTTTTTCCGTATCAGAATCAGAAAAATTATCTAACAAAATAATATCGGGATTAGAGCTCATAGCTTCATCCAATTGTGATAGACCATCGATTTCTAGTTCTATTTTTTTTCCTGGATTAGCATTTCGAACAATTTGTACAGCGGATTGGATAGATCCTGCTTTTGCTACATGATTGTCCTTAAGCATTGCCATTTCAGACAAATTCAATCGGTGGTTGGCACCACCTCCAGTATACACTGCATACTTGGCAAGTTTACGATAGCCAGGCAATGTTTTTCTGGTATCTAAAATAAGAAGATCGGGAAACTCTTTTGCCACCTTACTAGCATTTGTTGCAATTCCAGAAAGGTATTGGATAAAATTCAAAAGAATTCGTTCCATTTTCAAAACGGAGACAAGAGAACCTTCCAAAGATCCGATGATAGTTCCCTTTGAAAGCGGGGCCCCATCAGTGAGAATGGGTTTCCAGACCACATTGGCATTGGTTTTTCGGATGAGGCAAGGTAAAACTGCAAGGCCGCACAATACACCATCTTCCTTTGCCAAAAGTTCTGCCTTACATAAATCCTCTATAGAAAAGAGAGAATCTGTGGTAATATCACCAGAAGGTAGGTCTTCCTCCAAAGCCAAATGAACTAATGCTTCAAAGTCTTTTTCCGTGATTTCCGTTACAGGAGTTGTGTATCCTCTTATCATATGGTCCTATTCTTTAGACAAAAAAAAAGCTGCCCTTACGACAGCTTTTTTATTTGAGTCACCTAAACATTGTTTATTGTTTAGGAGCGTTTCCGATTTTCCCTGTTTTTGGAGGGATATTCAATTTTTGTTTTGGATAAATTAGATTTTTGTTGCGAATCGATTTACGATTGGCTTCAAAAATTCTAGGCCAAAGTTTTGCATCGCTATAGATATCTTCTCTATCTGCAATTCTCCAAAGGCAATCTGCTGGGTTTGACTTTTCTACAGTGTAACGTTTCCAACCACCAGAAAGTTCTTCTACTTGAGAAGAAGCAGGTTTATCCCCTTCCTCAGTAGTTGTCTTTTTTGTAGTGTCAGTTTCCACTGCCGTGCGGTCTTTTTTCGCAACAGTAGTTTTTCCCTTTAAAGTTTCGATTTGGTCAATGGAGATCTCTGCCAAACGAATCGCTTCTTCCGACTGAGCAATAGAATCATCATACTTTTCTTGTTCTAAAAGATTACCAGAAGCTTGCAGAGATTCGTTAGAAGCACCTAAATTTTCTTGAGTACTTGCATAAGATTCTTTCGCATTGGATTTAAGATAAGTCTCTGCATTGAGCTCTCCAAAACGTGCATTGGCATCTTCAACAACTTCCTTAGCTTGTAAGTTGCGGTTTTTTGCATGATCTTGGACTGCCGTTTTTAAGATAGAAGCAGAAGCCAAACGAGCTGTTTTAATCTTTTCGTCAGCAGTTTTCAATCGACCTGCAGCAATGTCTTCGCGAGCAGAAGCAACTCTTGCTTTTTCTTCATCAATGGCAGGGTTACCCCCTTTCGAATAAGTATAAGCTTTTTCTAATACTGCGTCTACTTCATCGGCAGATTGGCGAATGGATCCTGAGCGGTCCAAGGCCACTTTTTTTGCATCTTGGCTAATTTTAGCTGCCTCAACAAAATGATTATGAGCATCTTCATATTCTTGTAAAGCAACAGTACGTTTTAATTCTTTTGCAGTTTCGTCTTTATCTTCCCGTAAATAAGAAGCAAGACTTGCATCCGCTTGTGCTAACTTAGTTTCCCCAGCATCACGAGCCGTTACCGCTTTTTTAAATTCTTCAGGAGTGTATTCAGAAGCATAAGCTTCATCAGCTGCATCGATAGCAGTTACTGCTTCTTCTCGAGATTTTGCAGCAAGTTTTGGAAGAGTTTTTTCCAAAGCATCATAAGCTTTAGAAATGGCATAATCTGCATTCTTCTTAGAGTCAGATGCATTTTCTTGCGATGCAAATTCGTTTGCAGAAATTAAACTTTTTTTAGCCTCAGAAAACTCTTCGGGTGCATATTCTTCTGCAGAAAGTCTTTCGGCTCTTTCAACTTGAGATTTTGCGAGAGCAAGTTCTTTCACTGGAAGTTCTTGTGCACAATTAACAAATCCAATAGAAAACAATACCAATCCAGAGAGAAAGACTGCTGTCTTTTCCTTTCTTAACATAACAAACTCCTTAATTTTTCTTCGGGGGATTTTGTAAGAGAGAAGCGCAAATACGCTTCCCCTTTTACTTGAAAGCAGTGACGGCTTCGTCTTCGCTGTCGAAAATTTCAAAAAATGAAGTCAACTTTGTAAGTTCAAATACTTTACGAACTGAACCAGCCACGTTGATGATTTTAAGCCCACCTTGGTATTTCTTCAAGTTGGACAAACTTGAAATTAAAGCTCCAATTCCGGAAGAGTCGATGTAGGAAACCTTCTCGAGATTGATGACGATGCAATACTTTTGTTCTTCGATCAATTTGGCGATTACATCCTTGATCTCAGGCGCGTTATAAAGGTCGATTTCCCCGTTAATATCGAGGACTACGATTTTATCTTTTTCCCTTCTGGTGATTTCCATGTGTGTCTAGAGACTCCTCAATGAAGCTACAATCAATGTAGAAATGACGGTACAATTGCATTCAAAAAAAAGAGATACGTCAACCTAATAATTTTAGCTACCAAACAAATTTTTCCAATGGTCATAAAAACCCTGAAAATTGCCTATTTCTATGGACTTTCGCATCTTTTCCATGAAGCTTTGCATAAAATATAAATTATGATACGTTGAGAGCGAAAAAGCAGTCAATTCCTTCACTTTATGTAAATGGCGGATGTAGCCAAGACTATATGTTGTGCAAACTTTACACCCACACTCTGGATCAATGGGACCATCAGCCAATCGATGGATTTCATTTCTTAAATTGAGTTTGCCAAAAGAGGTGAAGACTTGGCCGTTTCTAGCGTTCCTTGTAGGCAACACACAGTCGAACATGTCCACTCCATTCTTAACACCTTCCAGGATGTCTACAACGGTTCCTACACCCATAAGATAACGAGGACGCGCCTGGTCAAAATAAGGCGCCATACATTCCAAAATTCGAATGTATTCGGGCCTCGGTTCCCCAACACTAAGTCCCCCAATGGCAATTCCTGGAAAATCAATATTTTGTAATGTATCTAAACTTCGTTTTCTAAGAGATTCATTGACTCCCCCCTGAACAATCGGGAAAACATTCTGACCATTGGGCTTTTCCATCCAATATTCGTATGATTCTTTAGCCCAGCGATGCGTTCTGTCTAGGGCTAATTCCAATCGTCCGAGATCACTTCCATAAGGAGCACAATCGTCAAGAACCATCATAATATCAGATCCAATAGATCTTTGCATATCAATGACAGAAGCCGGTGTGAACTTATGATGGCTTCCATCAATATGGGACTGAAACCGAACTCCGTCTTCTTCAAATTTAAAGAGACTGGCAAGACTAAAGACTTGGAAACCACCGGAATCGGTAAGTAAGGCACGTTTGTAGGACATGAATTTTTTTAGACCATGGAAATGATCTAATACTTCTTTGCCAGGTTTTAGATATAAGTGGTAGGTATTGGCAAGAATTAAGTTATAACCCAATTCATCAATGTCTGCAGAGGAGAGAGATTTGATACTCCCTCTTGTCCCCACCGGCATAAAGATCGGAGTTTCGATTTGAATTCCATTTAAATGAAGGGTACCGGTCCTTGCAAAGGAGCCGGCGTCTTTCGATCTTTCTTTAAAAATAGAAGGCACTATTTTTTGATTTTATGTTCGCAAGTTGCAAAATTCAAACAATTGCCAAAAATATTCAAACTATGTCCAGTAATCGTAAATCCATTTTCAGAAGCAGCTTTGTTCTGTAGTTCTTCAATTCTTTCATCTATGAACTCAACGATACGACCACATTGCATACAAATGATATGGTCATGATGTTCGTGGCCGATGATATGTTCGTAGTATTTATAATCTTTGCCAAAATCGTGTTCCTCAAGTAAGCCTGCTTCCACCATAATAGCTAGGATTCGGTAGATGGTTGCTTTGGAAATACGATCCTTATTGTCTTTTAATTCATCCAAAAGACCTTCAGCAGTAAAATGATTATGTGAAGAAAATATCTTCTGAGCAACTAACAAACGTTGGTTTGTGATTTTGAGCCCTTTTTCTTTGAGATACTCCTCGAAAGCTAGCATCTCTTTTTTTGTGTCGTCGCTGGAAATAGGATCGTTTTGCAAGGTTTATCTCCTAATGATTCAACTTAATTCAAAATTCCAGAAAGAGAATAATACCAAGCTCTTTCTGATTCTTCTGCAATTCGAAGCGCCATCACCCGAAGTAGGCGATTTTGAGCTTCCAATTCTGATTCCCGAAATCCAATTTGCGTAGAAAAATGGACTCGTCCAGGAATTTCGCTGCGTTCCATAGCGATTTTATTTCCCGTCTCCGCTTCTATAATTTCCACACGAGTGACTACAAATAACTCCGAGGTAATTTGTCTGTCAGCAAGATCCATAAGATCTCCTACCTGTTGGTAGTGGACAATCTCCGCATACAACCGGTATTTCGCGAGAGTTTTTTCGCGTGTGGTGATCAACCGTCCTCGCCGGTCAATTTCTTCCATAATCATCTGAGTGAGGCGAGTGTGCATACCTGGCGAGTAAGTATTGTTTCTCACATTTTGGATGTAGATCAAACGTTTCGAATCAGGGACAGGAACTCCATCAATTTTAGGTGGCCTGCCTGGTTCCTTCGATAAAAAGGCACAACCAGAGATGACAAATAGGAAAAAGAATACAATGCCTTGTTTCATACGGAAATGTTCCCTGTCATCTTAAGTCCGAAGTCTAGTTTGTCAAGGGAATCGAAACGAAGGGAAATTCTCTAGATTTCGGGAAAGGCATGACAAAGGAAGTGGTTGAATTCTCATTCTCCCATGGAGATCTCTCTTCTTCGTACTTTTACAATCCTAGTTTGCTTTAGCCCTCTGGCTCTATGGGGACAATCCAAAATTCCTGACATCCCTTTAGATGAGGTGGGGTTTCCCCTTCCCTACTACTCACCTGTCTCTGGAACCTTTGCGGAAATTCGAAACCACAACTTACATTTAGGATCCGATTTTAAATCGTATGGTCTCAATGGACATAGCATCTTAGCTACGTTTGATGGTTATATTGAAGAAATCAGTTATTCTAAAACAGGGTATGGTCTTTCCCTCAATCTTTACAGCCCTAAATACAAATTAAAATCAAAATACGCCCACTTACATTCCTTTGGCGGTAGTTTGTATGATTTAGAACTTCTGAGAAGAGCAGTGCTTTTGATGGGAGACCCAAGTGGATTCCAATTAAAACTCCCTCCCGGAATGTTTGCTGCCAAAAAAGGAACTTCACTCGGAAAAACAGGAGAATCTGGATCTGGAATTTCTCACCTCCACTTAGAATTCCGGTCAGAAAAGGGAAATATCAATCCACTTTACTTTCCTGAAATACACCAAAAAGATACCACACCACCCACAATCCTTTCCATGTATTTAGAAGGAGACAATCTAGAAAAACCCATCCTTTTCACTGCAAAAGAAAAATCGAAGGGTAAGTATGATTTGTATTCAGAAACTGGGGAATTGTTTGAATCCATAACACTTACGGGTAAGGTTCGCATTCGTTTGAGTGGGTATGATTTCATTCGTTCTCGGAACAAAAATAATGTGTATGGAATGGATTTATTTCTAAATGGAAAATCTATCTTTAGTCGCAATTTCGATTTTTTAGCTTATGAAGATGGGTCCAAAAAACACCAGTTTTACGATATCAATCGGTCTTCACTATCTCCACCTGTGTATTTTTATCATATGTATGAACAGTCCAAAAACTTTAAAGAAGAAGGGTTTTCTATAGATTTGGATGGATACCAACCTAAAGAACGATTACAACTCGAAGTATGCCTACGTGATGCCACAGGAAACAAATCTTCAGTTTTTTTTACAGTGATACATGAGAAAAACGAAACAGATCCAAAACAGGTTTCCAAAAACCAAAAGAATGGAAATAAATACAACTCTCTGGATGGCAAGATTAGCCTGGACTTATCCAAAACTGAGGTTTCTGGAGAAGGAACTCTTCTCATTACCGAAAGAAACGAAAAAGACATTCCTTTCAAAATTCCAGCAGGACTTCCTCTTAAAGGAAAAATCTATCAATTAGATACAAAAAAAATGAGTTGGAAAGGAGAGGGACTAGGAGAATGGAACCTTGGTTATACGCCTACTACAAAAGACTCACTCTACTTTTATGATTCATCTATTCAAAAATTCCAGTCCATTACCCATAAACGAAAATCAAACGGGTTTAGTTTTAAACTCACCAAACTTGGGTTTGTTATGGTTTTGTCGGATGAAACCCCTCCAACCATTTTTCCTATGACCTCCCTTGCTCGCTACATTGAACTTCCCGAAGTTAGAAACCAATGTTTTGAAGAAAGGTTCTATGTCATAGGGGATGTAGGAAGTGGATTTCGAACCAGTGTAGAACTCACACTAGATGGACAGACTTATCCCTACGAATACGATCCTGATAGACGTGCTATCCGAGTCCTTATTCCGAAGAGCCTACAAAAAGAAAGGCCTTATCTTCTTTTGGAAGCTAAGGCCTTCGATTTCGCCGGAAATGTTTCCGAACCGTTTGTGGATTTAATCTCTACTAGTGGTTGGAATGAAGAACTTCAGGCCTCTTGTCCTGTCATGGAATAACGAGCAATATCCAATACTTCGTAAACAGTTTCTGTAGAACCAAAGACAAGTGTTGCTTCGTTTCCAGAATGTTTTCCGAGTAATGATTTTGCGAGCGGAGATTGGTAAGAAATGATATTTCTTTCAGTATCCGCATCCCAGGCACCAAGGATAGAATAAGTCACCACTTCGCCCGTTTGTTTGTTTTTCAAACGAACTGTAGTTCCGATTCCCACTTTCTCAGTTTTAACATCACTAAGGTCAAGAATCCTTGCACTTTTTAATTCAGCTTCCAAACGTTTGATGGCTGCTTGTAACTGAGATTGTTTTTCCATAGCGGCTTTGTATTCTGCGTTTTCTCGTAAGTCCCCTTTCTCTTGGGCCTCACCGATATCACGAGAGTTCTCTGCCATCTCTACGTTCACAAGGTGTTCAAATTCTAGTTTTTTAGCGTTGAATGCACGACGAGTCACTAACACTACATCGTTTGGAAGGTTAGCCAATGGATCATCATCAGCATCTTCTTCTGAATCGTATTCATCCCAAACAATGTTTGGTTTGAGTTCGTTGATAAGAACATAAAGTTGATCTTTTTCTAAATCAGTTACATAAGGAACTTCTTTGAAAAGAGCAAAAAGTTTACGAACATACTCATCGTCTGCGTTGGTTAGAATGTCTCTGAGAAGGCTATTGTCCTTTCCGAAAAGAATATCCATGGCTTGGTTTTTGAGTTTAGTCCCTTTGTCTTCAATCTTCGCAAGTGGTTTTAGAATACGGAACACTCGAAGTACTAAATCTTCTTCACTGACTTTCAGCCAATCAAACTTCCAAGTATGAGATAAGATAGATTTGGCAACCCAAAGGAAAACCTCGGGATTTTCTTTCGATTTGTTAGAAACTGTTTCTACGAACAAATTGAGTTCAGCAAACTTTTCATCTGCCACTAAGTTTTGGAAAACAGAGCGGTTTACCTTTACTGGAACTTCAAAAAGAAGACCAATGAGGATATTGATGGCTTCCGGATGGTAGGAACGAATGAGATCCTTAAATCCTTTTTTGATATCTGTGTTTTCCAATGCTTTGGAAATCTTCAGAGCTTCTTCTTTAGATAAGGATTGGATGAGAGTTGTTAACTCTTGTTCACGGATCTTATGAGAAAATTCTTCTGTAGGCCACGCCTTACTAGCTTCTTCTAAATATAAGTAAGCCGAAAGTTTACGAACCGAATCTCTTGCCGTCTCTTCTTCACCGTAATGAGAGATGAAAAAATCACCTGCTTCTGCGGCTTCATCTGCATCACGCACAGCCTCCATAGCGATTTCCAATTTTTTATTTGTATCACTAGTAGCTTGGAATTTCTGAGTTAAAGTTTCTGAGTGAGTGATCGGTTTTTCATGATACACCACCTCATCCTTTTTCTTAGGATTCATTCCGATGTTGGCTTCTTTTTTAAGAACCGACTTCACTTTCGCCCACCACTTGGACCACTCATCAGCTTTTAAGAAGGTTCCGATTAATTCGTTCTTCATATCGCCAATGATCATTCGGTTGTCGTAAGATTTCAGAAGTTGTTTTAAGAACTCAGGTAAGTTCTCAGCAAACATGGTGTTGATTCCATTTTTGTCTTCGTAATGTTGTACCCAAATATGATCTTTCTTCAATGGTTTTAAAGAAGTGATGGCCATTTGGATGGAAAGTTTATGGTCTTTCTTTTCTTCAAAATCAACAAAGATAGAATCTCCGGTTTGGGAGATGGATGTAATTTTACCTACACCCCAGTTTCTATGCATTACATAGTTACCAGTATCAAATACGATATTTCTTTCAAAGTTGGTGATACAAAGTTTCACCGGTTTACGGTTATTTCCAAGCTCACTCATTTTTAAGAAGTCTTCAAGAAGTGAGTGTGCCGTGTATTTTTGTTTGTAAGCGCGAATGAGTTCGTTTCTTGCTTTCTGTGAAGCCGCTTCATGTTCTAAAATCTTTTTTAAGAAGTAGATGACATGGTCCCAATCTTCCATTGCTTTGAATGGTTCAACGATTGGATAAAGAAGACCCACTAATCGTGTTTTTTCTCTTTGTCCCAGAAGGATACGTTCAATTTTATCGAAGAAGGAAACGTCCTCGTAGTTGTTTTGAACGATGGTAGGCCAAATTTCCTCCATCTGAACGTATTCTTTGTTCTTTGCATACATCTCAACTGCAAGTTTGAGATAGGAAATTGCTTTTGGTTTGTCCTCTTCCATAATGGAAAAGCCATACTTCTTAGCAATCTCTGGGTTTTTGCGATCTTGTTTGGCAAGTTTTTCAAGAACCACTTTGAGTTCTTTGTTTTTCTTGAGTTTGTCAAGTGCTTCCGCTTTCACACGGAGTGCCAATCTATGATCTCCAAATCTTAAAATAGAATCAGTAATGTATTCAATGATAGTCCATTTTGCATGAGCTTTGAAAGAATCCAAAATGCTCTTCACCAAATTTGCGTCTCCCATGGAATCTTCCATGAAAGAAATAATCATTAACATATATTTGGCGGAGATAGACTCAGGATGTTCTTTGAAATGGTCTTCAATTTTTTGTTTAGCTTCCGCTAAACGATTTTCTGCCTTATATGCATCAATGACATCGTCAAAGATTTTGAATTTGGAAACGGGAACCGTTCCAGCATCAGCACGCACATAAATTTCCTCATTAAAGAGAGGTGTTAGTTTGTCGTTGTCGGCGATTTTGTTTGATTTGTCTTCGGTAATAGTATCAGGCATGAAAAGAATCTCCCTCTTCGTATTTCCAATAAAGGGTGTTCATAGTTCCTATAAAGTTGTTACGGTAAATTTAGCGATGAATCCGCGAAAAGAACAGTCCTAGAGTTCATTTTCTAGGTCCGTTCGATTCTGTAAAGCCAAAAAACCCAACCGAATGGCTGGGTTTTCCTGGTCCCAAAGGCAGTCTCCTTCGAGTGAGTAAGGAAACTACTTGTTTTGTGAAGAGCCGTTACTTCCACTACAATCACGAATTTTCGCGCCTGTAGAGATGGCCCCGGACTTCTGAAGCATTTGCTCCATTTTTACTTTGCTTTTACAATCTTCTTCATCAAAGTCTAGGTTTGCTCCATCAAAGTGAACTTCGAAAGTATCAGCAAGAACTCGAAGTTCATCAAAGAAAAGGTAAACCGTTTCTGGACCAGAGTTTGGTCTAGAACGAATCTTAAACTGTTTGAAGATCAAGTTTCTTGTTGCTGGAAATGCATTTGCCTCTTGCGGAATTCCTGGAGGGATGATGATGTGGAGAGGTCTCCAACCCACAAAGTCCAAGGAACCGAAAGGGAAAATATGGCTATTGCCATTATAATCTTCCAACCAACCTTCTAGATCATATTCATTTCCACGACCAAGAACCCAAACAGAAATGGCTTTCACATTTCCTGGTGCTTCAATCCCGTAGATTTTATCAAATTTCTTTTTGTTATCGTCACCGATGTATGGTCGTGCACGAGTCACTTCATATTCAGGAGCACGCGGAGGACGAACCGTCACCACATTGTTTCCTGGAAAAGTGAATTGAAACTTCACGGCCAAAACTTTGGCATTCCCTGCATCTACGTTTTTTACATCGCCGGGTTTACCTGGCACCAGCTTCACTTCCCTCATGACAAGAGGAGATTTTGCTGGGTCATTGAGAACAGGTGAATACTTATTGTTCTCATCATATTTCATATCACCCGTGCCATCTTTGTTCACACCGTCTTTGTCAGTGAACACTTCCCAACCGTAAGGAGCAGTCGATGTTGGACTGTCCCAAGATTCGATCGTGATGGCTTTGAGTTCTAGTGCACCAATATCATTTCCTATGGGTGTTGCCACTCCATTGGAAACTTTGTATTGCGCCTGCGCAAATCCAATCAGTGCGAGGGACGTAAGGGCTACTAAAGTTAGGATTTTTGTTTTTTTGTTTTCCATTGTTCCTTTCTCCCGCTTACCAATTGTCCTTAATTTCAGATCCAGGGTATTTCGCTTCGGATCTGTCAGTTCTCACTTGGAGGTCATCTACATAAAAGTAAAAGTCCCCTGCTACTTCATGAACATCAGAGGTCACGAAGAGAGAAACAAAATGAAGGTTTTTATCTAAAAGTGCAAATCTTGTACTTTGTGGAATAAATCCTGGAATTGTAGCCGTAAGTTTTCTCCATCCGAAGAAATCCAATCGACCCAAACGGATATTATGTGTTACGTCTCTATAATCTCTAAATTTCGCAAATAAAGTATGTCTATACTTTCTACCAAGAACCCAAACAGAGATTTGTCTTACTTTCCCTTTGATGATGTACTCATGTGGTGGGTACAATTCAACACGATCCAAACCTTTAGCAGCAAAATGTGTTTTGACACCTAAAATATGGTTTTTTTCGACTTTGTCCCCGCCGTCTTCTGGAACGGTTTTTTCATCGAATACATCTTTGATGAGCCCGCGTTGAACGAGTTTCAAAGTTCTTGTTTCTCCGAGTGGAGTGGTAGCTTTTACTCTCCAATCCTCCGCCTCTTCGAAATCGTCTAAAACGATTTTTCTAAGAGGGCTATCCTCATCGTTTGCAGTGTTAGCTGTATTTTGTCCGCCAGTATCTGCCTGTGCGTACAACATTCCTATTGAAAGGAAGAGGCCTAACAACAGTTTGGTCATTCCTAATTTCCCCATGAAACTCACTCCTAAAAGGCTCCTAACTCCGGGTCTTTCGTATTCTCATTATCGGATATCCGGCTTTTAAATTGATTCAAGATTTCGATCATTCGATCGATTCCTTCTGCCGGTAGAAAGATCGAGGATTTTTTGCTATTCGACCACTCCGATACTTTCAGGTAGAATCCAGCCTGGTTCTTCTTCAAATCCACCAAGAAGGTCTTATTTTGTGTTACGATCTTCTCGGTTAGGATTTCGGGGTCCACCATGCATTCCTTCTCCCTGCCTACGTAAATAGTATCGGAATCCGAAACCCATTCCTTAGCTGTAATAGGAAGAAACTGAGGAATGGAAAAGGTTTTTTCGAAAGTGATCGATAAAAAATCCCGATTTGATTGAATTTTGTCTCTTTCTGCCTTTTAGGCGAATCGTTTCCTTAATTCTCTAGCATATGCCAAGTCATGGGTAAGCTTTCGGAGTCTACGGATGTAATAATGCGTCACTTCTTTATAGAATTTGAGTTCCATTTCTTTGTTTTTGGAAAACATGTCATGTAAATCAGCATAGCGAAGTTCGTATAATTCGGTATTTTCTTTGGCTTCTACTTTTGCAGAGCGCTTTTCATCATCAAAAAAGGGCAATTCCCCAAAATGGTCCCCTTCTCCGAGGGTGATGAGGTTCACATCGTCCCCATGGCTTGTGGAAGTGGAAATTTGTAAAGTTCCATACTTCACAATGTACATGGACTCAGCCTCTTCCCCCATATCATACAAAACATTTCTAGGAGGTAGGTGGACTTCCCGGATCTTTTCAGCAATGTGCAACAGTTCGTCTTGGTTTAACTTTTGGAAGAGATATATTTTTTTGAGACTCTCTACTTTAGTATTCATAATACTCCTAGGATTTCTCTGAAAATGGGGGAATTTAGCGAATTTGCAAGAGAAAATTAAGTAGATAGACCCACGATTTTTTATGGACAAATGGAACGGAATAGTACTAATATTCGCAGTTCCCTTCGTCTACTAGGGAGAAACGCTAGGAACAATTAGTTCCTGATTCCAAAATAAGGGATAAATATGACACCTAAAAAGAAGGTATTACTCGTTGAAGACCACGCTGTGACTCGGGTCGGCGTAAAACACGTTGTGAACTCCTCAGCTGATTTCGAAGTTGTGGGAGAAGCCGAACATTCCTCTCAAATTCTTGCCCTCTTAAATGAAACGAAACCAGATTTCGTCCTCCTTGATTTACGGATTCCAGGAGAGAACGTATTGAATATGGTGAAGGATTGGAAAAAAGAACATCCAAACCTAAAAGTGGTCACTCTCACCATGCTCGATGAACAACCCATTGTTCATTCAGCGATTGAAGCTGGTGTGGATGGATATCTTTTAAAAAGTGATGATCTGAGTAGCCTTACCAAAAACCTAAATGAAATTGCAGCAGGAAAGACGGTTTATTCTAAGAACTTAAAGCTTAGCTTCAACCGCAAACCTCAAGACGGGAAAGTTGCCAACAAAAAGGAAAAACAAATCCTAACCCTTCTCGGACATGGAAAAACCTACCAAGAAATTGGAACAGAAATTGGCCTATCGAAAAGAACAGTGGAATACCATGTCGGTAGGCTCAAAGACCGATTCAATGCCAAAACTGTTGCCGAACTGATTGGCCGCGCCAAAGAACAAATGTTAATCTAGGTTTCTAGATCTAACAATCGTTTTACTAGTTCAATCAACTTTTCATCAGGAGATGTTTTTGTAAGGAAAGCATCTCCCCCAAGTTCAATCACAGTGGCTTCCAACTTGTAACCTGTATTAGGATCAGTATGCGAACTAGAAACAAGTAAGGAACGAATTTCTTCCATTTCTGAATTGGAATATAGATCCCTTAAAAAATCGATTCCCGTTCTTTCTGGCATAGAAAAATCCACGATGATAAGATCTGGTTTCAATCGGCCGACAGAAAGTAGGGCATGGTCAGGATACTCCTCTTCCCAAAGGATACAAGGTAAGTCCTTCAAAACTTTTCGGATTTGTTTTCGGTATCCTGGATTGTCATCTAAAACGAGGACAATCTTTTCATAGTTAGGAAGTAAAAACTGAACAGAAGTTCCTTTTTCTTCTTCGGACTGAACAATGAGTTCGGCTCCATGACGTTCGGCCACTTCTTTACAAAAAGCAAGGCCAACACCTGCTCCCATTTCATCTGCGGTTCCTTTCCGAACAAATAAAAATCCTTCCTCTAAAATATGTTCTGCCCAATAAGGTGGCATCCCGATTCCCGTATCAATGACTTTCAAACTCCAATGTTTACTGGATTCGGTTAAAGAGATTTCTACTGTACCTGATTCTTTTGTGAACTTAACTGCATTGGTAAGTAAGTTCCATATCAAGTGTTCTATCAGGTTGGGATCTCCAATTCCAATCGAAGATTCTTCCATATGAGTGATGATCGTAATGTTTTTGGGTTTTGCCATATCCTGGACACGTTCAATCAATTGGTCTGTGATTTGGCGAAAATCAAAAAGTTGGTAATCTGGAAATACGGAGGCGTTTTGGAATCGAGAGTATTTGATCAGCTCTTCCACCATACTGAGGATGTTTTTGAGTCCAGTAGATGCTTCCCCTAATACCTGTTTGGCTCTTTCTGGAGAGAGAGAAGGAGGAGATTCTGTCAGTAAATTAAATACAGAAGAGATTCCAAAAAGTGGAGACCGAATGTCATGCGAAACAATGGATATAAATTTATCTTTAAGTTCTCCCGTTTTTTCTGCTTTTTCTTTTTCTTTTCGGAGTTCTATGGTTTTCCATTCTACTTCTTTTCGTAAATTGAGTGTTAGGTATTCTGCGGTCTCCCATGTGTGAGCATTTTGTTTGGAAATCACAATGGCAAGACACATACAAAAAATGGCAAACCCAAGCTCAGTAAGCATTGGTAAATCCCAACGTTTAAAAAACACAACGGAATCATAAATGGTGGCAGAAAGAATGATGATGGTTCCAAATAAAATCATACTCCCCGTAAACCGGGTTTCTCTTTGTAAGCAGGACCGAAATGCAGCGAACATAGCAATGATAAGAATGATCGACATATAAACCTGACTAAAAATCAAAAGTTTTGTGTACACTGCGTACGGTGTCGAGATGATAATTATTAATTCGAGAATGATAGGAATTAATAGATACCTTTTGTACTTTTGTGGCAGGAAGTTTTTTTGGTTTTGGAAAAAAAACAAAAGGCTAAAACCTTGAATCCCGCAAAACGCCAAGTATTCTAGACGAATCTGGAACATCTCGAGCCAATCGGAGGCTTGGAACCAATCCCTAGACACCCGGTCAAAAAGTAAAATTCTAAGAAGCCAAGAAAGACAAAGTAAAGAAAACCAAAGAGGAGATTTGTCCTTTCTGCGATGGATGTACAAAAACATATGAGAGATCGCAAGGACAAAAAACGTAGCAAAGAAAAATGCTTTTTTCCGTTCTTTAAATCGTAAGTAAAGAAGAGTTTTACCCACCTCACCTAACACAGGTGAATAGTAAGGACCACCGCGCGAATAAAGATAGTTGGAGATTTGGAGATACAAAACGGTAGTGGGAGTGGCACGGAAAGAACGAGCTGTTTCTAAGTAATACCCAATGGAACCTTCTTTGGTTTTGGAAACTTTTCCCGCTGAACCAAGTAAAACAAGTCCACGTTCTGCATTGTGATAATACGCTCTATAGGCAGAAGAAGTTTCTCTCAAATAGAACATTAAGTTCAAGGGTTCGTTTACTTTTATTTTCAAACGATACGTTACAAATCCGTGCGCTGGTAAATTTTGGTTCACCCAATACGCAGGAACGGCAAGCCGGATTGGTTCTTTTTTTTCTAAGGCTTTGAACTCATCTTCGGTTTCTGGAAGTTCACCAGGGAAAGCTTCCCACTCACCAGCTAAGGGAAATGGGTCCAAAGTTTTTGGGTCTTCTTTCGAAAGATCCAAAACACCGGCCTGGATGGTTTTTGCCGGGGCTAAGGTGGGAATGGAACGATTGCATTGGATGAAAACAGATACAGCAATAGAAAAATATATAAGTTTAGATAGGGGTAAAATTTGGATACGTACCACATCCTAACCCTAAAATGAATTTCGAAAAACTCAAACCATATTAGTACGTGTACGAGAAATTTATTCTTTCGTTTTGGGCCGTTTAGGTAATTTACAATCGTTTTGCTTGCGATAGAAAACATTGACTTCGATTCTCCCTGGAAACAAGTAGGGGATTCAAGGAGACGGCAATGGCAAAAAAATCAGATGCATTTGTTTCAAAAATAAACGAAGGATACCCATCCAAAGGATCACTCTATTTGGGTGCAGGGATGTTTGATGGAGAAACACATAAAGAAGCTTCTGTTTCTATCCCCCTTTCCACCCTGAATCGGCATGGACTGATCGCCGGTGCCACAGGAACGGGAAAAACCAAAACCCTCCAACTCCTGACAGAATCATTATCCGAGGCGGGTGTTCCGGTTGTCCTTATGGACATCAAGGGAGACCTTTCTGGCCTTGCCGAATCCGGAGAAGAAAACGACAAAATCAAAGAAAGGACTAAGGCCCTAGGAATGGATTGGAAACCTTCAAGTTATCCCGTGGAATTTTTGTCCTTATCGCAAGAACCGGGAGTGAGACTTCGAGCGACCATCGCCGAATTTGGACCTGTACTCATCTCGCGGATTTTGGAATTGAATGATACACAAAGCAGTGTGGTCTCCCTTGTTTTTAAATACTGTGATGATTTGGGCCTTCCTATTTTAGATACTAAAGATTTTAAAAAGGCTCTCCAATACATCAATGATGCTGGTAAAGAAGAATTGGAAAAAGAATACGGAACCGTTTCTTCTCAAAGTATTTCTATCATCTTACGGAAACTCATTGAACTCGAAGGCCAAGGGGGAGAAGATTTTTTTGGAGAACCTTCCTTTGATGTGAATGACCTCCTCCAAATAGAATCCAAAAAAGCTAAGGTATCTATCATTCGTCTGACAGATATCCAAACCAAACCTCGCCTCTTCTCTACCTTTATGTTGTCTCTCCTTACTGAAATTTATGCAAGTTTCCCTGAGGAAGGTGATTTAGAAAAACCAAAACTTGTTTTATTCATTGATGAAGCTCACTTAGTTTTTGATGAAGCCTCGAGTGACCTACTCAAACAATTGGAAACTATGGTACGACTCATCCGTTCCAAAGGGGTTGGGATTATTTTTTGTACACAATCCCCGACCGACTTACCGAAAGAAATTTTAGGCCAACTCGGCCTAAAAGTCCAACACGCCCTCCGTGCTTTTACAGCAAACGACCGCAAGGCGATAAAAACTGCTTCTGAAAATTACCCAGAAACTGAATTTTATGATACCAAAGAAGTAATCACCGAACTAGGAATTGGTGAGGCTTTCATAACTGCCCTAAGCCCCAAGGGAAGTCCGACTCCCCTCGTTCGTACATTACTTGCCCCTCCGGCCTCACGAATGGGAATTTTAAATCCCGAAGAACTAAATTCCAAAATTGATAAATCCGATTTAGTGAAAAAATACAAGACCACCCTCGACCGAGAAAGTGCCCATGAAATGCTTTCCAAAAAAATGGAAACCATTGCCGACGAAACGGAAGCTGCAGAAGAGGAGTCCGGCGAAAAAAGAACTAAATCCAAACGGGCCAAAGAGAAGGAAGATCCAAGTTTTGTGGAAACACTTTCCAAAAACCCGCTGGCTCGGGAAGTGGGCCGCACTGTAGCCAAAGAAGTCACAAGGGGGCTACTCGGAATGCTCGGTGTCACTCCCAAACGGGGCTCAAAACGCAAAAAAACGGGACTTTTCGGGTTTTAAATCCATTTTAGCACTCTTTGATTGAAAGTGCTTGACGATTCGTATGCCCAATCCTTTTATGGGAATCAGGATTAGCACTCTTTTTGAAATGGTGCTAAACCTGAATTGAACAGCAGATTGCATACAAGGAGTTACTCATGGCATCAATCAAACCTTTAGGCGACCGAGTGGTCGTAGAGCCAAAGAATGAGTCGGAAGAAAAAATCGGATCCATCATCGTACCAGACACAGCAAAAGAAAAACCACAAGAAGGGAAAATCATCGCTGTCGGACAAGGACGTTACGAAGACGGAAAACTCATTCCTTTAGAAGTAAAGGTAGGAGATACAGTTCTATACGGAAAATATTCCGGAACTGAGATCAAACAAGGCGGACGTGATTTATTGATCATCCGTGAAAGCGACATCCTCGGTGTTGTGACAAACTAATTATAAAAGGAAATAATCAATCATGGCTAAAACAATTGAATTTGATGAAACAGCACGTAGAAAACTTCTTAGCGGAGTCAACAAACTTGCTAACGCTGTAAAGGTAACACTTGGACCAAAAGGTCGTAACGTAGTTATCGATAAAAAATTTGGAGCCCCTACCATCACGAAAGATGGTGTAACTGTTGCCAAAGAAATCGAATTGGAAGATCCAATCGAAAACATGGGTGCTCAAATGGTGAAGGAAGTTTCTACAAAAACTAACGACATCGCCGGAGACGGAACAACTACTGCAACCATCCTTGCACAAGCTATTATCAACGAAGGTTTGAAAAACGTAACTGCGGGTGCAAACCCAATGGCGCTCAAACACGGAATTGACAAAGCAGTTCTTGCTGCAGTAGAAGAAATCAAAAAACACGCAATTAAAATCAATAGCAAAGCAGAATATGCAAACGTTGCGACTATCTCTGCAAACAACGATCCAGAAATCGGTAACCTAATTGCTCAAGCTTTTGACAAAGTAGGTAAAGAAGGTGTGATCACTGTTGATGAAGCAAAATCAATTGAAACCACTCTTGATATCGTAGAAGGTATGCAATTTGATCGTGGATACGTATCACCTTATATGGTAACTGATCCAGAAGCAATGATCGCAACTTTTAACGATCCATTCATCTTAATCTATGACAAAAAAATTGCATCGATGAAAGACCTTCTTCCTGTGCTTGAAAAAATTGCACAAGCGGGACGACCACTGGTTATCATCGCAGAAGAAGTAGAAGGCGAAGCTCTTGCAACTATCGTTGTAAACACTCTTCGTAAAACCATTCAATGTGTGGCTGTAAAAGCTCCTGGGTTTGGTGACAGAAGAAAATCTATGCTTGAAGACATTGCAATCCTCACTGGTGGCCAAGTAATTTCTGAAGACCTCGGAATGAAATTGGAAAACGCTGATGTGAAGATGCTTGGTCGTGCAAAAAAAGTAGTCGTGGACAAAGAAAACACAACTATCATTGAAGGTGCTGGTGCTTCTAAAGACATCCAAGGCCGAGTCAACCAAATCAAAAAACAAATCGAAGATACAACTTCTGATTACGATCGTGAAAAACTTCAAGAACGCCTTGCAAAACTTGCTGGTGGTGTTGCTGTCATTCACGTCGGTGCTGCTACTGAAGTAGAAATGAAAGAGAAAAAAGCTCGTGTAGAAGATGCACTTTCAGCAACTCGCGCCGCAGTGGAAGAAGGAATTGTTCCTGGTGGTGGTCTTACTCTACTTCGTGCACAAGATGCTGTAAAAGCGCTTAAACTTGTGGGTGACGAACAAACTGGTGCAAACATCATCTTACGTGCATTAGAAGAGCCGATCCGAATGATCACTTCCAATGCTGGTCTTGAAGGATCTGTGATTGTAGAACAAGCTCGTGCCCGTAAAGGAAACGAAGGATTCAACGCACTCACTATGGTTTGGGAAGACCTAATCAAAGCAGGTGTTGTTGACCCGGCAAAAGTGGTACGTTCTGCTCTTCAAAACGCAGCTTCCATTGGAGCGATGATCCTCACTACTGAAGTTACCATTACAGACAAACCAGAATCGAAAGACTCAGGTGCTGGTATGGCCGGTATGGGAGGAATGGGTGGTATGGGAGGAATGGGCGGCATGATGTAAATCATACCCCTATTCTTTTTAGCGATCTGGTTGTACCAACTGGATCGCACACCAAAGCCTTGGATGCTAAATCCAAGGCTTTTTTTATGCCTTTATATGCAAATGAATGATGGTGATGTCATCGTGAGGTGAGCCGGAAAGCCCAGTAAAGTAATGAAAGTTTTCTAATACCTTTGCCATTGGATCGATTGATTGTTTGGCGATTGTTTCAATAAATGATTTTGCTAAACGTTTTTCTCCATATTCCAACCGGTCTTCATTTTCTTCTTCTGTAAGACCGTCCGTATAAAACAAAAACTGGTCCTCAGGTTGAAAGGTGTATTCTTCTTCCGCATAGGTAAGGCCCGGAAGAATGCCCAGTGGTTTGCCTTTGGGTTTAATTTCTACAAGTTCCTTTGTTCCTGCTTTCCAATGGAAAAAAGAAGGGTGGCCTGCACTCGAAACCATAAATTTTCCTGATTCCAAATCGATATAGAAGTACGTGGCCGTCGTAAACCGACCAAAAGATTTTTTTACTAAATCTTCATTCATGGCAGAGAGTAAAAAGGAAGGGTTTGCCCAATGTTTGTATGCTTGAAAAAAAGCAAACTTAGAAAGTGATGCAATGATAGATGCCCCAAGTCCATGTCCCACTACATCGGCGATTAGAATTCCAAACTTTTTACCACCTAATGCTTGGAAGTCGTAAAAATCTCCCCCTACTTCATGAGAAGGTTGGTAGTAAACGCTGATATTCATTTTTTCCCAACGCGGAGGCGAAGGAGGAAGGATTGCATTTTGAATTCTTGCCGCAGTGACTATTTCCTTTTGTAAAGTACCATACTTAATTTCAGAATTACGGAAAAGATTTTCACCATACAGAGTGAGGCAAACGACAAAGATAAAAAATCCCCAATGGGAGGAACGTGGGACCGAATCCAAAATACCTAAAGAAGATAGTATATCATGTGCATTGAGAATAAAGAGAGCCGAGGCACCAATCACGAGTAAAACGGCTTTGGGTTTTTTAGCGACCATCTGCGCCCAAGCAACAATGATTTGGATGATAAGTGTCGGTAAACACAACCAAATAAAAGTTAAAATGGCAACTGACATGGAAATTGTTTCTGTAAATGCCAAAGTCAAAATAACTATGGAAAATAACACATGAAACTGCCAAAGCATACGGATCACATTCCAACGACCAGACCCAACCAGTTGGTCAAAAAAATACAAACAACTAATAGGAATCAAAAACAAAGTTAAAATAAAAATGATAAAACTAGGAAGAATGGTATCATAATAAAATAGTCCAAAGAATCCTGATTGTGATAAAAAATGAATTCCGGAAATGGAAGAAAACCATGTAAAGGCAAGGAGCTGTTTTTTCTTACGCCTTTCAAAAAGATAAAATGAAAAAAGCCCTAAAATCAAAAAGAAAAATCCTAACGAAGCAAAGGATTGGCTTCTATTGGCAATGGCTTTGTAATGATCCGTTGGATCACCGTAAAGTGGTGGTTCAGAAAAACCTAACGGTAGGATTCCTTCTGAAAAAAATACGATATAAACATATCGTTCCAAACATTCATTAGGTAATTCTAATACAGGAACAAAATTTCGATTGTAAATGACAGGACTTACACCTGAAGGTTCAGCAGGAGGAAGTCGCAAAAATTCTGATTGTAATTTGGTTTCCCCACAATAAGCATCGAAAAAAGTAACAAGACCTCTTAGGAGTAACGAAGGTTTGGGATAACCTAAAGAATCTCGAAACCGAATGCGTGCAGATAGGTATTTTGGTGTTGGTTTTTCTAAACTCACATAAGGAATATGATAAGGTTGGTATTCCAGGGATAAGTCTTCGATTGCTGGTTGGAAATGAGCCGACTCTTCTTCGGAAAGGAATCGGTATTCCCATCCATCGGACCATTTAACGGATTTGTACGGAAGCAGAGAATCAAAACAAGACACAAAACTAAATAAGGGAAAAAGAAAAATGAGGATTTGTTTTACATAGGCTCTTTCCATTCCGATTTCTCTTTCTCCAATCTCTTCTTCAAAGATTTGCGATGTTTGTCCTGTTTTTTCTTTCGCAGTTTTTGAATGTCAGAGTTGGATTTAGAAGGATTTAATTCTCTTTCTAATTCCAAACACAACAAGTCTCTCGCTTTATAACGATTGAGTCCTTGGGTTCTATAGATAGAACATTTGATTTGTTTCCCCGAAGGAATATGTACCAAATGGACTGCAGTAGAAACCTTGTTTACGTTTTGTCCGCCTTTACCGGCGGACTTCACGAATCGTTCGCTAAGATCTGCTTCAGAAATTCCTAGTACTTCCATCCGTCTCTGTAGCGAATGATTCTTTTCAACAGAAACAGGGAAGGTTAAGGGCATTTGAAGATAGACCTTAGATAGAATTGGTCAAGAAATTTTTTTCCTAATACTTAATGAGTAGAAGCTTCAATTTCTAAGATACGTTTTCTTAGATCAGAAGCCGTTTCATAATTTTCGATTTGAATGGCATTGAACTTTTGAATGTACAATCCCACTAGTTCATCTCCCATCTTTCCTGGAACTGAGAGGGCTTTTTTAAAATTATCAATGTCTAGTGTAGGGTGGTTGTTATGGAAGTAGTCAACAATCCGTTCCATTTTAAGTCTAGTGGCTTCTCTTGCAATTCCCGATGTGTTGCGAAATTCTAAGGAAAGGCTAGCCAGTGTTTCTAAGGGTTCACTCACCTGCTCTAAATGTTCTGTTAGGCTTGTGGTTTGTGTTTTCTTTTCTTTTGCCTTACAAAACTCCACATAACGCATGACCATCGAGTTGAACTGTTCCATCCTTTCTTGGATGTATTGGTTTGCCGAATCTTTGTTCTCCGGCATCTGAAAGTCTGGGAGTTGTACCACATCATAAAGATGAATATTATCAGAAAGAATTTTCATCAGTTCCTCTTTGGAAGGAAGAGCCACTGGAGGAAAGGTGACTACTGGGTAGTTATCCCCAATTTTTAAAAAACTGACCACCACATTGGATGCTATGATTTTTCCGCCGGGCGCAATCGGGTTTTCTCCGAATACATGGCAGTATGCGATTAAGTTACCGGTGGGGTTGGGTTTGGAACCGCGTTCGAAATTCATAGTGTATCCTTTAGACTAAGAAAAAGCTCTTTAGAAACAAGTGATTTTTAATCTTCCCACTGGGCGATTTGGTCTTCTAAATTTTTTGCAATGCGGAAATATGCTTCTTTTAAAGGAGACTCACCCAGGTCAAGTAGGGCAGGTTTTCCTGACTCCCCAGAACTCATCATATCCAATGTCAATGGAACCGATCCGAGCTCCGGAACCCCCACTTGTTTGGAGAGTTTTTCCCCACCGCCTTTGGAAAAAACATCTGTTACATGGCCACATTTAGGGCAAGCAAACCCAGACATATTTTCTACAATTCCAAGAATGGGTACTTTTACTTGTTTGAACATGGCGGCAGCCCTTCCTGCATCCAGAACTGCCACTTCTTGCGGAGTAGTCACAATCACAGCTCCATCCAAATCAATGAGTTGTGCAAGTGAAAGTTGGACATCCCCGGTTCCCGGAGGAAGGTCTATAAAAAGATAGTCTAACTCTCCCCAAACAACGTCGTATAAGAACTGTTCAATGGCTTTCCCGAGCATGGGCCCACGCCAAACCACTGGTTGGTCTTCTGAAACCAAAAACGAAAACGAAATCAGTTTGATTCCATGTTTTTCAATTGGGTAGATTTTATCTTCTTCAGACTTTAATGCCACGCGACCATTAATTCCAAACATTTTACCGAGGGAAGGTCCGTAAATATCGGCGTCAAGGATACCCACCTTCTTTCCGTTACGTGCTAATGTTGATGCGAGATTGGCAGTTACTGTAGACTTACCCACACCACCCTTTCCTGATCCAACAGCAATGACCTTCTTTACGCCAAAGATTCGGTTCCCATCTTCCATCTTCAGGTTTTGGTCTACTTCAAATTTGATTTTGACCTTACCTGCACCTTCCAATTTGGAAATGAGTTGTCTTGTTTGTGCTTCAAGACCAATTTGTAATCGCCTATCTGCATTGGGAGTTTTGATTAATATCTCAATTCCTTCCTCTGTGGGAGTGACAGAAGCAACCATTCCCAAACTTACGATGTCTTTTTTTAGTTCAGGGTGTTTCACCTGCATAAGTTGTCTTTGGATGCTTGTTAAATCTACTTTTGAATTTGCCATGGTCTGTCCTTTTAGATGACACCTTCCGATTCTTCATAAAAGATCGGATTCGTCTCGATGAATTTGTCTTCTGAATAAATAAAACGTCGGTATCGAATAGAATCTTCTATTTCGATTAAATGAAATCCACATTCATGATTTTTATCTGATAGTCTTGTGCTTGATGCTGAATTGACAATGGAAAAAGGAGCACGAGGACCGGGAAGTTTAACCCAATTGGTATGAGTGTGTCCGTGTAAGTACAAAAGCGGTGGATTAACTTTTAATTTATCTACTACTTCTTCACGATTAGTCATCCGATGTGCCTTGGATTCAATTTCATTTACCGGATTCCATAACGGATGATGGCAGACAAGAACATAGGGTTCTTTGGTTGTACTTAAAGTTTTCTGAAGAACTTCCGGCGCAACATATCCATTCGCCGTAATTTTTGGGATTGCGAAATTGGAATCCCAACCAACAAAAAGTTTATCCCCAATTTTTTTAGTACGTATGTATAGTTTTGGATCAATAGAAGAACCGATCCACTCACCAAAAGTTTTTTCAAATAAGGGATTAGGTCCAATTGCCCTTTTTTGATAACGATCATGATTGCCAGGAATTAAAAATGTTTTGTCAGTAAGTAAAGGTTGCAAAATTTCTTTTGCGTTTTCAAATTCCCGAGGATGGGATACATTTGTCAAATCACCAGAAATAATAAGAGCATCATATTCTAATTTACTAATAGCTTCAATCATCGCCGAAATCAACACCAGAGGATGTTTTGATTTACGTCTCAATCGGTAATTGAGGTATCCGACAATTGCTTTTCCACGAAGTGAAAACAACGAAAGTTTCTTCGGGAAATGTAAGTCAGAAATATGAAGGATTTTCATTCGTTAATATCCATGATTCCGAGGATATCTCCTTTTTTCACTACCGATCCTTCTTCCATAATGATTTTTTTTAAGGTTCCAGAGTAGGGAGATTCTACGGGAAAAGCCGCTTTATCCGTTACAAGTTCGATCATTTCGTCCCCTTTTGCAACGGAATCACCCACCTTTCGAAGCCAACGAACTAATTCGATCTTTTCTGTATCACCCAAATCTGGAGTTTTTAAAAGGAATTCTTTCATGGACACAATCCTTTGCCACGGAAATGAAAACTGGTTTACAAAACCATGTTTTCCCGTTTTTTTAACATAAAAGTTTAGCGAACCTCAATGGGAAACGAGAAAATCAAATACAAAGGCACGGAAATCATCGAAAACTTGGACCAATTGATTCAAAAGGACTATTTCCATTTTGAACTAAGGGGACTCACCAAGTCAACACGAGATATTGTCAATGAAGTGGTTCAGGGAATTTTAAACCGCGTTGGGGCAAACCCACTGACATCATTTCATTTATTTAGCGGTCTTATGGAGGCCCTTTTAAATGCTGTAAAAGCAAACACACGTTTTGTGATCTTTCAAGATGAACTTTTGAACAAACTCACATCACAGGGACAAACTCCAGAAGAAGAAGCAGAAGAGTTACTCGATATTATTTTAGAAACAGAACCACTAAGGGATGCAATGCAACGTTACATTGTTCCCGATAAAATTAAAAAAGTGGTCCAAAAGATTCTAACTTTATCTGACAAAAAAAGATCAAAAAAACACAACCTCTCCATTGATGAAAAAGAATTCTTAACCATCGTTAGAGAAAAAGTAAAAAAGTATGATCTTAAAATTTCGATGAAAATTGAAATCAGACCTACTTCTGTATACATTCGGATCAGGAACGATTCCCCTATTATGGGAATGGATTTAAATCGAATTCGCAAAAGTAGAGAAAGACACGCAGAACTTGCCAAACAAGGAAACTCTGCAGAATTTTTTAGACCAGACTTTTTGGATGAAAAGGAAAGCGCTGGATTTGGCATTGCGATGATTGATGAAGGTTTTTATAATTTAGGCCTTGATCCATTGGAATGTTTTGATATCCAAACTAGTAAAAAAACGACAACGGTTTACCTCAACTATCCGTTAGAGGCTCTCCAAAAGATGGAGTTTTGATACAGACAATTCCAATGACTTGGGAATCTTTCGAAGGGGAATACCGGAAAACCGGTGGTCTTCTTTTCGAAGATTCCCTTTCTCATCCTGGTTTCACCGTTTGTGATTGGTATTTTGACCCAAAAGAAGAAGAACAAATTCTTTTTTCAAAAAACAATTCCATCAAAGAAACAATCAAAAACAGCTTATCAAAGTTAGATGACTATCGTAAAGAAGGATACTATCCGACGGGGACTGTTTTCTTTGAACTAGGATATTTTTTTATCGAAGGATTGGATATTAGCAATTCTGGCCTTTCCGAAGGAACTCCCCTACTCCAATATACCATCTACAAACAAAAAAAAAGAATCCAATACCCAAATCCATCTCCAAACCAACTTAAAGGTTCCCATTTGAAAAAAATGGAAGTTCTTTGGGATAAAGAAACTTATACAAAAAAATGGGAAAAAACAAGAGATGCCCTTTTACTTGGTGAAAGTTATGAATTGAATCTTTGTTTTCCTATTTCGATCACTATCGAAGGTGATTTGTTTTTATACTATCAATCCTTAAAAACAAAACAAAAAACAAAATATTCGGCTTACTTTCCAACCAAAGATTCTAGAATTTTATCCTTTTCTCCTGAATTATTTTTTGAAGTACAGGGAGATCAAATCCAAACAGAACCGATGAAAGGAACTATCCTTCGTGGTTACACATCAAAAGAGGATGAAAAAAACAAATCCAACCTCAAGTCCTCTGCAAAGGAAAGAGCAGAAAATGTAATGATTACAGATCTTTATAGAAATGATTTGGGTAGGATCGCCAAACAAGGGACAGTGCAAGTGACTGATCTTTTTTTAGTGATGGGCCTTTCCACAGTTTGGCAAATGGTCTCCAAGGTGGAAGCAAAACTTAAAGAACCATTTACTTGGTTTTCGGTTCTCAAGGCTCTCTTTCCATCTGGCTCAGTGATTGGAGCTCCCAAACGTAGGTCCTTTGAAATTTTGCGAAGATTAGAAGGAAATGATAGAGGGCTTTACACAGGATCCATATTCGTATCAGAACTGTTAGATGGAAAACCATGGATTCGTTCTAACGTGACCATCCGCACCATGCACTTAAAACCCAATGGAAATCTTTGGTCTGGTATATACGGTGTAGGAAGTGGAGTCACAGTACTTTCGGATGCAGAACCAGAGTATGAAGAATGTTTATCTAAATTAAAATTCATCACCAATCCCCATCTTCCTCCGTTTGAAATTTTGGAAACATTACGTTTCTATAATGGACATTATTTCTTAAAAAATCTCCATTTGGAACGTATGGAAAAAACGGCAAATCGTCTTGGGTATCCATTTTCAAAATCCAATGCAGAAGCTACGTTAAAAACCTTAGCTGATGTATCCAAAGGAAGATTACGGGTTCGATTGTTACTCAGTGAAAGAGGTGAATTTCGTGGAGAAACTTTTTCATTAACAAAAACAAAAAAAAGGCCCACCATTCGCATAGGTTTTGCAAACCAACCAGTAGATTCTAAAGATATATTTCTTTATTATAAAACTACAGAACGAACCTACTACACAGAACAATTGGAAGAGTGTAAAACAAGAGGTGTGGAGGACTGTGTTTTATTTGCTGCAAACGAAGAAGTATTAGAAACTAATATTCGAAATCTTTTCCTGCGAATAGGAAAGGTATGGATGACACCTTCTCTTGAAAAAGGGGGCCTTCCTGGAGTCTTTCGAGAAGCACTCCTAAGGAAAGGTTGGGTCAAAGAAACGGCCCTATACAAATCCGATATAGAAACCGCCGATGAAATCCTTGTAGGAAATTCACTGCGCGGATTCGAAAGAGTCGAATTCATTTCCCATTCCATCCCAGACGAAAAACCTAAATCTTTCTAGCTAGATTCCCTTTCCGTCGGCATTCGATTATAAAATAAACCGACTTAAATCTTTATCTTCAATGATTCCTTTGAGTTTGGAAGACACATAACTTTCGTTAATTACCACTTGTTTTTGGTCTGGTGGAAGGTCCGGTGCATCAAAACTTGTATCCTCCAGAAGTTTTTCCATGATGGTATTGAGTCTTCTTGCTCCAATGTTTTCGTTTTTTTCATTCATCTGGAACGCTAGTTTTGCGATCTCAGCGATTCCATCGGTTGTGTATTCAATTTTTACACCTTCTGTGGCAAGGAGAGCTTCATACTGTTTAGTTAGCGAAGATTTGGGAGTGGTGAGGATTTTGATAAAATCGGATTCTGTAAGAGTTTCTAGTTCCACACGAATTGGAAAACGTCCTTGGAGTTCTGGGATAAGATCGGAAGGTTTTGTCATATGAAAGGCGCCGGCTGCAATAAACAAAATATGATCGGTTTTTATGGGGCCAATCTTTGTATTCACCGTAGAACCTTCAACAATGGGCAAAAGATCTCTTTGTACTCCTTCGCGGGATACATCGGCCCCTTGGCGTCCTTCACGACCTGCAATTTTATCAATTTCGTCTAAGAAGATAATTCCCATTTCTTCCACACGTCTCACGGCTTCCGATTGGATTTTATCTGTATCGATGAGTTTTTCAGCTTCTGATTCCGTAAGAAGTTTTTGAGCTTCAGATACTTTTACCTTTCGTTTGCCCGATTTTTTAGGCATCAAATCACCGAGTAAACTTTGAAGTTGGTTGTCCATATCTTCCATATTACCAGCACCAAACACTTGCAACATAGGCATACCCGACGGCGCGGAAGGTTTTGGAATGTCAATTTCGATTTCTTGTTCGTTCAGAATTCCTTTCCGAAGTTTTTCTCGAAACTTTTCTCTGGATTCTTTGTAACTAAGTTGTCTTTCTTTCTCTTCTGGATTTAGGTCTTCTTCTTTTTTATGAAAGATGGGGGGAAGAATGGAATCAAGGACAAGTTCTTCTGCTTTTTCAATTGCCTTGTCTTTCACACGATCCCGAAACTCTGCTTTTACTAAATTGAGAGCACCCATGGCCAAATCTCGAATCATAGATTCAACATCCCGACCCACATAACCCACTTCTGTATATTTAGTGGCTTCTACTTTTAGAAATGGAGCACCACATAACTTTGACAGACGGCGCGCAATTTCTGTTTTACCGACACCTGTAGGTCCAATCATAATGATATTTTTTGGATAAATTTCTTCTCTTAAAGTTTCATCCAATTTACGTCGTCTGGAACGGTTACGAAGTGCCACAGCCACAGCACGTTTTGCTTTGGTTTGTCCAATGATATGTTCATCCAAACGTTCTACAATTTGGCGCGGAGTTAATTCCTCAGCCGGGTTTTGTGAGTCGGCAATTTCTGCAAGTATAGTTGGGTATGTCATTTATAATTCCTCAATCACCAAATTATGGTTAGTATAGATACAAATATCTGCGGTGATATGCATTGCCTTTATGATAATTTCTTTTGGATCCAGATCTGTGTTTTGGACAAGGGCTCTTGCCGCAGATAGGGCAAAATTGCCTCCAGAACCAATGGCAAGAACTCCATCATCTGGCGAGATCACATCTCCTGTTCCTGAAATTAAAAAAGATTCATTGGCATCACAAACAATCAGGAGGGCTTCGAGTCTACGTAACATTCGGTCCATCCTCCACTCACGAGCCAGCTCCACGGCAGCCCTTGACACAGACCCACCATGTTCGATTAATTTTTTTTCAAAAAGTTCAAAGAGTGTAAATGCATCCGCAGCACTTCCCGCAAATCCAGCGATCACCTTACCGTTGTAAAGTCGTCGGACTTTTTTTGCGGTATGTTTCATCACGGTGTTTCCCATGGACACTTGACCATCTCCCCCTACGGCAATTTTACCGTTTTTACGAACAGACAGGATGGTCGTTGCATGAATTGTTTCCATAAGGATAATTTTACAAATCGGGAACGGGTGTCGAGAAAAATGGAGGTTACTTTCTTTTGATTAGAACCATCTGGTTCCCTATCTCAAAAGACTGGTCTAAAAAATAATAATCGGTGAGTTCTTTGATCATAAAAAGACCTATCCCGTGTTCACGGTAATCACTCAAATCAAAACTACGAAGTTCGCCCGGTTCGACTTTTTTTCCGTAGTCCCTAAGTTTGATTTCGACTCGGTCTTTATCGAATTGTATTTCAAGAAAAATGGGTTTGTTGGTCTGTCCTGAATAGGCGTGGCGAATGACATTGACAATGGCTTCTCCAATCACAAGTTTTAAGTCCATGGAATCAAATAGGGAAAATCCATGTTCTAAACAAAGATTAAAAAAGTAATTACGTGTGTGAGAAACGAAGCGAGGGTTGGATGGGATTTGGATACGGACTACCTTAGAGTAGTCCGCTTGTTTCTTTTGGTTCGACATTATCCTCTCGGATGGAATTTCTTATGAACTTCCTTCAGAGTTTTATTTGCCATATGGGTATAAATCTGAGTCGTCGAAATATCGATATGACCCAAAAGTTCCTGAACCGATTTGAGATCCGCATGGTTCTCAAGTAGGTGAGTTGCAAATGAGTGGCGAAGAGTGTGTGGTGTAACTTTTTTCTTTATTTTTGTGCGTTTGATGTAGTGATTAAGAAGACGCCATACCGACTTACGATTGATATACGAACCTTTTTTAGAAACAAATACAAACTCGCAAGTTCTTTTTTTCAAAATTTCTGTGCGACTTTCTGTGAGGTATTTTTTCAAAATCTCCAATGACTTTTCGCCAAAAGGAACTAGGCGTTGTCTTCCACCTTTCCCTTCCACAGTGATCGTCATGTTTTCCATGTCGATGTCTGTCATTCTTAAGTTACATGCTTCAGAAATACGAAGGCCAGATGAGTAAAGGAGTTCAAAGATACATTTGTCACGAAGTTCGTATAAATTGTCCTCTTTGATATTACGAAAGAGTTCTTCAATTTCCGTTTGTGTTAAATAATCAGGGATGGTTCTTGCTACTTCCGGAGTTTCGATTTTTTCCGTTGGATTGGAATCCAAACGTTTTTCATCACGGAGGTATTTGTAAAATTGCCGAATCGCGACCACTTCACGTGCCAGAGTTTTTGCAGAGATTTTGCGTTCCCTTTCTTCTTCTAGAAAACGCATGATGTCGTTTGCTTTTACTTCTAAGAAGTTGATATGTTCTTTTTCCAAGAAGATCGCAAACTTATTGAGATCATATCCATAGGAATATATCGAATTATCGCTCAGTCCTTTTTCTACGGACAGATATTCTTGGAATGTTTGTAAAAGCTGATTTTGAGAAACTGGCAATTTGGAACCCATCTTTACTCTCTTATGTTACTTAAAGAGTCGGACAAAAAGCTTAAAGAGACTTATTATTTTTTTTGCCACAAATGGCTATGTCAGGAAAAAAGGAGATGTGGTTCATAGAAACTCCCTCATTTTTTTACTCACGCTTTCTTTACTGTTAGTCGTTAATTGCGGCCGGAAAGAACGATCCCTATTTGAAGAAGGAAAAAAATGGGAAATGGTAGGAGAAAAAACAAAAGCTCTCTACTACTACGAACTTTCCCTTCGGGAGAATCCCGACTACGATCCCGTTCTCAAACGGATGGGACTACTCCTTGCGGAGAGCAATCAGTCTATCGCTACTGCCATCTTTTATTTGGAAAAATACCACAAACAAAAAAAAGACGATACAGAAGTACAACGTGAACTCTTCCGACTCTATCTTACCACAGGATATGAAAAAGAAGCATTGGAAATTTTGGAAGAAATCCGGTTCCAAGGAAAAAAAGAAACTTTGGAATTTTTTGAAACCACCTACCTTTGCCTTACGAGAGGGTTCAAACAGAAAGACTACCTTCTGACTTTAGAAAAAAGCCCTCTGGCAGGGGACCCGTATTACGCGCCTTGGGTCAGGGCTTGTGAAACAAAATAAACAGGAAACCCTGAATTCCTGTCTAAACAATAAAGAACAAGATACAGAATAGGAGAAATTATGAACCATAAAGTTGTCATCATCGGATCCGGTCCCGCAGGACATACAGCAGCCATTTACGCAGCCAGAGCCAATTTAAACCCGGTGATGTATGAAGGTTTTATGGCAGGAGGAGTGGCCGCAGGCGGACAACTCACGACCACAACCGAAGTAGAAAACTTTCCTGGATTCCCAGAAGGAATCGATGGAACCAAACTTACCCAACTCTTTCGAGAACAATCCGTAAAATACGGAACCACCATCCACACCCAAACCATCACCAAAGTGGATTTTTCGAAACGCCCTTTTACCATTTGGTCTGACGACGAAGAAATCAAAGCAGAATCCATCATCATTGCCACAGGTGCCACTGCCAAACGAATGCATGTCCCTGGCGAAGAAACTTTCTGGCAACGAGGGATCTCCGCTTGTGCCGTTTGCGATGGTGCCCTCCCCATCTACCGAAACAAAGCCCTCGCAGTTGTAGGTGGAGGTGACTCTGCTGTAGAAGAAGCAAACCACCTGACTAAGTTTGCTTCGAAAGTGTATTTGGTGGTACGACGAGACCAACTCCGTGCTTCCCAAATCATGCAAAAGCGAGCCATGGAACACCCCAAAATTGAAATCCTTTGGAACCAAACCGTAGTGGAAGCCAAAGGTGGTGCAACAGGACTAACCTCCATAGTACTCGAAAGTACAAAAGACAAAGCAAAGAAAGATTTAGAAGTGGGCGGATTGTTTTATGCCATTGGACATGTGCCCAATACCCAAGTTTTCCAAGGCCAGTTAGATTTGGACGAAACTGGGTACATCCTCACGAAACCAGGCACCACACAAACCAATGTGACGGGCGTTTTTGCAGCGGGTGATGTGCAGGACAAAGTGTACCGCCAAGCGATCACCGCAGCAGGCAGCGGATGTATGGCGGCACTCGAAGCAGAACGTTGGTTAGAAGGTCACTAAGGAGTGACCGGCTTTCCTTCCGCATCTTTATAGGATTTTGATTCCAAATTAAAAAATATCACCGAATCTCCTTTCGGTGATATATATTGTTTTTTTCCATCTTCCCATTCAATCAGAGTAAAATTAGATCCTCTATAAAGGATTTGGTTTCCTGGAAATACATTGGCCTCCCAGGATTCCCCATACCAGCGGTAATTTCCTTTTTTCCAAAGGTAAAAATAACTCCCATTCGGACCAAGGAAATCCCCTTCCAATTTTTCAGAAAAAGAATCCACGGAAGCAAGAAAGGTCTTTTGTAAACTGGGCAATTGGGTGTAGGACTTGACCTCTAAAGCGGATTCTGGAAGAGAAAAACCTTTTTCTAAAAATGATGAATATTCAGCGGGAAACTTTGTATTCATGATAGTATAACCAGCTAACTGGAGTTTTTTGCCATCGCGCAAAACAGAATCTTTCTCTTTTTCAAACCTTTGCAAACTATCTTTCAAAATTTGATCCGGAGATACACCGGTAGCATTTTGTAAGGCCAATGCCGGTGCCGTTCCTAAACAGGTTTCTTTTTGATAAGATACAATGGCTTCTTTTCCGTAGGTTTCATGGATATGTTTTACGAGAAGTGGCCCAATCGAATAAGGAATTAAATCTTTAAATTTGACATCTAACAGCGATTTGAAAGTTTTAGGGACTTTGTTTTCTCGAATTAACTTTTCAGCATCATTATAAATATGAAATCGTTTTCTTTCATAGAACTTTGCCTCTACGTAATTGGCGAGGCCTTCCTCAAACCAAGGATCTGAAATATCTGCAGATGGGATTTTTCCTGTTTCTGACTGAATTTTTAAACAAGATATCTGTTCTAAATTATGAACTGCTTCGTGGTAAAAAACTCCGAAGTGCACACGACGCAGTGCATCCGCATCAAATTCTGGATTCCCGGAGGATTGTGGCATTTTTTCTCCACAACATAAGCTAATGGAATCTCTTCCCCCAAACCCTCCCTCTTCTGATCCACCAGGGATATCGGCACCAATGTATTCTTTGATATCCTCATATTTGTCGAATAACAAAACAGGAATTTTTCCCCGATTTTCTAATTGAAATTCCGATTTCATAAATTGGAAAAAAGGTTTCAATTTAAAACTATCACCAAACACGCGTAAATACTCTGTCCACTTTTCTGAACCGTAAAATATATAATTTGCAAATTCCAATTTTGGTTTTCCAAACTTAGTTTCACTTACGAGTAGGTAGTTTTCAAAATTTAGTGGTTTTTGGTGGATATAGTCGTATTCTTTTCTGTTAGAAATCCAATACTTCGTAATTTTGGTTAAGTCAGGATAATTCCATACCAGTGTCGGCAAACATCCATTACATGCAATGGGTGCAGATATAAAACCAATTCCAGTCGGAAAATCAAGTTTAAAGGTTCCATTTGCCCATTCAGTATACACACTGCCATCGGCCCTTTTCCACTGGTAATGATTTTTGGCCCATTGGTAAACCTCACCACCGTCTGGCCCGTTGTAATAACCAGGAGTTGGTTCTAAAAAACCTAATTTTAAATCTTCTAGTTTTGGTTCTTGGAGTCTTTCTACCGTAAGATAGGAAGTGGGGGCCGTCTCGCCAAAATCGAAATACAATACATCGGAGCTTGGGCCACGTTTGAGCGGAACTAAGGCACGTTCCGTTTCGGAAAAAATAACGGTAGTTAGGAGGAAAACTATGGAAACAATAATCTTACGAATCATGGGGCAGAGATGAACTCACTTGACGCCCCAATGGTCTCCGAAAATCAATGCTCTGTCAAGTGGATTCTAAACGGAGTTTTGGTTCCGATAGGCAATCGCGATTTGCCCTGTGCGAGAAATCTCACGAATTCCAAAGGGCTTCAGAACTGATATTATATTGGCAACTTGCCTCGAATTTCCAGAAAATTCAATAAGGAGAGAATCTTCCGTCATTTCTAGAATTTTAACATCGAACCCATTGCAGATGGTGAGTGCTTCACTGCGATTCCCTTCTGTAATGGAAAAGGAAATGAGCACAAGTTCCCTTTGGACAGAACTTGCATAAGCCATGTCTTGGACTCTCAATACATCAGGCAGTTTGAGGAGTTGGTTTTTGACTTGGCCAACCACAAAATCATCTCCGTTAAGGACGATGGTCATAGAAGAAACTTCCGCGTTGTCCGTCACACCCACGGCAATCGAATCGATATTGTATCCACGGCGAGTAAAAAGGCCGGAAACATGGCTCATCACACCAGGGTGGTTATTGACTAAAATACTTAGAGTGTGTTTCATTTTTTCAATTTCCCCAAGTCTTTGAATTCGATTAAGTCTTGTTGTGATTTTCCTGCAGGGATCATCGGGAACACTTTTTCTTCTGCTGGGATCATCACTTCGATAAGAGCTGATCCACTATCTTTTAAGAAAAAATCTACACCCTTTTCAATTTCAGATTTGTGTTCAATCTTCATTGCAGGGATTCCGTACGCTTCCGAAAGTTTTACGAAGTCAGGATTATAAGTCCACTGGGACTCACTAAAACGTTCTTCATAAAATAGTTCCTGCCACTGGCGAACCATTCCAAGAAAGTTATTATTAAATAATAAGATTTTTACACCTAACTTCGATTGTGCGATAGTGGCAAGTTCCTGGATACACATTTGAAAAGATCCATCCCCTGTTACACAAATGACGGTTTTGTCTGGATTTCCAAATTTGGCACCAATGGCCGCAGGAAGACCATACCCCATTGTGCCAAGTCCGCCAGAAGTTAACCAAGTATTAGGACGATCAAAAAGATAATATTGGGCTGCCCACATTTGGTGTTGGCCTACATCAGTCGAGACGATGGCCTCCCCTTTGGTTCTAGCATACACTCTTTGCAAGAAGTCTTGGGGTTTGATGCTGTCTCCACTATTATCATAATCGAGAGGATGGTTTTTCTTTAAGGTTTGGATATTTTCAATCCAAGAACTTCGGTCCCCCCCTTTGACAAAAGGAAGAATTTCCCGGATGGCATCTTTTAAATCTCCATGTAGGATATGATCTACATTGATCCGTTTGTTAAACTCAGCCGCATCAATGTCCACATGAGCACGAATGGCATTCGGTGCAAAGTCTTGGTATTTGGCAACACGGTCATCAAACCGAGCCCCTAAGTTTAATATGTAATCACACTCTAACACTGCTTTGTTGGCATAAGCTGTTCCGTGCATTCCAAGCATTCCCACAGATAGTGGATGTGTCCCAGGAAAAGCACCAAGACCCATAAGAGTTGTAGTTACAGGTGCATTTGCTTTTTCTGCCAAAGCTTTGATTTCAGCGGAAGCAAAAGAATTGATCGCACCACCACCAACATAGAGTAACGGGCGTTTGGCCCCGTTTAAAACTTCTGCAAATTCTTGTGGGTCGCCTTTGACTTTTGGTCTTTCATAATGATGAGGAGCAATTTTAAGTGAAGTTGCTTTTCTTACTGTTGTTTTTTGTGTTTGTACATCTTTCGGAAAATCAAGAAGAACAGGTCCTGGTCTTCCCCCCATCGCTATTTTAATGGCTTCTTCGAAATGACGAGCAAGATCATCTGCCTTTTTGATGAGAGCGTTGTATTTGGTAATAGGAATGGTGATTCCAAAAATATCTGCCTCTTGAAAGGCATCGGTTCCGATGGCATCTGTAGCAACTTGTCCAGTGATGGCAAGGATGGGAATGGAATCCAATTTGGCGTCGGTAAGACCAGTGATTAAATTTGTAGCACCAGGACCTGAAGTAGCAATACAAACACCTAACTTGCCTGTAGAACGTGCATAACCTTCGGCCATATGGACGGCACCTTGTTCATGGCGAACAAGGATATGTTTGATTTTTTTACTATGATAGAGTTCGTCGTAGAATGGGAGGATAGCACCACCAGGGTATCCAAAGACAATCTCCACACCCGCTTCTTCCAATAATTCGACCATCAGTCGGCCGCCTGTAATTGCTTCGGTTGTAGATGACATACGTTCCCCCCTATTGTCATTTCTGCAAAAAAGAGCCTGTTGTCAATGTTCTCACGTTTTTGAGTCGATTTTTACTGTCTAAAAAAGAATGCTGAAAATTGGACCGAGGATATGGAAAATACAGATACTGAAAAGCCACAAGAAGATGAAAAGTTCACAAAAATAAAAGCCCTTGCAAAAGAGGCCTATCGTTTTCTTGATCAGGGTCGGTTTAAAGAAGCCAAGGAACGATTAGACATATTACTGGATGAAGATCCATCCAACACTTATGGCCTCGTAGGTCTTGGTGATTATTATGCCAAAACTAAACAGCCAGAACAGGCAATTCAATACTATAGAAAATGTTTAGCCGGTGATACTACCAATAAGTTTTCTCTTATGGGACTTATGAATGCATATAGAGATTTAAACAGTCTCAAACGTATCATCGAAGTTGCCGAAGAATTCCACCACATAACAATCACAGACGCAAGTATCCTCTCCAGAGTTGCCGACGCACATAGAAAACTAAAGAATTTTAAAGAATCAGAAGTTTATTATATGGAAGCCCTTCAGATCAATCCCAATGACCAGTATGTCATTGTTGGGCTTGGGCATTTGTACTTTGCCTGCCAAAGGTATGTAGATGCCATCCAGTGGTGGGAAAAACTACTTTCCAGCCAACCAAACAATATCAAAATCCTTACCGAAATAGGTAACAGTTATCGCAAAATAAAAGATTTCGATAAAGCCATTCTTTACTATGACCGTGCCAAAGAACTAGATCCTAAAAACTTTTTTGCACTTTACGGACTTGCAGAATCCTATCGTGGTAAAAAAGATTTTAAAACCGCCATTACCTTTTGGGAAAAAATACTCGAATCAGATCCAGACAACAAACTCATTATCAATCGTTATGCAGACTCACTTCGTGGTCTTGGGAATTACGACAAAGCACTCGAATGTTTTAATAAAATTCTAGCAAGCGGTGATGATTACTTTGCCTTACTTGGAAAAGCGGCCGCCTTACGCCTCATTGGTGATTTAGAAAAAGCCGAAGAAATATACTTGGGACTTCTTTCCAAGTCTCCAAGTGATCCAAGACCTGCTTTGGAACTTTCTGATCTTTGGGACATTATGGGGAAAAAACCAGAGGCGATTAAACTTCTGGAAGATTTAGCGAAGAAAAATCCTTCTAATGAATCCATCCGAGAAAGAATTGAATATTTAAAAGATTAAATATTTGATACTTCTTCTATCTTTATGAAGAAAAAATAAAGAAAAACCAAAACGGCAAAAACTCCAGTGACAATAAAAGTGACTGGAGCCCCAAAGAGAAACCATAACCAACCTGCCACTATACTTGCAAAAAATGCACAAATGCTTTGTAATCCCGTATACATACCAATGGCAGTTGCAGTTTCACTTCTAGGGATGGAATTGCTAACCCAGGCTTTGGAAATCCCTTCTGTTGCAGCCGCGTACAGACCATACAAAAAAAATGCCAGTAAAATCAGAACAGAACTTTGAACAAAACCCATCAGTAAATAAACAATAGCATAAATCCCGAGACCAAGTAAAAACATTGTTTTTAATCCAATTTTATCAGCTATCACTCCTAGTGGATAAGCAAAAACTGCATATACCAAATTGTAGAAAATATAAATCCCGATGACTAAATGATCATCCAATCCAGCTTCCTTTGATTTTAATATCAAAAACACATCCGAACTGTTCCAAAAAGCAAACACCAACAGACCAACAACTAACTTCCTATAGTTGGGATTTGATTTTTTCCAATAGGAAAGAAAATTAAATAAAGAATTATTTTGTTTAGTTAGATTTCTTTGAATGGGTTGGTCCTTTTTCTCCTTTAATAGGAAAGTAAAACCAATGGCGATCAAACCTGGCAAAAAAGCCAAATAAAATAGAAAAATATAATCGTTAGGATGGGAATACAAGTAAACTAAAGCGAAACTGGGGCCAATTACTGCACCCAATGTATCCATTGCTCGATGAAATCCAAAAACTCTGGCTTTAGTTTTATTTGTGGCTTCGGAGGATAAAATAGCATCCCGTGCACCTGTTCGAACCCCTTTTCCAATTCGATCCAAAATACGTGAAACTAAAACAACGAAAGGGACTTGGCTTATACTTAATAATGGTTTTGAAATGGCACTCAATGCATATCCAAATCTGACGAAAGGAACACGTTTTCCAGTAACATCCGATAGGTGACCAAAGTATCCTTTTCCGTAACCGGAAACCACTTCAGTGATCCCTTCTAGTATCCCAATAAACAGGATAGAATATCCAATCGATTTGAGGTAAATAGGCAGAACAGGGTATAACATTTCGCTTGCGATGTCTGTAAACAGACTCACAAGCGATAAAACCAAGACGGTTTTAGAAATGTATTTCAAAGAGGAGAACCCACCGCACCTTAAGGAGCGATGGTTTTGAGTAGGCTTAAATCTTCTTTTTTAAAGACTTTGATGGTAGTTTTGTCACCTTCTTTCGGTTTCCCTGTCACATAGATTTTATCACCAAAGAATGTGAGTTCCGAATTTTCTTCAACAGGTTCTTCTGTCCTTTTTTCAAAGGTTAGGTCTGATTTAAATCTTGAGACATGGTATTTGTCTTTTACCTTTTCAATCACGTAGATTTTGTCTTCACGATTGATCATAGGTGTTCTCCAGAAAATATCTGCAGATTCACTTGTTTTTTTAACACTTAATTTGTCTGGATCAAGTAATACCAGTTTGTGTTTACGAGTTTCTACTTTTTCGCCGTCATACCCAAGAACGAGAACTCCTTGGTTTGCGATTTCTTTAAATTCCTTGGAACAAATGTTGTTATAGGAACTTTTATAAAGTGCATCGTCTTTGGCAGGATCAATGGCCCAAAGTTCGTTAGAATAATGTCCATCTGTATCGTATTTGATAAACTTCATAAAAAGAATTTTGTTGTTCACAACATTGTCACTTTGTTCTTCTTTTTTCTTCAGTTCTTCTTTAGTTTGTGCAAGCTCAGATTTTAATTCCTCAACTTTAGCTTCCACCTTTTGGACAGTGTCATCTTTTTTCGCTGTGTCACCACCAGTGCGAGCTTCTTCTTTTTTAGCGATTTGTTCTTCTTTTTTACTGAGCTCTTCTTTTTTGGCTTCGACAGCTTCTGATTTTTTATCAGTGTCTTTTTTCTCTTGTTCTATTTTTTTGATGTCTTCCGTTTTCTTTTCAATCTCAGCTTTGTTTTTCACTGGATCTTTTTTTAATTCATTGATGCTCGCAACTGTTTCTGCCTCTTGTTTTTTCAGAGCATCTTTTTTGTCTTGAAGTTGTTTTTGTTCGTTAGCCACTTCTTGTTTTTTATCTTGCAAAACCTTTTTTTCATCTTTAAGTTTATCGGTTTGCAACTTATCCATTTTTTTGGCTTCGTCTTCCATCTTCTGTTTGGTGGCTGGATCTTTTTCTTTATCCTTTACCGTTTTGTTGACGTCTTTTTCTAACTCATCTGTTGTGAGATCTTTCCCACTATCTTTTAAAATATTTCCTTCAATAGGAATGATGATTTGCGTTTTACCTGGCCAATTTTTATAAACGGTATCGATTCCTAATTTATCACTGGATGTTGCGGCAATCACACCCTCTGTGTATTTTTTAGTAAAAAACTTTGAATCTTTTCTGTGAGTGGCATTATAGTAAAGGATGTACTGAGCTAGAGTCTCTGCATTCCCTACTTTGTATTGAAAGGATTTTTCCACATAGGAAGCGATGATCCTTGCAATCGAATTGACATGATCAAAACTTTGCGACTCTGACAGAAAAAGGATGTCGGCTCCGAGTTTTCCATCCTCACCAGGAAGAATTCTTTGGATTTTGACTCCATCGACGGTAGCCGTATTTTCTTTGGCCAAGGTTTCTGCGAGTTTACGACCAATTTCGGTATTTTCTTGGATAATGTCATCAGATGCCTTACGTAAGGAGCGGTTGATGAATTCAATTTTTTTGGAACCCTTGATTTCGGACTCACCGAGAGGGGCTTTGGACTGAGCGGTCAGGGAAAGACCGCCTAAGAATAGGCAAATGATGATGGAACGAGAAATTCTCATTGTTTCCTCACGAAAATTGGGGTAAAGATGCCCACAAGAATAACAACCTTTCCGATTCTGCAAAGCAAGTTTTAGAATAAAAATCTATTTACCGGCGGGTGGATATTCAAAATTCTGTGGGTGGATGCCAACGTTTACACATAGAATCTTCAATTTTAATGCCGGTCCTGCCATGTTACCCACTGAAGTCATGGAAGAAGCAAATTCTGAGTTCCTAAACTACAAAGGAACAGGAATGTCCGTGATGGAAATGAGCCACAGAGAGAAACATTTCCTAAATATTTTGAACGAATCTCTTGCCGATCTGCGAGACCTTCTAGAACTACCTTCGCGTTATGCGGTCGTTTACTTTCCCGGTGGAGCTACTTTACAATTTTCCGCCATTCCTTATAATTATTTAGCAACAGGAGAATCTGCGGATTTTGCGGTCACTGGTGTTTGGGCTAAAAAAGCTTTTGAAGAAGCAAAGAAATTTTACCCCAATGTAAAATCTATTTTTAATGGAGCAGATTCTAAATATACGGAATTACCCACCATTACCGATGATCTCGTAAATGAGGGAGCTAAGTATGTTTACATCACTTCCAACAATACCATTTACGGAACTCGTTATAAAACCTTTCCTAAATTAAAAAAGGCACCTCTATTTGCCGACATGACAAGCGAACTTTTAAGTCGTAAACTTCCCATTGAAGACTTCTCTGTAATTTTTGCAGGAGCTCAAAAAAACATTGGCCCTTCTGGGCTCACTCTCGTGATTTACGACAAAGAAAAATTGCCAGAACAAACACACCCCATCCCCAATCTGATGAATTATTCGCTTATGGAAAAAAATGGTTCCAACTATAATACACCTCCCACCTATTCTATCTACATAGCCAGTCTTGTTTTCAAATATTTGAAACGAAAAGGTGGGCTTGCGGCCATGGAAGCTGTAAATGAAAGAAAGGCAAAAAAATTGTATGATGCATTAGATGCTTCTTCTTTATTTTATGCGACAGTTCCGGAAAACTTTCGTTCGGCTATGAATGTAGTCTTTCGAAGCCATAACGATAGTTTAGATTCAAAATTTCTGGCACTTGCCGAAGAACAAGGGTTTGCTGGTCTGAAAGGATATCGTGACGTAGGTGGTTTTCGGGCTAGCATTTACAATGCAATGCCAGAAGAAGGAGTGGATTCCCTCATTTCTTTTATCAAAGAATTTGAACGAACCCATGGTTAATTTTCCAAAATCCACTTTTAGTTTTTTTCTTTTTTTTATTGGATCCGTTTCTGCACATTCCCTTTGGATTCCCGAAGGTTATCTTGGATGGGAGAAAGCTAAAGATTGTTATTTGCCTTTAAAAAAAGAAATTCAGCAAGGGGCGATTAGCCCCAATCTCCTCAATTTAGACCGAGCCAAAATGGGAGAATATGCAAAGGAATCAGCGGAACTACGGATTTCCTCCTTAAATTGTTTTCGTGAGAATGTAGCCAAGGATCTACCCGAAGACGCAGTCTCTGAGGATTTGGGAGAGTATTTTAAAGCCTCTATCCTTGCTGAAAAAGAAAAGGAAGATATGTATTTTTCCTATGAATGGAGGATATTACTTTCTGACAATCGTCCTTATCCACTCACACCGGGAGAAGTTAATCTCGCCAAACAATGGTTTGAATCCCGATTGGAAATCAAAACTGAAATCACAAATCTAACAATGGAATTCCTTTCCGAAAAGGATCCCAAGGGAAAAGAATCCCGTTATTTAGATCTATTTACTGGTTACTACGGGAGCCTACTCCGAGAACGAGATAAGTTTTTACTCTCACTCTCTGTGGAATCATACCAATCCTACACCGAAGCCCTAAAACATAGAAAGGAGAAAGCCGAATGAAAGAAAAAATTGGAATTGCGTCTGACCATGGAGGATTTGCTCTCAAAGAATTCCTCAGGAAAAGTCTCGAGGAAACCTACGAAATTGTCGATTACGGTACTAAGAGCGAAGAGTCCGTCGACTACCCCACCATCATTGGAGATGCCTGCCGAAAGGTTCTTTCCGGTGAAGTTCCGAGGCTCATCGCCCTTTGCGGAACAGGCATTGGAGCATCCATTGCTGCCAACCGTTTCAAAGGCATTCGAGCGGCCCTTTGCCATGACGAGTTTACGGCGGAAATGTCCAAACGCCATAACAATGCCAATGTATTGGTTTTAGGGGGAAGGGTTCTCGGAACGGATTTAGCACAGAGAATCGTAAAAAAATGGATAGAAACAGAATTCGAAGGTGGAAGGCACCAAAAACGATTGGGACTGATCGAAGAACAGTCGTAATCCTATTCTTAATTTGGGGTCTGCCCGTATTTGGATGGGAAGTCCCCAAAAAAGAAATTCTTAACCTTAGCCTCTGGAAAAAAACCGGCGTAGTTCAAAATTCCGAACCTGGCAAAAAGAACTTTCTCAAACCCAAAGAAAATACCCCAAAACAAGGCGAACTCTTCTTCGACTTTGAAGGAGAGGTGGCAGACCCACAAACCACTGAAACCGGAATTCCATTTAAATCAAAATCCATTTCCGTAGTTTCTTCTTCTTATTTGGTGGATGACCAAACTTATTTTTTTGGCAGAAAATCTGCTTATTTTTCCGGACGAAGGAATCAAATCCACTTATCTGTATCTGGAAATTCACTTTTTGGAACCCATCCCGACCCGTTTACGATTACCATCCCCATTCGATTGGGCGAACAAGGGGCAGGTTCTGTAATTTTAGACAGAACCGTATTTGTGAAGGGAAAAAAATATGGCATCTCACTCGAGTTAAACGAAAGTAAACCCACCGTTTCTGTTAATAACCTACTCCAAAAATCTGATGGTAGAACCACAAGTTTTACGTTAGAATCACCGGTAAAAATCAAACGCAAAACTTGGGAAGTTATCTCTATCTATTTTGATACTATCAATCATAAGTTTGTATTGTATCAAAATGGAATCGAAACCGCAGAATATGAAAATAAACAAGCGGATACTTTGGGTTTTGGTTTTCCTGAAAATGATTCTACTCCTCTTGTTCTCGGAAAATCTTTTTATGGAAACTTAGATGGATTCCATATCCATAAAGGTGATCCAGAATTTGAATATACAAAATTTGAATCGGTTCGTTACGATGATGAAACTAAAATTGGATATATGGAGGGAAGTACTGCCCTATCTCCCGTTTTAGAAACCAAATACAGTAATTCTTCACTACTTCGCATTCATTGGAATGTAGAACAACCAAAAGACACGATGTTAGAACTTTACTTTAGAGGTATGAATCAAAAGTTTTTAGATACAAATACAAGTCTTCCCTGGACAAGAATTAAGTCTCTTGATAAAGAACTTCCAAAAAACAAATTTAAATTCTACCAATGGAAATTATGGTTTCGACCAGACCCCATGGGTAAATCAGTTCCCAACGTACAATCGTTAGCCTTCGAATATACGGAACAAACACCTCCAGATCTTCCCACTCGATTTCGTTTGGAATCAAATTTGCTGGTTGGAAAACCCCTTTGTTTTTTATGGAATTCCAACCATGAAAAAGAAGTCCAAAATGGTGGGGGTTATATCATTCACTATGGATTACTCCCTAATCGAATGTTAGGTTCTGTATTTGTAAAAAAAGATAAAAACGGAAACCTAACCAAAATCGATGGTAATGAGGAGGACAGTGGGTTTCAAAATAAACGTTTTTGTATTACGGAAGAAACATTGGTGAATAATATATATATCCCTGAAGGGGAACTTACTTCCGAAGAATACCGACCTCTTGCTGACCAAGTTGATCATTCTAGAAAGGAAAAGAGAGGGCTTCTCTTTCAACCCGGTTTGACATATTATTTTAGAATTTCAGCTTACAACCGCTATTTGAATGAATGGGATTCCAAGGACCAACGAAGTCCACTTTCTCCCCCTATTTCATTTAGTTTCCCAAAAGAAGTTTCGAACTAACAGCAAAGGAAGGGAGGTTACCTCCTTTTCCGAGTCGACAACCAATACATCCATTCCTTCCTTTAAAGCGATCGCCATTTCCATATCGCAAGTTTCTGACATAAAAATTTGTGTTCTGACAGCTTCCGTATCCAAATCAAATATCGAATCTGTGAGATCTTCTAGATAACGTAGGATTTGTTTTTTTTTCTCACCATCGAGGGGATCTAAAAGTTGGAATAATAAAAATAGGGAAAGTGAGGATGTAAAAAATCTCTCATGAGCATCTAAGGAATCCAACAATAACTTTTGGATTTTTGTTTTACGCGAAGACCTAAGCAAAGCATAGAGAAATGATGAAGTTAAATAGAGTTTCAATCAAGTAACTCCGTAAGAGCGACAAGGGCTTGTCTTCGTAAAAGTTCTGATTTTTGAATGATTTCATTTTTGAGAGCCATTCGAATGAGTTCCCCTTGCGAAACTCCCCTTCTTGATGCTTCATTTTTTAATAAAATTTGTTCCTCTTCCGAAAGTAAGATTTGAAACCGTTTATCAATTTTTGCCATTAGTCTTCTTCTTCCAATTCTTTTTCAGCCTTTTCAAATTTACGCCAATACAAATTTGCATCCTGCCACTGCCCTAGGGATTCATAAAGGGAAGCTATATTATAATAAGATTCGGTCAAACGATAATCCAATTTGACTGCTTTTTGAAAGAGTTTAATCGCCTTCTCTTTGTTATCCGAGAACCACTCACTAAACGCCCAAAGGTAATACCAACGGCCTAAATTGGGATCCCTTGGCCTTACCTTTTCCAAATGCAAAACATTTTCCTGAAAGAGTTTGGAGGATAGATTATAATTTTTTTGAATTAGTTTTGCTTTATTAATTCTATCCTCTGCGGGTTCTTCTGGCCTTGGTACAGACAAATCAGTTCTATACAGAAGGGATTTTGCATAAAGTAGTTTAAAATAAAGTTCGTTCTGGCTTAGTTCAAGATAACGTTCCAAATACGGTATGGATGAAGTTTCTTCATCTACTTTATGAAGATTGTAAATTTGTTTTTTTAGAGCCGTTGTTTCTTCTTTTTTTTTGCTACCACCGGCCCAGAGAGTTTGGATGGATAAGAGAAAAATACAAACAAATTTAAAAGTAAAGGTAGAAGTTTTGTCCATCGTCAGGGAATTTCATCGATTTGATATCATGGCGAAATGGTAATTCCTGTAATTTTTGAATCACAGAAAGGTATAAATCTTTTGCCGTTACAATCAACATAGAATTAGGTGAGGTTTCAATCAATCGATCTTTGCTTTCCAGATAAGTTTGTATAGAATCTACAAAATGTTTTTTGGAACGTTCCCATTCAGGAGAAGGATGGTATTCTGGCCATTGGATGCGAAGAACCGAAGTGGCCCTCTTTCCACCAAAGGTAGCTTGCATAAAGGAACGAATCATCCATGACAAACTATCCTTCAAAAACTCAGGTTTTCTTTCTTCTTTTTCTACAAGGACATGCAGGGCGGGAATCACTTGTCGAAGTTTGTCCTGAATCATCCGTTTATGAGAATCGAGAAATTTACTTCTTTCTTCTTTATTTAAAAGGACTAAAAAGATTCCAGGGAATCCCAAGGATTCCATGTGAAATGCGATGATGGCTTCTGTTTGCAAAAGAATTTCCCAAGAAAACTTCTTAGCAATAAACCGATCAAGTCGAACAACATCATCCACATCAAGCAGAGCAAAACCAGTTTCATCAAAAGGTAAATAAGGATCATGGTGTAAAAAAATTAGATTAGAACGAGTATTATAGTCTAATCCAGATGAAATTTGGTTATGAAAGGAACCAAGTGAATCATTTAAGAATAAATAAGAAAACCTAGGCGAACCAAGTCTCGAGATAAAGTTTTTTGTATAACCTACAATCCCATCATATGAAATTTCATTCTCACGATAGATTTTATCAAGTAAAGCATACTCCACTCGTTTTTCTTCTGGGACCAAGGTAAGAAAATTTTCTTGGGTAGATTTTGAATCTTGTGATTCTTCTCTTTTGGTAACGGAGTGAACAAGTTTTTCTAACTCAGGATTAAAAATAGTTTCTCGTTTTTTTTGTACTGCATCTAAGATCGCAATTCGTTTCCAAGTGGCAGGTGGAAGTATTTTAAAACTCGTTTTTTTCACAGGATTTGTATTGTTTGTAATGGGTTCCACTTTTGTTTCAATTCCTTCTTTGTGAATTGGCGTTTTTTTTATCTCTACTTCTACTACAACTGAATCTTCACTCACCCGAGGGGATTCCCCTAACATGCCGCTATGTTCCCATTTTCGTTTGATGGATGCCCACAATACAAAGAAGATCCACGGCCCTATAAATAAATAACCAAAACTAAATAGATAAGGAGGAAAGGAAGAATAACGATATACAGATAACCCTGATAAAAACCCTGGTTTCCCTTGGTCTTTAGAAGTATAATAAGAATGGAATTTATGATGTAAAAATCCTACCGATTGTTTTTTGGAATCCAAATGGACAAACTTGGATGTATCTTCACCTTTCCAAGCCCTTGGATTGAATAGAACCTGTTCCTTACTTTTGTTATCCGATAGTTTTGCCGACACCAAAGGAAAATAAAATTCATCACGGTCTTTTTCTTTTTTTGCTTGTAAAAAACTAGAATCGAGTACAGCGACAAGGATATCGATCGATCCATTCCTTGTATTTCGTTTTGGAATCAGATAAACTAAATTCATCTCGGATTCAAGTAACATAGTGATCGGATGGCTTTGGATTCTTTCAAACAATCCAAAAATTTCAGTACCAAATCGATTTTGAATTGTTTTACTATCTGTAGATCCTTCTTTCCATAGATAAAGTTCAGAAACAATTCTTTCTGTTTCGCCGAGACCGCCGCCTTCTCCAAGGCCTTCTCGAAGTAAATTTTTTTCAAGCACGGAAAGTGTCTCTTCAAACTGGACTAACCTATGTTTTGTCCATGGTTTATAATAACGATAGTCAGGGAAAAGTTCGAAGCTTTTTTGATAAAACAAAAGTAAAATCAAATATACAACAACTGGGACAAGAATTCTACGTTTGAATTGATATCCATGAGTATGGATGACCATCCAAATAAAACGGATATAAAAAAGACCGGTAAAAGTAATAAGAAAAAGGATAAAACAACCAAACCTGATTTCATCGGTTTCGGAATCTGACTGTCTGAGTAAATAAATAGAAAAATGATCTGTGGTTTCTAAAATCAGTTTTGAATTTTCACCATCTAACTGCCATGTAATGGTCTGACCTTCTTTCCCAGAAAAAAGTCCCAGAAGTTGGTTACTTTCTCGATCCCCAGTCAAAATAGATTCATCATTCGTATATAATATTTTCTGTGACTTGGGTTCAAATGCCCAGTAAAGATATCCATACTCTAAGTTGGCATTTTGAATTTGTTTGGGTAAGGCTGGACCCAGAGGAAAAACTACAAAAAATTTTCCTGAAAGGTCCCTATACACATAATCACCGTTAGCAAGAGTTCGGAGTTTTCCCTCTAAAAGCCCTGTGGGGTCTTGCCTTAGTTCTTCTTGAAAGATTTCGTTAGTTTCGTCTGTACTATGAATAAGGCGAAGGGAATCATCATACAACCTTACATAGTTTAATCCCAGGGTTTGTTTGATTCGAGAGGTTACTTGAGAGGCACGGTAAGGCAACGCTGATTCTCGAAAAAAGAACTCGAGTGTATTCAAATACTCTTTTGTTCTGTCCTCATCAAAACGTTTTAGAGCCGAAATCAAATTGGATTTCATACGAAGGGGCCGAATCCATTCGAAATATCCAAAGAGTAGAGAGGTAACGAGAAGGGAAACTAGCAAGTATCCAAAAAGAATAGACAGGTTTCCGAAATTTCGTTTCATCATTCTAATTATCGGGTTGTCATTGGCAAAAACCAATCAGTCCAAGGAAAGGAATGATTTTTTATGTATTTTTGGACGGAGTCGGGATCGCAAATTACGACCCAAAATCCAATCCATTTAGCCGTTTTGCCAAAGGATTTTTAGCACCCGTCGGAGGGATTCCGAAATCAGATGCGGACCTTCCGGTTTTGCTATCCAGGTTACATTATATCAAAACTGATGCCCATATGGGAGTGCCTGGCCTCCCCCAGTCAGCCACCGGCCAAACAGCTCTTTGGACGGGGATTCCTGGCCCAAAGGTTCTCGATCGCCATGTCAGTGGGTTTCCTACCATTACCCTTCGTAAAATCATCGCCAAATATTCCCTCATCAAAGTCCTAAACGAAAACGGACATCTCAGTGATTTTCTCAATTGTTTTTCCCCACCGTATCTAAAACATGTGGAAGAAAAACCAAAACTAGTTTCTGCCTCCACCTTAGTCCAGTTAGCAAGTGGACGTCCCTTAAAGAATTTCGAAGATCTTCGAAATGATCGTGGCCTGTATATGGATTTAACTCATGAAATTATGGGAACCTTGGGAATCGATATGTTAAAACAAGGCGACCCCCTCTTAGAAAGGCGAGATCCTTATGAACTTGGAAAACAATCCATAACTCGATTTGCTCACTACCAACTAGCTTTGTATGAATACTTTCTCACAGACAAGGTAGGCCATGCGATGGATTGGGAAAAGGCGGAACGTGTGATCCAAAACTTGGAAGATTTTTTCCGTGGGATCCTTGAGACACTCGATCCAGAAAAAGATTTACTGATCGTTTCGAGTGATCATGGAAATATGGAAGACTTAAGTCAAAAAAATCATACGGAAAACCCGGCGGCCACCATCCTTTATGGTAAGAATGCTGACCGCTTCGCAGAAAATATACATTCGCTTGCAGACATTGTTCCGGAAATTTATAAAACTTTCGGAATGGAGGAAGCCCTCCAGAATACAAAAACGAATGAATTTCTAATTAAGTCCGACTAAAATTCTAAATCACTTCCTGATTCTGGTTTTGTGGAAACCGAATTTGGTTTAGGTGAAAGAGAATCAGACGATACATCTGAACCATCAAGATCGTTGTGGTCGGTAAACTGATCGAGTGATTCTTTTTTCCATGCAATCGCCTTGTCGGTAATCTGGTTTTTAGGGTATTTATCTACAATCGTTTGAAATATGCCGGCCGCTTTTTCAAACTTACCTTGTCTGAAATATATAGTTCCTTTTTTGTATAAAGCTGCTTGGTCTAAAGAATAATCACTGTTATTCAAGGCTTTATTAATATAAGTCAGTGACTCTACTTGTTTACCCATGGCATCGTAAGACAACGCAATGTAATACAAAGCTTCCTCTTCCTTTTTAGGAGTTGGATTCACAGAAATTACTTTTTGGAAAAGTTCTACAGCTTTGGTGTATTGTTTTTTTGTATAATTATCTTTTGCATCTTTTAAAACAGAATCTTTGTATTCCCCTACTACTTTTTCATCTGCCCCAGCTAACTGGTCAGCTGTTTCAATGTATTCATCAAAAACATCAAAAGAAGCCCAGTCTTTCCCAAGTTTACGAAGAGACCTTCCCCAACCAATCCGTGACTCTGTATTGTTAGGATCTTCTTGTAAGGCCAAAGTATAATTTTTACGAGCAGTTTCAAAATTCCCCGTGCGGTAAAAATAATCACCGAGAGATAAAAAGGATTTGGATCTTAATTTATTATCAGAACTGGATTGCAAAACAGATTCTAAATGAGCCTTTCCTTCTGATTCATTACCAATCTTTAAAAGTATGTTCCCGAGAGAGTAACTTAATTTTTCCTTTTCCTCCGGTTTTACATTCGGATTCTTTTTTAGATCTTTGTAAATATCAAGCGCTGGATAAAAATCAGAATTTTTTTCTAGAGCCCTTGCCTGATTGTATTTGATTTGGAATTCATATTTTTCTACACCACGTTTCCCAGCTAACTCAGAAAAGATGGCAATTGCCTTTTCTTTACTTTGTGGATTAGATTGTTTTAAGTATTCTTCCCCTTCGGCAATTTTTTCCAAAATCACTTGAGATTGGTCTTCCTTTGCAGAAATATTGGTTTGGTAGTATGCAGTAGAAAGACCTGCAACGATAAATAAAAATCCTGCTAAAGTTACAATAATTCGATTCATAAATTCCCTCTACCCGCTTGACTTAGGGTTTGATTCGTCCAAAATTCCACTCGCGATGGTGAATAGGATTTAGTTTCCCGTTTCAAAAAACATTTAAGTGCTTTTTTTGTATCACCAGTTTTCAATGCACTCACTCCAAGGAAAAACATAGCTTTTCCTTTTAAGTATGCGTTCGTTTCATTCTTCAAATATTCTTCCAACCGATAAACGGCAGTTTCATATTTTTTTCTTATGACTGTTTCTTTGATGATTTGGTTTAGATCCGTTTGACCCAAATCATAATTTACCGTAGCCGATGTTTCTTCCTTAAAATCGTTCACTGGTTCCGAATTTTCTCTAGGAGGATAACTATCCGCAGGAGTTACAGCATGTTCGTTTTTATAAAGTTCGGATTTTTCAGGTTCTCTTTTTGGATGAGACTCCGCAACTACATTGGGTTCTTCTGGGGGAGCAATGTCTTTTGAAAAATCATATTTGAAATAAGATACATTTTCTTTTAAATTATAATCTTCTGGAATTCCATTGGATTTGGCAGTCACACCAAAATAGAGTTCATCAATTTCTTTTAACTCTTTAATGAAAAAATTTGTTTTGGGATGAAGGACAGTTGCGACTTTCACAACCGATCCTTGGCCAAAGGATGATGTCCCTTGGTTTAGAGGTTTTACAGAAGCATATAAACTGTATACAGTCGTTTCGTCGGCAGCTTCTGGGCTTATCCAACTAATGACTGCCCCTTTTCCGACTCTTTCATAACCAAGCCCTCTTACATGCATGGCACCACCAAAATCAGTTCGTGTATCGTTTGATGCTACTTCTTGTTTTGGTTTTTTAGGCGACTCTTCTACAATGACTTCTGCATTGTTTTTTTCTGTTTGTTTGATATAAAACACTCGCAAGGTGGACTTTTTATCTTCCAAAGGTAAGGTTTCTTCGCCACCCGCTTGTTTTACGGAAACGCCGTAATAGAGTGTTTGGGATTTATCCAAATCTTGATCTAAAAAAGAATTCACGGGATGAGTGAGTTCTGCCAACTTTTCTGCTTTTTGCATCAAAGGCAAACTTGTGAGAGGAGAATTAGAACGGTAAACAGTATAAAGGGTTCTTCCCGCAGTAGCACCGTTTGGTGGCGTCCAATTCAGACGAACATACTTTCTTTCGATATTTGCAGAAATTCCAGACACCCCACCCACCATGGATTGGATTCCCGCATCTGCAGGAAACGCTGGAAAGTCAGGATTTTGTCCCACAACTGGTGTGCCATTTTCTTCTGCAATGTGAACGGGAGTCACAGTATAGTTTTGGTTTGAAAATAGTTTCACTTCACGGCGACGAACGTCCGTTACCATAACTACCGCATAATAATAAGTTCCAGGTTTTAAATTGTAATCAAAATATACGCGGGTTGCATTGGAACCCGATGCTTTGTACCTACCAAGGGAATCAGCAATATATAATTTTTCGGGACTATCAATCATTACCGTGGACCGAGCCACAATGATTTCTCCATCTTCTTTGGGTGGATCCCAATCTAAACGAATCGATTTTTTATCAGGTAGGAGGCTAACATGAATTGCCTTCGCTATGGTTGGATAACGACTTTCCTCAAATCCAGAGTCTGCCGAAACCGGAACGAGAGACAATAGCAGTACAGCTGTCCAGAGTTGAATCGAGAACTTCATACTTAGATTTTCGGTGGCAAAGGTCCTCTAATTGAATTTTTCGTTTGTACTTTCCTAGCTTTTCTCTGAGAATTGTCATTATGTCCGAAACGGAATACTACCGTTCCCAAAGTTACCAGGAATATCTGCTCTCTAGCCATAGAAGAGAGGTCTGTCCTCCGGAAGATGTGTATGCATTTTTCAATTGGAAAGGCCTAAACAACCTAGTGGACTTCGGGAGTGGGCTTGGGTTCTATTTCCAAGAGTTTAGAAAATGGTTTCCCCATGTTTGGATCTGGGCTGCAGAATGCCAACAAGAGATCATTGATATGGTCCTTCGCCGCAAACTAATAGAAGGAATCGAACAACTCACTCCTTTCCATATGGACCAATCTGACCACCCCCTCCTTCCAGAATGGGTTCCTGTTCCTGAAATTATCTTTGCCTCACTCACACTTTCCACTTTTCCAAACCCAGGCCTTGCGATGGATGGACTCATCCGTTCTATGAAATCAGGAGGACGGTTGTTTATTATTGATTGGTCGAAAACTGAATCAGGTTTTGGCCCCAAAATCAATGAAAAGATATCTATGGACAAAATGAAATTCCTTGCTGAGGAATATAAATTGGAAGTCACTAAATCTGGTAGAATCTCTGAACATTTTTATGGAATGGAAGTGAAAGCTAGTTCCAACTTTATTTATGGTTACTATGATCTCAAAGAAGAAGAAGACGAAGATACAGCTGTATTCAAACAATAATTTTAAAAATTAGAACCATCCCCGTTTTTCTTTCCACTCATATTGTATGTGGAGTGAAGAACAAAAAGCCATCATCCTTTCAGACCATCCCATCAAACAAGTGATCGCCGGTGCAGGCTCTGGCAAAACAGCTACAATGGTAGGACTTTTGGAAGAAAGGGAAAAAAAGAATTCCTTCCTCCCTGAAAATACTCTCATAGTTACATTTACCAAAAAAGCCACAAAAGAATTTAAAGAACGATGCCATAAAAAAGCCCTCTCTTCAAAATATCATATCTCCACATTTCATGCGTTTTGTTATTTTGCTCTCAAACATTATGATACTTCCAAAAATTGGTCTCACTACAAACTTCTAAGTGATAGAAAAAAATGGGAAATTACAAAAGAATTTCTGCGTCCTCTGCAATTTGAGATTGGTGGGCTTCCTTTTCCCATCTTATTCAAAAATAATGGAAAAATCTTTCGTGAACTATCTATAGAAGGATATGAAGTTTACCAATCTTTCTTCCAAACCTGGAAAGAAAAAAATCATTACTTCGAGTTTGATGATTTGATCTTCGGTTTCCTCCATTTTTTAGATACAATTTCTGCTGATAGAGTGAAAGAAAAATGGAGAACACTCATCATTGATGAATTCCAAGACACAGATGAGGTTCAACTTCAGATCATTCAAAAAATGAATTTCCATTCCATTACGGTTGTGGGAGATGATTGGCAGGCTATCTACGGATTTCGCGGTGCCACTCCCAAACCATTTTTAGAATTTCCAAATCATTTTCCAGGAGTAGTCCAGTATTTTCTATCCACTAACTATCGTTCCAAGGATTCTATCATTCGCACTTCTTTACTTCCTCTAAAACACAACAAAGACAAAATCGAAAAACAAGTCCAAACTTTCCGCAAAGAAAAAGGGATCTTCCATGTAGAACGAATCAAAGATTCAAAAACAACTCCCATAACCATATGGCAAACATGGTATAAAAAAGATCCGGAATTGATCCTTCTCACTCGAAGTAATTTCAGGAAACGAGAATGGATCGAAAGTGGTGTTCCGCAAAACCAAGTAATGACGATCCACAGCGCCAAAGGTCTTGAATTCAGAACCGTCCTCCTTGACTTAGTTTTTGGTTGGAGTGAAGGCGAAAAGGAAATCAACGAAGCAGAAGAAAGAAGGATTCTCTACGTTGGCCTTTCGAGAGCAAAAGACAATTTGGTTCTCTTAATCGCGGATTCCTCCAAAACCAAACGACTGGCAGACAGATTGAGTGAGGATTTTTCAATCAGGAACCGATGGAGAAATCGTACTTTACGGTGGGCTCGGCTCTGGTGAAGTGGTTTTACCTTGGGGGATTAGCTCAGTTGGTTAGAGCGCTACCTTGACATGGTAGAGGTCACTGGTTCGAACCCAGTATCTCCCAAGTATTTAACTTTCTCCTCTTTTCATTTTTAATCTCATTCTCTTTCAGTTTCGACTTGCATCCTATTCGTGAATCATTAAAGTTCGAACCGATGAAACCTAAGTTCCTTGCAGAAGAATTCCTTTTGGCTTTGTATTTTATAGTATTTAGCATTATATCCGGACTTGTTCTGTATTTTGGACAAGCCACTGCCGGCGTCAAACTCGCCTCCCTCACTCTTTTATTCCATATCAGTTTTGCTGGTATCTGTTTGGCATTACGATGGCACACTCCTTTCCGTATTTGGAAATTTCTGGTTCCTTTATCCATTCTAATGGTATTTCCCGATTGGTTTCTTTCTGCCGTCTTACAAATATTAGTATTTCCAGAAGATGGATTTTTTAAGATAGGAACTGTTTCTGGTTATATGGCAGGTCTTTGGGCCATTCCCCTTTTTATCTGCGTTTATACTGGAATCAAATTGGAAGAAATGTCTGTTTCCATTGTGGGGACCTGCCTTTGGGTAGGTATCACTTCCTTAGTTATCTTTGGAACTTCTGAAGCTACAATGTGGGTTTTAGGATCTTGGTATGCACAGGATGTTAAGATGTGGGGAAAAGTCGCATATTATGTGTTAGTCCCTGAGATGATTTTAGGCATTACTGCCTATCTAGCCTACCAAGGTTTTTCTTATTCGGCCTACGTTTTCCAAATGGCAATTGGATTTTTAGTGATGATTCTCTATATTGGAAATCTATCTTTCTTTTACCTTCTCATTGAAAAAATTCTATAAAATTTCTCTTTCGATTTTTCTCCCCTCTCTCCTAGTTTTATTACTGGGAGAGGTGGCATTCAGGTTTCAATCTAAAACTGACGCTGAAGAAATTCGTTATAAAAAAATCCATTGTTTGTCTGGACTTTCTGAAATTCGTCTGTGTCCGAATGTAAACGACAGGTTTACCCGTAAAGATGGAAAAACTTGGGATATCCAAACCAATGCGTTAGGAGAAAGAATCCTTTCTAACAAAGAATTAACCACCGATCTTTGGTTACTCGGTGATTCTATGGCCATGGGTTATGGTTTGCCATCGAAGGAAACACCTGCTCATTATCTGGAAGCAAAATACAAGTTAGAGACCCGAGTCATTGCAGTAGATGCCATTGGAACCAATGGAATATTAAAACTTTTAAAAGAGACACTCGCATCGACAAAAAATGAAGACCAACCCAAACAAATCTATTGGATTTGGAATCCTTCCGATTTCATCGATGATACAGTAGAAAAAACTGGCCTAAAACGTTTTGTTTATCCAATCCATTACCTTCTCTCAAGATATTCCTTTCTTTACCGTAGACTTCTTCCCTCTCCTCCCACAAATGTGTACACTTCGTACGGTGATCCAATCCTCTATTCTAAAAATCACGTAACCTATAAGAACCTAAAAAATTTTTTTGCTGATCCGTCGATTCCTCATGGTAAAATTTCTGTCCTTTTTAGTTGGGGGATGTCTAGAATGGGAACCCCTGATACTAGGGATCCTAATTACGAAATGGCAAAAGATTTCTTTTTGGAACATGGCGTGAAAGTGATCGACCTCCGGAATAAGACAGAAGGTTTGTATAAAGAACAAAAACAAGTTTATATTCCGAACGATGGCCATCCAGGCCCAGCCTTAGCAGAACTTTTTGCCGATGCCATTGCTATGCACTTTCTAAATTTGCCTTAGAAATGCTTGATTCCCAGCTTGAATTCTAAAGTTTAGAGGGATATGATTCAAAACTGGAAACGATGGGGAGCCATTGTCCTATTTTTCCCGTTCGTGTTGCTGTCTTTGGAATTGATTTTACGTCTTTCCAATCCACCTGCTTTACGTTACTACCGCGATGTCAAACTCCTGCACGCTTACCATCCTGAATACGGAGTGGCCTTAGAACCGAATGAAAGCCGTTTTGTTCGTCATTATGCAGACTTATGGCAGGGCCAATTCACGACCAATTCACTCGGCCTTCGGGGTCTTGAAGAACCTGTGCCAGGTAAACCAAAACTCCTTTGTCTCGGTGATAGTTTGGTTATGGGATTTGGAGTTTCTGATGAAGATACATTTTGTTCTAGGCTCGGTGGGTTCGAAGAAAATGGAATGGTTTACCAAAGTCTCAATTTAGGAGTGGATGCCTATGGATCTCTTGGGTCATTCAAACGCCTGAAAGACATGTCTACTAAAATTGACAACATCCAAACGGTTCTATTTTTTATCTCTCCTAATGACTTTACAATGCCCGAAGAACTTCGCGCTCAAGGGATCCTTCCTGATGATGAAAACGATGCACTTCACGAAAATGATCCTGTTTGGAAACAAAACTTCCGCATTCAATTTGAGCTCACTCGAATCTCTTATCTTTTACAAGCGTTGAAGCTCGCTTTTGAGCAAACGAAAGTGAAAGTTGCACAATCCAAATATTTAGTTTCTGCAGATACAGAACAACTTACAACTTCTCCTTTAGTTTATTTAAGAGAAACTTTTTTTCTTCCCGTCAAACAACAAAAATGTGAAGACTCTGTAACATTCGTTTGCCCGACACCTTTACAAAATTTAAACGTAGTTTGTTCGGATACACCGATTGACCCGAGTGCCCTCGAACCATTACCAGAAACAACAACAAGAGCTTATGATTTGATGATTCAGCTTTCCCAAGAGAAAGGTTACCGGTTTGTTCCTGTCATCCTTCCCATGCAAATCGAAGAAGTGTATTGTAGACAAATGGGAAAATTCAATGCTCTCGGAACCTATGCCCTCAGGGCCAAATTGTATCTGGAAAAAAAAGGTGTCAAAACACTCGATATCCTGCCTTACACGGACAAAATGTGCGGACGTGAATTTACTTATCATGGAAAAACAAAAAAGGCAGGAATCCAAGATTATTACATTCCTGGTGATGGCCACCTAACACAATTAGGAAATTTATGGGCTGCTGAATCAATTCGTCATGCCTTAAAGGAAATAAAATAAAATGCTTTTTAATTCCGTTCACTATTTGTTATTTGCACCTGTTGTCATCCTTGTTTATTTCCTAATCCCCAAACGATTCCAGGGACTCTGGTTATTCATTGTTAGTTTGTATTTTTATGCAATTTTCAGGATTCCATTTCTCATCCTTTTAGTTTTTTCTTTTGTGATCACAAAACTATCCGTTGACTATATGGAGTTTACTTCTTCAAAAGCAAAAAAACTCTTTTGGTTGAATGTTGCCGTTTGGAGCAATTTAAGTTTACTTTTTGTTTTTAAGTATTTGGATTTTTCCATTACAGTTTGGAACCAAACTTTTTCCCTCACTCCTTGTGATCCAGAATTTGTACAAAAGTCGGGAATCCTACTACCCATGGGGATTAGTTTTTTCACCTTACAAGCAGTATCCTATGCTGTGGATGTTTATAAAGGTGTGGTGGAAAGAGCCAAATCCATATTCCATTTCGGACTCTTCCTTGCTTTTTTTCCCCAACTGGTTGCAGGTCCCATTTTACGTGCCAGTGACGTCCTCCACCAATTTTTAGATTCTAAAGACTTCACAAAAGAAAACCTCAAACAAGGGTTAAAACAGTTATTTTGGGGAATCTTTAAAAAGACCTTCATTGCCGATCCCGTATCTTACGTCATCGATCCTATGTATGCGAACCCTACCGAATACAATTGGATTGCCATGTGGATAGCAGCCTTTCTCTTTGCAGTGCAGATTTATTGTGATTTTTCTGGGTATTCTGACATTGCCATTGGAACTGCAAGAATCCTTGGTTTCCACATTCCGAAAAACTTTGACAGGCCGTTTTTATCAGGAACTCTCAGTGAACTTTGGAGGCGTTGGCATATTTCTTTTAGTTCTTGGTTACGAGACTATGTATACATCACTCTTGGTGGGAACAGAAGAGGAGAAATTATGGCCTATGTGAATCTCTTTCTCACTACCTTTGTTTCCGGAATTTGGCATGGTGCCGATTGGACTTTTGTTTTTTGGGGAACCCTTCACTCGACGATGATGGTAGTAGAAAAATTTGTATTCAAATTTGAAACCATGCGTAAGGCCTGGAACCGAGTTCCGCGCTCTATCCAACCAGTCTATCCTGTGGGTGTTTTTGTTTTGTCTTGTTTTTTCTTTCGTGCCAAGGCCACACCAGAAGTTCCGACAGGAATGGGCATCACCAAAATTATGTTAGAACGTGCCTTCACGGGAGCGAGTGGAATTTTTCCACAAATGAGTGTTAGTTTGGTGGTTCTCGTTGGATTTTTGTTTTTAGTAGATATCCTCCAAGACAGAAAGGAAGACAGGTTTGCCTTTATCACAGACAATCTCTACTTTCTCATTCCCACCTGCATTTTACTGTACATCACTTCCTTTATCATTTATAGTGTTACAGTTTCGAGTCCATTTCTCTACTTTCAATTCTAAACAAAAAAGCCGGCAATTTGCCGGCTTTGGTTCCAGATTCAGAAACGATCGATCGCAATTCTAAATTTGATTAACAAATGGAATCAAGTTTGTATTGCATTCTAAATAAAAAAATACTCAAATTGTTTTCTATTTAGAATTCTACTTTTGGAGCATTCTCTATCGTTTTTTGATCTTCTACTGTAAAAGTTGCTTTAGCATCATAACCAAAGGCTTTGGCAGTAAGAACCGCAGGGAACTGACGAATATAAACATTATACTCTTTTGTTGATTTGATAAATCGATTTCTAGCAACAGTGATTCTATTTTCTGTTCCTTCTAACTGTGCCATCAAATCAGAAAAGTGTTGGTCTGATTTTAATTGCGGATAGTTTTCTTGGATCATAAGGAGTCTAGACAATGCGGATCCCAACTGACCTTGCGCTTGGTCAAATTGTTTTAAACTTTCTGGATTGTTTACCAGCTCCGGAGTTGCTTGGATAGAACCAATTCTGGCTCTCGCATCGGCAATCCCTTTCATAATATCTTTTTCTTGGTTTGCAAATCCTTTGACTGCAGAGACCAAATTGGGAACTAAATCTGCTCTTCGTTTGTATTGGTTGAGAACTTCCGCCCAAGAAGCAGTGACTTCTTCATCCAACTCTTGGATACGGTTGTAACCACAGTTGGTAAGCAGTGTTGCCATAAGGGAAACTAGAAAAACGGTTCGAAACATTCTTGTCATGGTGATTGTATACCTACGCTTTAGTCGGTCTGCAACACCATTTTGTTAAAAAAATTAGTAACGAAACGGTTTTATGGCTTTTGCCCAACGATTTTCTGATTCTTTCAAATAGATTTCCAGGTCAGAATCAGTGAGTTTTCCGTTCAAATAGTCTAATAGTGTAGCATCTCCCGCGAGAAGTTCTATGGCCGGCCTGTCAGAACGGAACTCATACACTCCTTTCAAATATTCGAATTCATTGGGAAATAAATCCGCCAGTTGTTTCAAAAAAAATAAAACAAAATACAGGGAATGGAATTGTTTTGGTTTTAATACCATCAACTGGTATCCTTCACAAATCTTATTTGCATATTTATGAAAGGTGGGTAAAAAACGTAAGTTTCGCAATCGGAAGGTTTCCAGTTGGTGAGACAACATTCGTTTGTCCAATTCTTCTTTTGGTTTCCCTACAAGATACGGTGCTCCGAAGGTTTCAAAAGGTTTGGTAGTTCCACGTCCTTCGGATAGGTTTGTTCCTTCTAATAAACACATCCCTGGATACACCAAGCAGGTGTTTTGTGTCGGAATGTTAGGAGAAGGTGGAACCCATTCCAAATTAGAAAATGATTTTGGATGAATCACGCCCACAGGAACTACCACGACATCCACTTTCAACTCAAACGTTTCATTATAATATGATAATAGTCCCCCAGGAGTGAGTCCATGTCTATGTAAGACGGATGTGACTCCAACAAAAGACTCAAATTCTTTTTGTAAAGGAGTGCCTTCAATTTTTTTACCAATAGGATTTGGGGAATCCACCACCAAAAAAAGAGGGGCCTTACCCGTTTCTTTTTTTAGCCGAGAGAGCTCACCTAAGATATAATAAGCGGTAGTTAGAAAAGTATAATATCGAGAGCCTACATCTTTAATATCAATAATCACTACATCAACGTTGGTTAATGAACTTCGGGGTGGAACTAGACTTTTTTCTTCTTTTCCATAGAGATTTACAATCTGCATACCCCCGAATAGGTATTGCAGTTCATCTCCGCTAACCTGGTCTTGTAACTCAGCAAAGAGTCCATGTTCCGGTAAAAATATAGTTTTTAGATCAAAAATTTCCGCATAGGTTTGGAAGTGGTATTTTCCGTGAAAACCAAAAGCACTTTGGTTTGTAAGAATTGCCGCCTTACATCCGCTTAACTTAAATATATTTTTTAAAAATTTCATTTTGACTTTCGAATCTGTTCTTTAGTTTCCTCAGCCAATTCCCAAATTTTCCGCATTTTGTCTTCGTCAATGGGAAGACCAGAACTGAACAAATCTCGAAAGGCAGTTAGCTGTTGGATGAAATCATCGATCGATTTACGTAAAAAACTTTGATTCTCTTTGAAAATGGAAATCCACATATCGGGATTGGATCCAGCAATCCTAGACATATCTCGAAACCCTCCACCAGTGATCGGTCTTGAAATTCCCATTACCTCTTTCATGGTTGTGGCATTGGAACCCGCCACATTCACAAGAATCGTTGAGATCACATGAGGAAGATGGGATAAATTTGCCAAAGTTTCATCATGAGATTTCGAATCCATCTCCATTGTCCAAGAACCAATGGATTCCCAAAACAAACGTACCCACTCCAAACTTGCGTTAGATGCAGATTTGGGTTTTGTTAGAATACAAAGTTTATCTACATAAAGATCTGCGACCGCTGCCTCAGGGCCTGCTTGTTCCGATCCGCACATAGGGTGTGTTGAAATATAATTGTGGGTTTTATCACCGTAAAAGTTCTCAACCGCAGAAACTATGGTCTCCTTAGTAGATCCCAAATCTATAAAAATGGTATCCCCTGACTTAGGCAAACTAGGAATGATTTTTAGTATTGATTCTACAGGTGTACTAAATACCACCAAATCATAGCTAGACCAATTGGGTGACAAAAACTCGGATTGTAAATAAACTTCGTTTGTTAATCCTTTGGACCTAATTATTGTTTTACTTTTTTCGGAACGAACTACAGCAGAAATGGCAACGTTTGGAAATTTTTTACGTAATGAAAGAGCAAGCGAGCCACCCATAAGCCCCATGCCATAAATCAAAACTTTTGAGAGGTTCATGTGGGAAAGGATCCAGCTGTTGGATACGAACCGAGAAGTTTAAATAATGTACATTGTGATTTTACTTTTTGGAGAAGTTCTGCAATTTTTGGATCTTCTTTATGGCCTATAAAATCTACGAAAAAATGGTATTCCCATAAGTTCCGTTTCAAAGGTCTAGATTCAATTTTGGTAAGGTTGACCGATACATCATTGAATGTTTTTAAAATCGCAAATAATGAACCCGTTTGGTTTGGAATAGAAAATACAATGGATGTTTTATCTTCTTTGGTTTTTGCAGATTCCGTTTTTCCAATGACCAAAAACCTTGTGGTGTTACCCGAATAATCTTCGATCCCTTCTGCAATCACATTTAAATTATAAATTTCACCAGCGATTTTTGAAGCAATCGCAAGCCCGTCTTTTCTTTCAGAAACTAACTTTGCCGCCATGGCCGTGGAAGATGTATCGACTACTTCTGCATTGGGAAGGTTTGCGGAAATCCAATTACGGCATTGTTCATTCCCGATCCGAATTCCATAGATTTTTTTAACGGCAGCAAGATCAGTTTCAAATCCTAACAATGAAAATGAAATCCTTTGGTATAACTCTGAATAAACGATAAGATCTGTTTCTAAAAACATATCTAGAGTAGAACTTACTTGTCCTTCAGTAGAATTCTCAACAGGAACCACTCCATAATCTAACTTCCCCTCTTCTACCATTCGGAAAACATCCGGGATGGATGTTTGTGGGGCAGCATCAATGGAGGTTCCAAATTTTGAACGCATAGCAGAATGAGAAAAACTTCCCTCAGGACCCAAAAATCCAATCTTTAACGGGTGTTCTAAGGCAATGGTTCCAGACATCATCTCCCGGTAAATCGCACGGATCACAGAAGCCGGGAGTGGCCCACCAGATAACTTAGTTACCTTTTCATATACATCTTTTTCACGATCGGGTCGGTAGATCGGACCACCAGATTCTTTTTTGACACGACCAATTTCTTGTGCAAAACCTGCACGTTTTTGAATCAGCCCAATAATTTCTATATCTAATGAATCAATGCCGGCACGGAGTTTTTTTAATTCTTCTTCTGCACTACTCATTTAGGCCTCTTCTTGTAATTCGTCTGGCAGTGTGCTCAAATCAAAATCAGGATTCATTTCCGTTTCATCGGTAACAATAATGGATTCGGGAGAAAATTCTTCGAACTTCAGTTCCTTTACTTCCACAGGAGTTGGAAGGTCTGTGAGTTTACTTAGGCCAAAGTGTAACAAAAATTCGTTAGTAGTGCCATACAACGTGGGTCTTCCTGGAACTTCTTTTTGTCCCACAGCTTTCACTAGTTTTTTAGACATAAGGCTTGCCACCATAGCCCTGGAAGACACACCGCGAATTTCATCTAGTTCTGTTAAAGTGATGGGTTGTTTGTAGGCAATGATTGCCAGAGTGTCCAAAGTTCCCCGAGAGAGGGTTTCTCTTTTTTTATCTTTAAAGATATGGGCGAGTATTTCGCTGTATTTTTGGTTGGTAATGAATTGGTATCCACCAGCGATTTCTCTAAGTAAAAAACCACCTTCTTTTTCTTGGTAATCGAGAATGAGTTCGTCTAGGAGTTCTCGGGCTTCTGTTTTTTCGATCCCGGCGGACTTGGCAAGTGCAGACAATTTGATCGGATCCGAAGACAAAAAGAGAAGCGCCTCAAGAAGGCCCTTAGTATAAGTTCTTTCTTCCAAATTGATCTAAACCTTGACTATTTTGATTTCACCGAAAACTGCATGTTGGAGAACTTTGCAAACTCGGATTTTAACAACTTCTAATACGGCAAGGAAGGCAGCGACGATTTCTTTTTTTTCCGGTTTTTCTGTTTCAAACAAATCCATAAAATGGATTTCTCCGGTTTTTTCTAAGAGATTTTGCAAATATGCCATTTTGTCTTCTACGGAGTATTGGGCCACACCCTCGTAGATGGGTAAAAGATCTTCTACCTCATTGGAACTTTCCTGTTCCAAAATGGAATTAAACGCAGAGATAAGATCCACAAGACTTACGTCCAACCAAACTTCCGTTTCATCCAACACTTGGTTGGTTTCCCGGGTAAACATACCTGCGGTCAACCGGTCCAGTTCCGCCAAACGTTGTCCGGCTATTTGGAATTTTTTGTGTTCTAATAGTTTATCGACTAGTTCTTTCGGGAGTGGAGGATCATAATCCTCTTCCTCAAAACCAGGGTCAGGCAATAATGCTTTTGATTTTAAATATACCAAATGAGCTGCCATCACGGCAAACTCAGATGTAAGTTCAATCGACAAAGACTGACTCGTTCTCAAAAATTGAATGAAATCGGATGTGATACGCGAAAGGGAGACTTCAAAAATATCCACCTTATAACTATCAATCAGAGACCATAGAACCGTTAGCGGTCCTTCTGTCAATCCTCCGTCCTGGTTCTGCCACCGGACGATAAACTCCGGGGTTTGGGACACGGTTTATAGACCCAGTGCTTTTGCTGCTGCTTGTTGCAATCTTTCTGGAGGGAAAGGTTTTACTACAAAATCCTTTACACCCATCTTAATTGCTTTGGCCAGTAAGTCTTCTTGCCCAAGAGCAGTTACCATAATGATTTTGGCAGAAGCATCAAATTTGATAATTTCCTTTGTTGCTTCAATCCCATCTTTTTCACGCATGGTAATGTCCATTGTGACGAGATCTGGTTTGAGGTTTTTGTATTGTTCCACCGCAATATTACCATTCTCTGCTTCACCAACGATCTCGTGACCTGCTCCAACTAACGCATCTTTTACGAGCGTTCTCATGAATTTTGCATCATCTACAACCAAAATTCTTGCCATGTTAATTCCCTCTCGACTTTAATAATTCAATCATCTTTGGTACTAATTCATCCACCGGAAGAACAAAATCAATTCCTCCCAATTCCACTGCAACACGGTTCATTCCGTAAACTACCGATGTTGCTTCATTCTGCGCCAGAGTAATACCTCCCTTGGCGTGAATGTTGGCAATTGCTTGCGACCCATCTTTTCCCATACCAGTCATGATCATGGATAAAAGGTGGTCTCCACCGTAAGCATCTACCAGACTATCAAACAATACTTCTATGGAAGGCCTGTGCCCATTGACCTGACCTGTGTGGGTGAGTTCAATGACATGATCCTTTCCCTTTGTGACCACCTTCATTTGGTAATCGCCGGGAGCAATGTAAGCGGTTCCCGATTGGACAAGATCGCCATCTTCCGCTTCTTTCACCTGTATTTTAGACAAGGTATTCAATCTGTCTGCAAATGCCTTCGTAAATCCTGCAGGCATATGTTGTACCACAAAGATTGGTTTTGCAAAGTCCTCGGGAATACTTGCAAAAACAGTCTGCAAAGCTTTAGGTCCTCCAGTGGAGGTCCCAATTCCGATAGCCTCTACTTTGATTGGTTTTTGAAAACTTTTATTTAATTGGCGTTCCGTACGCTCTGGTCGAACCAAAGTTTCGATACTAGGCAGTTTAGAATCTGAAAATCCTTTGATTTTTGCGGACAAAACCGCAGCTATATCTTCCGGTGAGAACTGGTTTCCACTGGATGGCTTGGGAATGAAGTCCACTGCACCTAGTTCCAATGCTTTGAACGTTGCATCAGCACCATGTTGGGTCAGTACAGAAAGCATGATCACATGGCTTGGCAGTTTTAATTTTTTAATTTCTGCCAATGCGGTGAGACCATCCATGATTGGCATCTCTATATCTAAAACAATAAAGTCTGGTTTTAATTTACCCGCTAAATCAATACAATCCATTCCGGTTTTACCGGTAGCAATCACCTGCACTTCATCCTTTTTGGTGAGGGCATCACTTAATATATTCCTCACGAGAAGTGAGTCGTCTATAATGGCAACAGTTGGTTTTTTATTCATGATTTATGAATTAAATCTACCAGTTCGTCAAAATCAGGTAAGAATACCAAAACACCAATTAGGTTACTACCTTGGTGATTAAATTCTGTATGCATGGATAAAAACTTTGTCCGTTCCGGTTTTACAATGTCGATCACATCCATAAAACTTCCGGTAATCATTTCTGGAACCGAAGGCAAAATTTCTTTTTTTAATTTATTAGAAAGAGAGTTCATCACACTCGAACAAACAATATTGGAAATTTCCGATAATACAGAAACCATATCTTCAGATAGTTTGTGATGGCTACCTTCAGCATACTTTGCATCTTCAGATCCAAGAAGTTCTTTTGCAATTTCAGATCCGTTTTCTTCAGAAAACATCATAAGTAGATTTCCGTTGAGATCTCCAGTCATTCGAATCTTCATTCCAAAAAACTGATCCATTGAATATCGAAATTCTTTAGCTAATCCTTCACGATCGGTAAGTTTGATTTCAGGAATAAAAAGTTCTACATCTTTTCCAACTAACTGAGATAGAACAACACCAGCATTCATCATACCCGTGTTCACAATGTTTTCCAATTTTTTGATATCTTTAGAAGACATGATCTCGTTGATTGCATCAGAATTCAATGCAGCCACTTGATTTAATCTTTCTTCTTTTTGTTCCACAAAACCTTTAATGATTTCTGCGGCTTGTTCCCTTTCAGTCAGCTTGACATTTTCAATTTTTGCCACATCTGCCAGACGATGGATTTCATCTGTTTTGTGATCAATGACTAGGGTTGCTGTAGAGGCATTAGAAGACTCGTTTGAGTCACCATTGACAACAGTTTCTGTTTTGATTACTTCCGTTGTGATTTTGAGGTTGGTTGCAGGTTCTTCTGCATACACCTCTTCTTTTGGAACAATGATATGTTTTTCTATTTTATGTTTATCTTTTTTAACACGTGATTTGTCTTTTGCACGTAATTCTATCAACTTCGCATTATAACGGTTGGTAGGATGATTGGATTTGAACATAAATTCAGAATCAGACATCTCAAGAGAACGAATGGTTGAGGCCCGTTTCATCATCTCACCGGCAACTAACTGATCCGTCCAATCTACTTTGTCCGCCGCAATTTCCACAAGGCCTGGAATGTCCAAAACAAGAATGATGGTTCCATCACCCATGATGGTGGCACCTGTTAGCCCTTGGATGTCTTTGAAGTTTTTACCTAAAGATTTGATTACGGTTTCATGTTTTCCGATCAGATCATCTACCATGAATCCTAGTTTTCTCGTTTTGTAATTCACGATGACAACAGGGACTTCCACCATCTCTTGTTTGTCGGCAAGCCCAAGGATACGGTTCAAACGGTAGATCGGCAATACTTCTCCGCGTAAATTGATGATCTCGTGTCCTTCGAGAGTTGTGATTTGGTCCAAATTGACTTTGATCGTTTCAGAAACTTCTGATAGAGGGAAAGCATACACTTCCTCTTCCATAATTACAAGGATAGATGGAATGATCGCAAGTGCTTGTGGGAAAGAAAGAGTAAAGGAAGAGCCCTTTCCTTCTTCGGAATGGATGAGGATTTTGCCCTTAAACTCTTCTATGAGTTTATTGACTACGTTCATCCCCACACCACGTCCAGAAATATCAGAAATTTTATCGGCAGTGGAAAAACCAGGAGCAAAGATAAATTGGAAGATATCGGACTCCGAAAGGTTTTGTGCATCGGATTCATTCACAAGCCCACGTTCGATTGCTTTTTTCAGAATTTTGTCTTTGTTTAAACCCTTACCATCGTCACGAATTTCTACCAGGATATTCGATCCACCTTGGTAAGCATTGAGTTCAACAGTTCCTTCTTCCGGTTTGCCTGCTGCCCTTCTTTCCGAAGGAGATTCAATTCCATGATCTACCGAATTCCGAATGAGATGGATGAGTGGTTCCCCAATTGCATCGATTACTTTTTTATCTAGTTCTGTGTTTTCACCACGTAAAACAAGATTTACTTGTTTTCCCGTTTCTAAAGAAAGATCACGAATGAGTCTTGTGAACCTGTTGAATACAGATCCAATCGGAACCATTCGAATATTCATAATTCCAGTTTGTAAGTCTTTGGAAATTCGATTGATTTGATCGATTTTGCCTTTGAGTTCATTAAAAAGTGAATCTTCACCAAACTGTGCCACCAAATCATCGTAGATCTTTTGGAATCCAGAGTTGGTAATCACAAGTTCTCCAACGTTATTCATCAGTTGGTCAAGTTTATCCGAAGAAACTTTGATGGTTCTCATCACCACCTTAGAATCAGTAACCGCTTTATCAAAGTTAGCTGAACCTTTAGATAAATGTTTATCTTCTAAGTCTGATTGGCCTAAAGGATGGTTTGCCGTTTGTGCAGAAGAAGATTCAGACCTTTTTTCAAGGGCTTCCATTTCTGTTTCTGGAAGTTTGATTTCTTCTACAGAAAGTGAATCCACCATGTCAATATTACACTGAACATGCAACTCGTGTTTGTTAAGCTTTGTGACAGTTACAAAGGAAAGTGCAAAACTTCCTTGGCCATTGTCTAAGGCATCTTCGGAAGGATTACATTTGATGATTCCACCAGATTGTTTGACCGATTGCAAAATGAGGAGTAACCGTAAGTTCTGCATCGGAGTATCGTCTTTTAACTTCAAATTTACGACAAAGGCAGTAAGATCGCTATCTTCTTTTAAAGACTGGCGAATTTCGGAAATTTCTTCCTCTGTAAGAGTGATGGACGAAGTAGAATTTTCGGTAGACTTTCCTTGTGTATTGGACTTTGGAGTGCTAGAACTAACACCAGTTTGCGTCGGAGCTGCCTCATAGTCCTGGAGTTTTTTAATCATATCCGTAAATGGTGTTTCAACCTTTACCCCATTGGCAACACCTTCGATTACCTGTTTAATGAGATCAAAACATTCAAATAATAAATTCACCAACTTAACGTTGATTTCCAAACTTCCTTCTCGAATTTTCTGGAGAAGGTTTTCCATCGTGTGAGACAAATCGGATAAATTATACAATCCAACAAAAGCAGAAGAACTTTTTAAAGAGTGTGCCGCACGAAAGATATCATTGATGATTTCCGGGTTTTCATGGTCTTTCTCGAGTTTCACCAAATTGGAATTTAATTCCTCAATTTGATCCTCAGATTCTTCCAGGAAAACTTCTGTGTATTCGCCTAAAATTCCAGCCAATGTCGTATCCCTTTCTCTTTACTTTGCGGATGAAACAAAATCAACAATTTGTTCCAAATCCAAATTCAAAATCAAATGGTCTTCGTATCTTGATACTGATTCAACCATCTTACTATAGTTTAACGACAAGTCATCAGTTGTATAACTAATAAAATCTTTTTGGATTTTAACAACTTGTTTGACTTCATCAACAAGAACCCCAATTCGTTTTTCATCTAACATAATAACGATGATACGTGATATTGGAAAAATTTCTGAATCAGTTCCATGGAATCTTTTTTTCAAATCCACGATGGGGATGATCTCTCCTCTAAGGTTGATCACACCTAAAATGTAATCATCTACGTTGGGAATCCGAGTGATTAAAACTGGTTTTAAAATTTCATGAACCAAAAGTAATCGAATCCCAAAGAATTCTTTATCAATGGTAAATGTGAGGAACTGTTCCAAGTCTCCCAGATCGGACTCTTGTTCCATTTTGGTTTTTTCCGCCAGGGATGTGAGTAATGTTTCTTGGTCCATATGCTACCTGGAATCCTGTCAGAATCCTACATGGATTCAATCTAAAAACGAATGAATCTGGATTTCCGTAATCATTTTTCCTATTTTTATATCGTGGCTTTCTGGAAGGAATGGGACGGGAAAAAGTTTAGAAAAACTGAGTCCCACTGTTTTCTTTTGGAGAGATTCTGAATTTAATATGCGATCATAATAACCGCCACCGCGACCCAATCGGAAGCCTTTTTCATGAAAGCCCAAAGCTGGTACAAGGATCAATTCTGCATCCTCTACGGAGATCTCCTCATCTCCAATCGGCTCAAAAAGACCCATCGCATTTTTTTCAAAGGAACGAGGACGTAGAAACCGTAACCTCTTTCCTTCTTCCATACGAGGGAAGTACCACTCCGCAGAATGCCTAGCTTCAATAAAACTTGTAGGTCTAGGCAATGGACAAGATTCAATGATAGGAAGGACGTCCACCTCGTACATTAGATCGGGAGAATAGGTGATGATTTTTGTTTTTCCTTGTAAAAGTGAAAACAACCTGCGTAAAATGGCCGCTTCATGATCTTCCCTTTCTGGTAAATTCGGAAGATTTTTTTTTAGAATTTCTCTAGCGTCTTTTTTTGAAATTAGATTCAAAAATTGTCCCCAATGATCCCCTCTTCTAATAGAGAAATGATCTTCTTTGTTCGTTCTTCTAGTTCAGGAATTTCATTGGCTTTGGCAGAAACTTCCTTCATTTGGAACAGTTCGTCCGCTAAGTTTAAAGCACATAAAACTGCTAATTTAGTTTTGGATGCCGTAGGAAGTGCCTTGGTTAGATCGAGAAGGCGCTGTTCTACAAAATCAGCCACCTCAGAGATATACCCTGAGCTAGCTTCACCAACAATGGTATAGGTCTCACCAAAGATTTGTTTGGTTATTTTTTGCGGTTGTGGGGCAGACTCTGCCATAAAAATTACTTAGGATCGTCTTCGATAATTAAAAAATCATCGTCGTCGTCAGCATCAAAGACACTGATTGCTTCGTCGTCATCGTCAATGATGATGTCATCATCTTCGTCAATGTCAACGGTAGGAACATCTTCTTCCTGTTCTACCACTAGTTCTTCTTTTTCAAAGGAAGCTTGTGCTGGTGACTTTTCTAAAATATCTTCAGTTTGAAATTCTGATTCATCTTCATCGAGTAAGATGATTTCATCATCTTCATCAGTTGCCAAACTAGGAACTGCAACAGCGGCAGCTGCTGCGACTGGTTCTACCGGAGAGGAATCAGAACTTGGTTGTGTTTTGGAAGCAGAACTACCTGTGGTAGGAAGTCCATCCAAACGACCGAGGAGTTGGTGGACCTTGGATTCCAAAAGTCCTTCTCTTTCGCGAAGTTGGTTTAACTCGTCGTTTGCTTCTTGGAGTTGAGAGCGGAGTGTTTTTAGTTCGCGCTCTTTCTCCTCCATTGCGAGCTTCATTTGGTCATTTTCCGCGCGGAGGGATTCGTTTTCCGTCTCCAGGCGTGCGTTTTCTGTTCTTAGGTCTTGGATTAACTCCAATGCCTTAACAACTTTACTTTCTAGCTCTTCAATGGTTTCGATTTTTAACATGATAACAATCCGATGGAATAGAATAGACGAGCTATTCCATTCCAATCAAGCACTAATTTACTTAGCGACTTTGGTTTTTTCAACGATGGCGTTGAATACTTCTTTGTGGTTGTAAGCAAGGTCAGCCAAAGTTTTACGATCTAAGTTGATTCCGTGTGTTTTGAGTGCATGGATGAATTTTGAATAAGACATTCCATTTTCTCTCACTGCGGCATTAATTCGCGTAATCCAAAGTTTGCGGAATTCGGACTTTTTCTTTCTACGGTCACGGTATGCCCATTGACCTGCTTTCATTACAGCAGATTTTGCTGTTCTGAAAAGTTTAGAACGTCCGCCCCTAAAACCTTTAGCTTTAGCGAGTACTTTCTTTCTACGATTTTTATGAATGGTTCCGTTGACTGCGCGTGGCATCGTTTAACCTCCGTAAGGTAGAAGTTTTTCTACACGGTTATAATCGGTTTCATGGATGACGTGCATTCCACGGCTTTGGTGTTTCATCTTAGGAGATTTTTTCTCTAAGATATGTCTTCGGAACGCACAACCACGTTTAATTTTACCAGACTTGGTAAACTTGAAACGTTTGGCTGCTGCCCTATTTGTCTTCAGCTTATACATAGTTGTTTTTATCCTTTAGGTTTTTCACCAATTGGGTTCATCACGACCACTATCGTCTTTCCGTCGTGTACCGGCATTTTTTCGGGAGAGGCATGCTCTTTTAGGTCCTCGACAAACCGGTTAACAATATTCATTCCAATTTCAGAGTGAACCATCTCTCTGCCTCGGAATCGAAGAGTCACTTTTACCTTATCACCCTTTTGCAAGAATTCTAAAGCATGACGCTTCTTAATCTCGAAGTCATGGTTATCAATCCGCGGGCGGATTTTAATTTCTTTCACCGTGACAACGTGTTGTTTCTTTTTCGCTTCTTTCGTTTTTTTAAGAAGTTCGAATTTGTATTTTCCAAAGTCGATCAACTTACAGACGTGAACATCTTGGTCACCCGAGACTTCCACCAAATCAAGGTTAGCTTCTTTAGCTCTCTTCAGAGCTTCTTCCAGAGTAACGATGTCAGATCCTTCGTCAGAGACGAGTCGAATCGATGCTACATTGGTAATTTGTTCGTTAATTCTGATGTGGGCGAATTTATCTTGGTTTGGGTTCCCTCTAGGGTTGGGCCGTTTCTGCATTCAGTCTCCGAAATTTCTTTCAATTTCCAATTTCGGTGCAAAATCCAGGCGAGCAAGTACATTTCTTTGCGAAATGCTGGGTATTGGAGGTTAAAGCAATCCGGAAGGACCTTCCCAAACAACAAGTTCTAAATACAAGGAGTCGGAATCTAAAATTTCGGGTAATATGGGAGCCAGTGAGACTAAATCCCCGTGATTTCCCATTCCCATACAAGAACCTCCATGACAAAGTTGTCCCTCCCTGTCATACACGGCGTATTGGATCAAATGATCGAAGGCTTTTGTACTTTGTCTGGGGGATTGCGACTGGACTAAGGCCAGATAGGTCAATCCTTCACTTTGTCTACGTTCCAACCGAATCCGAACTCGGTTTTCTTTGGTAAGAGGCTCTGTGGCCAATAGGAGGTCACCCTTTCCCGGGTTCCATTTTTGGAAACTATAGGATCCAACCACTCCCCCTTCCCGTTTCCATTCGAATTTGGTTTCGTTTTTCCGTTTTTGTTTGGAAAGTACCATTGCTTCTTTGGGACTCGGATCTTCCCAACCGTAAGCAGTGATTCCGACAGAGACTCTCGCAATTTCTGCAATAGGAAAAGGGAAACGACTCCAAAGCCCAGGAACATCATAACTCTCCCAAGGTTGGATGATGTGTTCGCAGGTTTGGCTGGACAAAAGGCGATTGTTAGAATCAAAAAAAGCAGCGACTACGTAGAGGACAACCGGTGTTCCCCCTAAATTTTGTCCCCCAGTGATAACGATATTGGGACAATCAAACTTCAGGTCCCGACCAAGCCCATCGACAAACTGCATAGGACTTACTTTCCAACCTACAGTCAATCCTTCTGCAAAAGGTAAAAGTTGCATAGGTATGGCATCGAACGCATCACGCGCATCATACGGTGGGTGGATAGGAAGATCCAGATAGTATGCGACCGGATCAATCTGTTTGGCTAAGATCAGGTTTGGAGACACTGGAGGGAGCGTAACTCTCCCCCAAGTGTTAGTCAAGAAATTTCTTTATCTAAAGATCGCCCTTCAAAAGAGACAAAAATCCATCACGTGAAACGGTTTCTGTTTTCTCTTCACCCATCCTTCGAAAAGAAATGGATCCTGCTTCTTTTTCTTTATCTCCTAAAATCAAAGTGTAACTGCTTCGTTTTAAGATGGAATCCCTAATTTTACTGCCGATCTTTTCGTTACGAACATCAAGTTCTACGCGAAAGCCCTGCATTACCAAATCCTGATATACTTCTTTCGCGTAATCACTATGAGTTTCTGCCACAGTTAAGACACGAATTTGTGTCGGATTCAACCAAAGTGGGAATTTTCCTTCGAAGTGTTCGATAAGAATTCCAATGAATCTTTCTAATGATCCATAGATGGCTCGGTGGATCATCACAGGGGCATGTTTTTTTCCATCGGACGCTGTGAAGTCGAGTTCAAAACGATTCGGCATAGAAAAGTCAATTTGAACGGTTCCGCATTGCCATAACCTTCCAAGAGAATCTTTGATATTGAATTCAATTTTTGGTCCATAGAATGCTCCATCCCCTTCTTTGATTCCATATTCGATTCCTTTTTTCTTAAGGGCATCGTGTAAGGCCTGTGTGGCGAGGTTCCAATCTTCATCGCTTCCTTGCGATTTTTCAGGTCTTGTCGCAATGAAAGTTTTGAATTCCGTAAAACCAAATTTTTTATACACATCAAAAGTAAAGTCGATGATGTCTTCTACTTCTGATTCTACTTTTTCAAGTGGTGCATAGATATGGGCATCGTCTTGAGTGAATGCACGGACTCGGAATAGTCCATGAAGAACTCCCGACATTTCATGTCTATGTACATTCCCCAGTTCCATAAAACGAAGTGGAAGTTCTCTATAAGAATGCATATGGTATTTATAAATCAAACAACAGCCTGGACAGTTCATAGGTTTCACTGCGAATTCACTTTCGTCAATGTCAGTGAAATACATGTTTTCTTTAAAATTATCCCAATGCCCCGATTTTTTCCAAAGTGTGGAATTTAAAATGGCTGGAGTTTTGATTTCTTGGTACCCACGTCTGAAACATTCTTCTCGAATGTAAGAAGCAAGAGTGTTCCAAAGTACAGTTCCTTTCGGATGCCAAAAAGGAAATCCTGGAGCTTCCTCTTGGAAACTAAAAAGATCAAGTTCTTTCCCAAGTTTTCTATGGTCTCTTTTTTTTGCTTCTTCAATGAGAAAGATATATTCGTCTAACTGCTTTTTGGTGGGGAAAGAAACTCCATAGATACGAGTGAGTTGTTTGTTTTTAGAATCACCCTTCCAGTAGGCACCAGAGATGGCGGTGAGTTTGAAGGCTTTCAGTTGGCCCGTACGAGCCACGTGAGGTCCGCGGCATAAATCATACCACTCGCCTTGACCATATAACGAAACTGATGCGGAATCGAATCCTTGGATGAGCTCTACTTTGTAAGGTTCGTTTTCTTTTTTGAATTTTTCAATCGCTTCTTCTTTAGATAGTTCCCATCTTTTGACAACGAGATCTTCCTTTACAATCTTTGCCATTTCGACTTCAATTTTAGGAAGGTCTTCTTGGGTTAATACGGTATCACCAAAATCAATATCATAAAAGAAAAAACCGGGACCGTTTTCGATCACAGGGCCTACCGTTAGGCGAGCTTCTGACCAAAGGCGTTGCACAGCCATACCAAGTAAGTGGGCAGAGGAATGGTGAAAAACGTCTTTTCCTTCTTTATCATCAAAGGTGAGAAACTTTACCGTGGTGTTTGTCTCCGGAACAAAGGAAAGGTCAACGGTGCGACCATCGGACAAAACAACGGCAAGAGCTTTCTCTTTCAAGAAAGGCAGTTGGGCTTGGATGAAATCAGAAAAGGATTTACCCAATTCTAGTTCTTTGGAACTTCCATCAGGTAGTGTGATTGTAATTGCTGCCATAATTCTATACCCAAGTTTTCGCACGCGCATTCTCCCGAAAAGTAAAGTTTTACCAGAGTCTGCCGGATTCTAATGATTCTGTTATTTTCTTAAAACTTTCCTCGATCGATTCTTTACGACCAAAACCACCCGCCTCCTCCAGGACAATAAACCCATGCAAAAGGGAACGTAGGATCCGAATCCTGTGGACAGAAGCTTCGTCCAAAGTCGGAAACCGAAAGACCTCCAAACAAACTGCCAAAATTCTGTCCCCAAGAGGTTTGAGTTCGAGATCAAATTCAGTCGATTCAATGGTCAGCGGATAAAACTGTGGATGAGACTTCGCAAAACTTCTGTAAGCATTTAAAAACTCAAAGATTCGCTCTGAACCCGTGGCCGAAGTTTTTAACTTAAGAGAGAGCCTGTCTCCTAACATCTGCAAGGAACGCCTCTTCATTTCCCAACGCACCTCCTCTAGGTCTTGGATGTGGTTGTAAAGAGAAGGAGTGCGAATTCCTAAATTCTCGGCGAGTTGGGACAATCGAAATTCAGTCCAACCCACTTCCCCAATCAATTCCCATGCGGAATCGAAAATCTGTTCTCTTGTGGCAAACGATTGGCCTTTTTTGGGTCGGCCCGGTTTGTGTTTTACTTTTTTTGCCATAACTGCTGTACGTCGGAAGAAAAGCGAATTGGATTTTCCGCAAAAGGATAGTGACCTACTCCTTCATACATACGCACCTCTCCACTTAATTTAGTCCCAATCCAATGGGCCTCTTCTTCTGGTGATTCAAAATCAGGATCTTTTGTTCCCATCACCACGATCACATTTCCCGTAACCAAATTTAATGCCGGCTCACATTCTGTTTTTGATGCCAATAACATGGATCTAACAGCCGCCATACGACCATCTTCCGACAAATTGTTCTTTAGTTTTTCAGACCTTTCTTTTAAATCCTTGGGTGGATGTAATGGAAAAAGTGATTCATAAAATGATACCCAAGCACTGGGCCCCCAGGGGCCACGAAACGCCAGTTGGACAAGCATCTTCATACCAAAAGATAAAGGTGCTTTGTCTCGAACAAAAGGACCAGACAATACAAGGCCAAGAACTCTCCTATTTTCCATAGAACGAATGTATACGGCAGAGGCCGCAGTCATAGAATTGGCAACAATGTATACATTTTGTAGATCTTTCTCTCGGATAAAACTTAGAATATCTTCCGCTGTTTCTTTCGGACCATAGGAAGAAAAACTAACGTCGGATTCCCCAAGTCCTCGTAAGTCAAAACTATAAACAGAATTCTCTTTTGCTAAAAGTTCTGCCACTTCGGAGTAACTTTCTTTTCGGTCTCCAATTCCAGGGAGTAGGATCAAGTTTCGTTTTCCAACCCCGGTTTGTGTATAGGCAATTTTGCCTTCCTTAGTCTGAAAGTAAGATGTGGAAATTGGAGATCCCATCAAAGAACCATCCATCCAAAAAAGGAAGGGAAACAAAATGGGAAATAAAATGCTGAGTTTGTAGTAGCGTTCTTTCATAAAACTAATGATATTAGTTTATTTAACTAATGCAATTAGTTTTTTATCGGTTTTGACAAAAATCAGTTCAAATTTCCCTAATCCTTAAATTTTCCGACTTGCCCTCACTTGTGAAAGGAGGGATTCTTAAATTACTTAAAAGCGTGGTGATTCATGTCCATTGTTACCTTCGAAGACAAAGAAAATTTTCCCCTAGAAACGAACAAACGAGGAGCCACCATCCTTGAAACAGCACTAAAACACGATTACCCACTCTACCACCTCTGCGGAGGAAATGCAAAATGTACAACATGTCGGGTTTTTATCACCGATGGTCTAGACCATCTGAGTTCACGAAATGAAAGAGAACAAACTCTTGCAGACAGGAAAGGTTGGCCTTCTGAAATTCGACTCGCTTGCCAAACCGAAGTTTTTGGGGATGTTACACTGCGAAGGATCATTAAAGACAATAAAGATTTAAAAACAGTGACGAGTGAATCCAAATCTTCAAAAACGGGAGAAGAGTGTTATGCGGTAATTCTCTTTCTTGATATCAAAGGTTTTACTTCCTTCACCGAGGCAAGTCTTCCCTATGATGTAGTCTTTGTTCTCAACCGCTTTTTTCAAGAAATGAGTGAACCCATCCTAAACAATGGAGGAGGAATCGATAAATTTATTGGAGATGGAATATTGGCTTTTTTCCAAATCCAAAACAAAGACCAACTAAAAACTACAAACGAAGAAGGTCTGAAAGAAACAAAACGTGAGACCATTCATTCGGCCATCCGAGCTTGTCTACGTATGTTTGATCAGTTAAAAAAATTCAATTTAGAAATGAAAGATCGGTTTAATTTTAGTTTTGAGATTCGCATTGGCCTTCATGCCGGGAATGTGATTTATGGGGACATTGGTCATTCGGAATACAAAAGCCAAACGGTTCTTGGAGACACAGTCAATGTGGCTAGCCGCTTGGAGGCATTGAATAAAAAAACCAATACTCAATTTTTGGTCTCGGATGAAATCTATAATTTAGTTGGATCCTCCCTTTCTGTGAACAAAAAAGTGATCACAAGGCTTCGCGGAAAAACAGATAAAATGACAGCCTACTCTGTCCTTGGATTTAAAAAACCGGATCCTATCTTAGAAATTCAAAAATCATTTGATCATGTATTAGAATACAATCCTCATTGGATTGATAGTTATATTGATAAATTAAAAAACTTTTCCATGGAAAACGTGACAGAGAACCAACGTGAAGGAGACAATGAATCTCCCATTTCCTCGGAGGAGTTTTTAAACTCGATCGAATCTATCATAGAAAAATTAGGGAATCCCATCTCGGTAAAAAAAGAAGTTTCAAAACTCGCAAACATTTATGAATCCCTAGGCATAACAAAAAAAGAATTTCCGAAACTACTTCCCATCCTTCTTTCTTCTTTACGTGAAAATCTTCCTTCGGAGTGGAATCCTAGTTTAGAATCCATTTGGACCCAAGCCATCACGGATCTAACCATAGAAACCATTGAATCATAAAAGGATCTTGCTTTTGTTAGGGACTAAATCGTTTCATTAGATAAGTATCCATGTTTTCAAAATCAAAATCCAATATATCCCAAAACTGGCTACGTCTATCCAGTATCACAAAACAACTCATACAATCAAAACAAGGTCCAACTGCGATTCGTTATGGGATCACACTGGTAATCCTTGTGATTTTGTTTAATTTTTTTAATGTGATCAATAGTTATGTGGGAAGAGATTTTATCTCTTCTATAGAACAAAAAAATCCAAACGCCTTTTACACAAATGCGTTACTATATGCCTTTGTATTTTTAATTTCTTCTGCCATTGGGTCTGTTTATCGGTATGCGGAAGAAAGACTTGGTATCCTTTGGCGCGAACAACTCACATGGAGATTGACAGAAAATTATTTAACAGAAAGAACCTACCATCAAATCATTGGTATAACTGGCATCGAAAATCCAGACCAAAGGATTACAGATGATGTCAAATCATTCACAACTACCACTATCTCTTTCACCTTACTCTTTATAGGTGGAGTTTTTTCGGCCATTTCATTTTCAGGAGTTCTTTGGAGTATAAATCCAGCTCTCTTTCTCGTAGCGGTTGCTTATGCTTTGGCAGGAACTATATCTACAATCTTTCTTGGAAAATCTCTCATTCGTATCAACTATGATCAATTGGATATGGAAGCAAGTTACAGGGCGGACTTACTCCATATTCGCCAACATGCAGAATCCATTGCCGTCACCCACAGAGAAGCACGGATGTCCGTAAGATTAAAATCAAGACTTCGAAAGTTAGTGAATAACTTTAGAAAACTTATTTCAGTAAACCTTCGACTCAGCTTATTCACAAATAACTATAATTACTTCATTCAAATTATACCGATGTTTATCATTGCACCAAGTTATATGAGAGGAGAAATTGAATTTGGAGTGATTACACAAGCAGCTCTTGCCTTTACTACTTTACTCAATGCCTTTTCCTTGATCGTCACACAATTCCAATCCATCTCTGCATTTTCCGCCGTTGTCAAACGATTGCATTCTCTTGATACCGCCATGTTACTTGCAGAAACAGAATCCAAAACTGCAAGAGAATCAAATTTCAATGAAGAAGCCATTGTTTTTGAAAATTTCACATTGTATTCGAATGATAAATCGAAACTTCTGGTAGACAATCTTCAACTAACCATCCATCGAAATGAACGGTGGCTTATCACATCTCTTGATGAAACAGTGAAACTTAGTTTATTTCGTTCCATTGCCAATATTAGCAATCACACCGAAGGAAAGATATTAAAACCCAACTGGGAGGAGATCCTTTTTCTTCCTGAACAACCCTATCTTCCTCCTGGCAGACTTCGCAATGTCATTGTACCTGCTTATATGAACTTAGAAGTATCAGATGCAGAAATTCTCAAAGAACTCAAAAATATGGGCCTTGAGTCTTTGGTGCGTAGGTTTGGTGGAATCAGGGCATTAAAAGAATGGGACGAAGAACTCTCGTTAGCTGAAAAATATAAAATTGCAGTGATTCGTATTCTTTTTGTGAAACCAAAGTTTCTGGTCCTCGACAGACCAGGCTCCAGTTTGGGTAAGTTTGAAATCTCTAAACTCTTAAAGTTATTTCACAGACTGGGAGTCTCGACAGTTGTCATAGCAAAAGACGAAGAAACTGTTTTGGAATACGACTACCATCTAAACATTTCTCACTTTGGAAAATGGACTCTTTCCCCACTTCACATTACGCACACTAACTTATGATCCAAACCATTCAAAACCATTCCGGTCTAAAAATTCATTTTTTATCCAACGGGAATATACATTCCCTTCGTTTCCAGGACCTACTAGTCAACCTGTATCTTGGCAATGAAATGGAACCCAGTGTGAGTAATATTTATTTAAGGATTCACACAAAAAAAAAATTTTTGGTTTTCCCTTTACTGGGACCGAAATCAAAATCCCAGTTCCAAATTTCTAAATCTGTTTATCTTTCGAAAGGAACTTGTCAGGAGATTGATTACAATTTGTATTTAGAAATCCATCCAGACAAACCCATATGGAGATACCGAGTCGAACTCACAAACCAAAAGGAACAACCAATACTCTGTGATTTGGTTTATGTGCAGGATATAGGAATTTGCGAATATTCTTCTTCCCGACTCAATGAATATTTTGTCTGCCACTACATCCACCACGAACCTGTTTTTACAAAAGATTATGGTTATGGAATTTTATCCAGACAAAATGAATTAGTATCTGGAAACCATCCTGCTAGTTTCATATTTAGCTCTTCACCTATTCGCTCTTATGTTACTGATGGACTGGATCTATTTCCAGATGGACTATACCAACCTTTTCTCGGCAAACGAAGACAAGGCGAACATTCTATCATTGGATTAGAAAGGGAGGTTATGACCCTAAAACCTAAAGAGTTTCAAGTTACTTCTTTTTATGGTTCTCTATTCCCGAATCTAGATACCCTTAATTCTTTTACAGACAAAGAAGGCTTCATTCAAAAAACCATCATAGACTGGAATCTAGCCGAAATTACAGAGACAGTTTTTTCCAAACCAATCCCGAGTTTATTTACTTTCGCCAAACAAAAAGAAGGTGACGAAGCAACCGAATTGAATCTAAAATCATTTTTCCCCAATCCTTGGAGAGAGGTCGAACGAAGTGAAACGGGTTCAATCCTATCTTTTTTTACAGAGAAATTCAAGCATGTTGTGTTAAAAGAAAAAGATTCCCTTTGCTTACGTCCCCATGGACAAATCCTACGCACAGGATACCCGGTGGGACCAAACGAACCCTCCCTTACCACAACCTGTTATTACAAGGGAATTTTTTTATCCCAACTTACAGAAGGTCATACCAGTATCAATCAGTACCTTTCACGAAACCATAGTTATATTGGATTATTTCAATCCTATGGGTTTCGTATTTTTAGAGAAGAAGAGAATAGATTTGCACTCCTCGGTTCCCCATCACTTCTAATCATGGAACCCTATCGGATGGAATGGATTTACCAATGGGAAAAGGAAATTTTACGAATTCAAGTCGAAACAACAGTTGATCATAAAATTAATTTTCAACTTACAACGAATGAATCTAAGCCGAGAAACTATATTCTTTCTTTTCATATCGCACTTGATGGTGATAACGGTGCCTTAAAAAAACCTCCGATTTTTGATAAAAATGATTCGAAAATTCACATCCAACCGAACCACGAATCATCCATTTATCAAAGATTAGATGGAAAGGGATTTTCTATTGAATCCGAAAGTCTAAACACTTGGGAAATCTCTGATGATCGAATGTTGTTTCCCGATGGACTTTCAAGAAACCAGTCCTATCTTACCGTAAGAGTGCAAGTGGACTCTCAATTACAATTCACTATCCAAGGTAATTTTCAATCCTCTATCAAAACAACAGAGATTCCCAAAAGTTCAACACTTGCCTTACCTTCGTTTTCTACTGATCAGAAAATTCCGAATAAAGAATTTCATTCCTTACTACAAATTCAGGAAATTCTTCCTTGGTTTGAACAAAATGCACGCATCCACTATTTAAACCCGAGAGGACTCGAACAATATTCAGGAGGAGGCTGGGGTACAAGAGATGTATGCCAAGGGGCCTTCGAATTTTTACTCGCAAAGGGAGAATTTGATTCCTGCCGCAGTTTACTATATCATGTATTCCAAGAACAAAATGAAGATGGAGATTGGCCACAGTGGTTTATGCTTTACCCCCGTGACCAAATGATTAGAGCCAGTGATTCCCATGGGGATATCATTTATTGGCCCATCCTTGCGTTATCCTCTTATTTAGAACGAACCAAAGATTTGGATTTTCTAAAAGAAATCACGAGTGGTCCCCACCGCCAAAAATCTAGAACTATCCTTCAGGCCATAGATCAAACCATTGCCCTCATGAATGATCGTTTGTATCCCTCAACCAAACTTCCTCTCTATGGAAATGGAGACTGGAATGATTCATTACAACCGGTACGCGATGAGTTTCGAACTCATGCTGTGAGCACTTGGACTGCTGAATTACAATCCATCACTTACAAAGCACTTTGTCAAATTTACCACCTAACAGAAAATTCAATAAGTAAAAAAAACTTCGAAACCGAACAAATCCAATTGGAAGAAAATATCAAAGAATACTGTATGGAAGATGGTATTCTTACTGGATTACGATATTTTTCAGACGATGGTTCGCAAAAATTCTACTTACATCCATCGGATACTAAAACGGGAATCCATTACAGTGTCCTACCTATGATTTATGGAATTTTATCAGAAGTTTTAAATGAAAGGGAAGTAGAAACCCACCTTTCGATCATTAGGAAATCTCTTATGGGACCCGATGGAGTCCGCCTATTTGATGCACCAGTCCCCTATTCCGATGGGGAAAACAAAGAATTCAAACGAGCAGAAACCGCAAGTTACTTTGGAAGAGAAATTGGACTCATGTACACACACGCACATTTGCGTTTCTGTGAAGCACTAGCCCATCTCGGTAAGTCAGAAGAATTCTTTTATCATTTGAATTTAGTAAATCCCATTAGGATACAAAACAAAATCCCTCAAGCCAAAAAAAGACAATCTAACTGTTATTATTCGAGCTCAGATGCTGTGTTTATGGATCGATACGAAGCAAGTAAAAACTATAAAGAATTATTACTAGGAAATATTCCTCTTGAGGGGGGTTGGAGAGTGTATTCTAGCGGACCGGGAATTTATATCAAACTGGTTTACGAATGTTTACTTGGAATCAAAGTTTTTTCCGATGGAATCGAATTCGATCCGATTCTAACCCAAGGATTGGATGGATTAAAATGGAATCTGCAACTATGGGATCGAAATCTAACCATTCAATACGCAGTGGAATCCAAAAATGCAACTGTCGAATCAGTAGACTTAAACCAAAATCCCATTCCTTTTTTTAGGAAAGAAAATCGTTACCGAAGAGGTGGTGTTAGAATCAAATTTTCTGATTTGGTGTCGTTTCTTAAAGAAGGCAAAAATCAGTTAAGACTTTGTTTGAGATAAAAAAACGTGGGGTAGTGAATCCACTCCCCGCACGTTTTCCGATTTTTCCTTTACCTAAAGGAAGTTAGATTGCGCTTTTTCCTTTCTCGCCGGTTCTGATTCGAATCACGTCTTCAAGAGGAGTGATAAAAATCTTTCCGTCTCCGATTTTTCCGTCTCCACTTTTTGCTGCTTTCAAAATAGCATCAACAGTTGGTTTAACGAATTCATCATTTACCGCGATTTCTAAACGAACTTTTCTAAGTAAGTTAACAGTGTATTCGTGACCACGAAATACTTCTGTTTTTCCTTTTTGTTGTCCGTAACCTTGAACGTCTGAAACTGTTAGACGATAGATTTCGTTTTTAGTTAGCTCAGCTTTAACTTCTTCCAACTTATGTGGTTGGATGATTGCAATGATCATTTTCATAATGTTATACTCCTATTCCCTTAACCACGAGCTCGGATATTGAAATCAGGGTAAGCTTCTGCTCCATGTTCCCCAAGATCCAAACCACTAAGTTCTTCTTCTTCACCCACTCGGATTCCACCAGCCAGTTTCAACACGAACCACAATACTAAAGAAATTGCGAATGTAAAACCACCGATAGCAAGGATACCGTAGATTTGGGTTAAAATGGAAGGAACTTCTACTCCAGCAGGAGAACCTTCGTAACCGAAGATTGCGACTGCTAATGTTCCCCAAATACCACATACTAAGTGAACAGAAGTTGCACCTACCGGGTCATCAATTTTGATTTTGTCAAAGAAAAGAACAGACAATACAACGAGAGCACCAGACACAGCACCAATGATGGCAGCAGAAGTTGGGCTAACAATCGCACATGGAGCAGTGATCCCTACAAGTCCAGCTAGAGTTCCGTTAAGAATCATACCAAGATCAGGTTTTTTCAAAATGATCCATGCGGTTACAGTAGAAGCAAGGGCTCCAAGAGCGGCTGAAATGTTTGTTGTCACTATCACATGTGCCATTACACTTCCATCACCTACACCCATAGTAGAACCAGGGTTAAAACCAAACCAACCGAGCCAAAGAATCAATGTTCCAAGTGCAGCAGAAGTCATGTTGTGACCAAGGATTGGTTTGATACGACCATCTGGTAAAAATTTTCCCTTTCTAGCACCAAGAACGATAGCACCTGCAAGAGCTGCCCAACCACCTACGGAGTGTACTACGGTAGATCCAGCAAAGTCATGGAAACCAAGACCTGCAATCCATCCACCACCCCAAACCCAGTGACCTGTGAAAGGATAGAGAAATGCGACAAGAATAAAGGAGAAGATAAGGAAGGAATGAAATTTAATTCGTTCTGCCACAGCTCCAGACACGATAGTTGCTGCTGTTGCTGCAAAAACTAATTGGAAGAAAAATTTTGCAAGAAGAGGAACACCAGTCCAATTCATTGAAGAATACACACCTTGGTATGCATCACCGATTGCAGGAGAGTTATCTGCTCCACCTAAGAAAAAAAGACCTTCGGTTGCCAAATAAGGAGATCCGTCACCAAACATCAAACCCCAACCAATTGCCCAGTAGGAGAAAGTTGCTGCTGCAAAAACAATAAAGTTTTTAGCAAGGATGTTCACGGTGTTCTTCGATTGAGCGAATCCCGATTCAACGAGAGCAAATCCGGCATTCATAAAGAATACCAACATACCAGCGACTAGCACCCATAAGGTGTCTAAACCAACGGTTAAAGTTTGGATTGCATTTGCGGTTTCTTGCGCCGGGTTCGCGACGGTTGCAGCATCATCTGCAAAAAGGAACATCGGAACAACCAGGAGCAGGAAGGCGATTGATTTGAAATACTGTTTCATATTGCCATGTTTCCTTTCCATGTTATTTGCTTAGTAACAGTGCAAGATTGGTACCCGAATTGAATCTGGGTGAGAAAGGCATTGAAAAAAATGAATTAATGCCTAGAAACCCTCCATTTTGTTTAGATTTTTTGGTAAATGAAGCAATCCCTTCGCTGTAGGCCTTTGTAAATCTAAAACATTATGCTTCATATAACTCCATATGGTACATATTTTAAGCACCCTTCCTTTTGTTTCTATCGAACTTGGAAAGAAAAAACGTCGAACGAAACTCGCATTTGCCCCTCTAATAGAGGTGATCCAGGAACGAATCCGCCTTTGTAATGAAAAGCCAATAGTATCTACCGGAAAATACATTCTCTATTGGATGCAGGCTTATCGCCGGTTCGATTCCAATCATGCCTTTGCCTACGCAGTCTCGCTTGCCAAAGAACTAAACAAAGAACTCATTGTGTATGAAGGTTTACGTTCCGATTATCCTTGGAATTCGGAACGGATTCATAAATTCATCTTAGAAGGGATGGAAGACAACCAAACAAGGGCAGACGAACTCGGGATCAATTATTGGCCATTTCTAGAATCTAAAACAAACCCTGCACGAGGAATTTTAAAAAAAATTGCCAAGGATGCGGCTGCCATTGTTACAGATGACTTTCCCTGTTTCATTATCCCCGAACAAATCAGTAAATTATCTCAAAAAATCGATTGTCGACTCATTGCTGTGGATAGCAATTCTCTCCTTCCTTTCTCTCTTTTCGAGAGAAGTGCAAGTGCTGCAAGAATTCTTAGGATTTGGATTCATAAAGAATTTTCAAAAGGAATGCCAAAGTTCACAAAACAAAAATGGACAAAAAAAGATCTGGATGGGCTCAATCATCATACAAATCCCCCTCCTGGATTTGGACTCCCAAAAGACTTAAACACATTTTTACAGACTATCGATTTTAAAAACTTAGTTCTTCCCGCCAAAGGTGTGAAAGGTGGTCGTAACGAAGCCTTAAAAATTCTAAAGACCTTTGTCACAAAAAAATTAGACAATTATATGACGGATCGCTCGCAACCGAATCGGCCAGAAATGACAGCTACAAGCGGACTCTCCCCTTACCTCCACTTTGGGCATATTGGAATAGAAGAAATTTTTCTTTCGGTAATGGAAGTCACTTCCCAAGGAAAATGGAATCCAGAACGAATGAGCCACCAAAAGCCCGGAGACAGGGAACAATTTTATTCTGAATCCTCTTCCGCCAATCACTTCTTAGATGAACTCATTACCTGGCGAGATATCGGTTATCTTTTCTTTTGGAAAAACAAACCAAATCGTATCAATTTAGAGGATCTTCCAGATTGGGTAAAAGCCAATTTCGAAAAACATAAATCAGATACAAGAGAGTATCTTTACACTCTAGAACAATTTGAATCCGCAAACACTCATGATGAACTATGGAATGCAGCCCAAACAGAACTTGTGAAAACGGGTAGGTTGCATAACTATATGCGAATGTTATGGGGCAAAAAAGTAATCGAATGGACAAAATCATACGAAGAAGCTTTTCAAATTTTAGAACATCTCAATCATAAATATGCTTACGATGGACGAAATCCCAATTCCTACACTGGAATTTTATGGTGTTTTGGACTTTTTGATAGGCCTTGGTTTCCTGAACGAAATGTATTCGGAAATGTGCGGTTTATGTCCTCCGATTCCACAAAAAAGAAGTTTAAAATGAAATCCTATTTGGAGTATATTGGTGAACTGAGCGGGAACTCCGACTCATTGTTTCCATGACAGAACAGAACCAACCTTCTACATTTGAAGAAACAAAAACCCATTTTGATTCTGTATATTTCTATTTTGTTATCTTATTCAATGACTCAATTCATGAATTTTCTTATGTAGAAGATTGTTTGATGAAACTTTGTTTTAAAACCAAAAAGGATGCCAAAAAAATTGCCATGGAAGCCCATACCAATGGTAAAGCTGTATGTTTCCAAGGCAGTATGGAAGAATGTGAAACCGTTGCTGAAAATATGACAAATGCTAATTTAACAGTCATTTTAGGTGTATGAAATCAATACAAGAGAACATACTTTCTGATTTAAAAAAAGCAGGTAACAAAGAAAAGGCGGAATTCTTTCCCAAATTCTTTAAAGTTGGACCAGGAGAATATGGTGAAGGTGACAAGTTCTTAGGAGTCACTGTCCCCATTCAAAGACAAATTGCTAAAAAATACTATAAAGATATAGATTTAAAATCATTAGAATCACTCATAACATCTACTTTCCATGAAGTTCGGCTCACCACTATTTTCATTTTGGTTTTAAAATTCGGCTCAAAAACAACGTCAGAATTAGAACAAAAAGCAATTGTAGACTTTTATCTTCGCTATATAAAATTCATCAACAATTGGGATTTGGTAGATTCTAGTGCAGACAAAATTCTTGGAGCTTATTTGTTTAAACGCAATCGGAAGTTACTATATCAATTTCAAAAATCGAAAAATCTATGGAAGAACCGAATTGCGATTCTCAGCACTTTTTATTTTATTAGGAAAGGTGACTTTAAAGATACTTTACGTTACTGTGAAGTTTATTTAACGCATAAACACGATCTAATCCACAAAGCCACAGGATGGATGTTACGTGAAATTGGGAATAGAGACCCTAAGATATTAAAAAATTTCTTAACGTCTCATGTTTCTAAAATGCCAAGAACTATGCTTCGTTATTCCATAGAAAAACTTCCGGAATCGGAAAGAAAGTTTTGGTTGTCTCAAAAATCATTTGTTTAAACAACTGGCCTTGGTTTCACTTTGGTCACAAAGTACACTTTGACCGGTTCTGCTTTCCCTTTAAGAGTGAGTTCTTTAGTGTCTTCATATTCAATGTATTCACTACCACCCGCGGCAAGAAATGCTGCCTCCGATACAGCCACCTTTCCTGGAATTCCATGGCTTTCTAACCGAGCTGCCGTGTTCACTGCATCCCCAATGACAGTATAGTCCATACGTTTGACAGATCCTATATTACCTACAATGGCTTCTCCAAAATTCACACCAATTCTCAGACGAAACGTACCAGGTGGGACTCCTAATTCCTCATTGATCTCTTCCATTTTTTTCTGCATATCAACAGCACAAGCAATGGCATGGTAAGCATCTAGTTCTGTTTGTTTAGGAGCACCCCAAAACGCCATAATGGCATCTCCGATAAACTTATCTAAGGTGGCAGAATAATGAAAAATCAATTCCGATAAGGATTCAAAAATTGTGTTTAAACTTTGAAGGACAACCCCTGGTGGATTTTTTTCAGCAAAAGTTGTAAATCCAACGATATCAGAGAATAATGTAGCAATGTTTTTTTCTTCTCCACCTAACTTAATACTATCAGCAACAATGGTTTCCATCACTGCGGGGGAAAAATATCTCGAGAGCCTATCTTTTTCTTCTCTTTGTTTTTCTACAAGTCGCCTCGAATCGATCATATTTTTAACAATCGATAGAGCAACGGAAACAGAAAACGCAGCAAAGGCATAATCCTTTAAATAGGTATGGCTTGGATACCATTCCCATTGCATTTCCACAAAGATATCATTGAGAATGAGAGTAGTGAAGGCAAAAAATCCGAGCGATACGGTTCCCATAGATGGAATCTTTCTTCCCAGAAAAATAATGTAAAACAAAGCACCACCAAGTACGATGGTTACAAAACTCCAACTGAAAAAAAACTTAGATAGAAAAAAGAAATTTGGCGAGAAAAGAACTACAAGAACAGAACCTAGGCCCGCAAAATCAATGTATCTATTCGTGATTTTGATCCAACCTTGTCTCACATGAGCAAATCGAACGATAAAATTGAAAAGTAAATGAACAAGCCCAATCCAAGCCAAGTATTCTATTTTTTTAATCCAGAATCCATCACCAAGAATTGAATAGATAATTTGACTTTGAAATAAAGTATTCAATGCCATGAAAATAGAACCTAATGCAAAGTATATGGTTGCATCATCTTCGTTTCGGAAAAGAAATTGCCAGTATAGATAAAAACTACCAAGTAACAATGTAAGTACGATCACGAAAATTTTTTTAAAATCGTTCCAGTATTCCGCTCGTTCTGAATATTTCACGGAGGATACATAAAATTTATCATGGCTCAATCCTGGACTCAAAGGATACTTTGCATAAACTCTTACAGCAAGCACATTGGGTTCGTCTGTTTTGAGTTGGTCTATCGGGATATCGTAAAATCGAATTTTATCGCTATAGAGTGATTTATCATCCAAAACAGTATTTTCTTCTGTATCCAAATGAAGACCAGTTCCCCCAATGAATTTTCCATTCCAATAAACTGCATCGGCTTGGCTAATTTGACCCAGCCGAACCGTTAGATTTCTAGATTTGAATTTTGAACGAATGTCTTCTTCGGTAATTTGGATTTCGGTTCTATACCAAGCATATCCTTTGTACGATTCTTGGAATTGTTTGAAGTCAGGAAAATAAAATTCCCCATCCCCATCGCGCACTTTATCCCAAGCAGTTTGCACTTGAAATCCGGAAATCCAACCATTTCGAACAGATTCTTCCAAAACTGGTTGGGCATGGGCAAAACGTAAGGCTTTGGTTTGTCCGTTTTCTTCATCTAAATAGAGGTCGTCTTCCTTATCTTCAGTGACAAGTGGAGAGTCTCCTGGTTTGAAACTCCATTTATGTACGGATTGCCCAAATGAAGTCTCGGACCTTAAGTCCAAAATTTGGTTGGTGAGGAGGACTTGGGCGGATAAACTTGAGAGAAATCCCGTAAAGGTAAGGAAGCTGAGAAGGAAAGAAAAGAGTCTTTTCGAAAAAACCATGTCGGAAATCCTATAAAAATCAAAAGGAACTGGCAAGTAGAAAACATTGGACAAAGTCATTGTGGAAAGTTTAGATTCCGATTTTTCTGGAATCGTCACTGCACCTAACGGAAAAAAGGTGAATATTTTCTTTGTTTATCCTGGCGATGAACTGCACGTGGAATATGTCAAACGAAGGCCAAGACAAAGGTCTTTACGGATCCAGGAAACCATTCGTAATCATGATTGGAAATTAGTAAAATGTAATGTATTTGGTGAATGTGGTGGATGTACGGGCCAACACATAAACTACACTGAACAATTAGAACTAAAATTTACACCCATACTCGCTGCCTTTCAAAAAAATTTAGGAATCACGATCAAACCCATTCCTTCGGAACAAATTTACGAGTACAGGTCTCGTATGGATTTTTCTGTATTTCCTGGACCGGTCATTGGACAAAGACAAAGGGGAAATTTTCGCAAAGTAGTTCCCATCACTACTTGTTCCATCCAGTCTAACTGGGCCAATACTGCATTAAAAGACGTACAAATTGTACTCAACAAAATGCCTGAAGTCATTTGGGACAGAAGGTCAGAAGAAGGTGGCTTAAAATATCTCACCATCAGAAAAGCACAAAACACAAACGATGGAATTTTGATTTTTACTTTTACTGAAGGATATGAATCACATCCTTCAATGGAAAGTTTTCGTAAACTCTGTTTAGATTCATTGTCACAAGAATCATTACTCTTTTGTTATAACAGGCCTAAATCGGAAGTATCTGCTTTTGGACGGCCGGAAGTTTTACGAGGAAAATCTACTTTTACGGAAAATGTTCTAGGACAAAACTTTCAAATACCTTTTGATTCTTTTTTCCAACCTAATCCGAATGGTTTTTTACCGATTTTAACTTTTATCAAAGATAGATTGCCAAAATCTTGCGAAAATCTTATCGATTTGTTTTGTGGGAATGGTTTCTTTTCTTTGTTATACGGGGATTCGTTTCAAAATGTGGATGGATACGAACTTACAGAATCTTCTATTGAAATTGCTACCAAAACTTTTCAGGAAAATTACCCGGATAAATCTCATTCTTTCCAAATAGCCAATTTGTTTATGTCCACCGAACTTTTAAAACATAATGAAAATGCTACTTTGATTTTGGATCCACCAAGGGCTGGTGCTGGTAAATTGGTAACCCAATGGATTCGAGATTTTGGGCCAGAATACGTTTTCTATGTCTCCTGTAATCCATATTCCCAAAAAGAAGATGTATCGGTCTTTCTTACTCAATATGACTTTGTTGACGGAATCCTCATCGATCCCTACCCTCACACTCCTCATACGGAATCAGTGCTTTTCTTTCAGAGAAAGTCTTCATAATTCCCTTCACCATTTTTGGAATTCCACCGAAAATAGAAACGAGGGTACTATGAAGATTCAAAAATCGATTTTATTTATCTGTCTTGTTATTTTAGGGCAAATCGGTTGTGCGAGTGTGATGGTGACCAATTGGGCGCCGGAAGAATCCAACTTCAAATCCAAACCTGTCAGAGTTTTTCTTGGTTATGCCACCGATGAAGAAACTTTTAAATCGACAGGGGAAATCATTGTACGTGATGCCAATGACCTTATCATAAAAAAAGCATATGACTTTCTTTCCTTAAACGCAACCGCACTCAAAGCTCCGATTTCGATCCAAAGTGGTTCGCATTTTTTAGAATATAAAGGTGTGAGTTACCGTGGATCCGTATTACTCAAACCGGTGGATGGAAAAGTATATATCATCAATTTAGTTCCCATCGAAGAATATCTGTTATCTGTGGTTCCTTCAGAAGTCAGTGCCTCTTGGCCCAAAGAAGCGCTCAAAGCACAAGCAGTTTGTGCAAGAACTTACGTGGTGCGAGAGATGTTAAATCGCAAAAAACAAGAGTTTGATGTTGATACATCCACAAACACCCAAGTATACAAAGGAAAAAACAAAGAACATAGAAATACTACAGAAGCAGTTTTTGAAACAGAAGGTCTTATCCTCATTCACAAAGGACAACCTATCCAAAGTTTTTTCCATTCCAATGCTGGTGGGTACACAGAAGACCCAATTAATGTTTGGGGAAGTCCTGTAGAATACTTAAAACCAGTTCCCTCCGAGTATGACAAAGATGGAGACCAGTATTCCTGGGAAGAAAAATGGAAACCTGATTACGTGAACACCAACTTGCAATACTTAGGTGTTGGTGAAATCCAGGATATCATTGTATCCAGTCGATTTCCTTCTTCTCGAGTCAATGAAATGGAAATCATTGGAAGTTCTGGATCCAAAAAAATCAAAGCTACCGAGTTTCGTAAAAAAATCGGTGCAACGAAACTTAGGTCCACTCGTTTTGGAATCCGTAAGGAAGAGTCAGGGGATTATTTTGTTAAGGGTTTGGGTTCTGGTCATGGGGTAGGAATGTCCCAATGGGGAAGTTTTGCTATGGCAAAAAGCCAATTCAACCACAAAGAGATCCTACAACACTATTTCAAAGGAATCGAATTCGCAAGAATAGTTGCCAGATAGTGGGGAGATTTTGGTTTCCTTAGTCTCATCATTCTAGATTCTGACTTTAGGTCCCTATCCGAATGGCAACTGTAGAAGAATACCTTTCCAAAATCAAAGACCTGACGATTGTACCGCCAGTCTTACTCTCCGTACTTTCCCTAGATGACGATAACGAACTCTCCTTCGGTGAGTTAGAAAAAAAAGTCCAGTCTGACCAAGTGCTTGTGGCAAGGCTTCTGAAACTTGCGAACTCCCCATTTTTCTCAAGAGGAAATCCTGTAGCCAATATGAAACAGGTCATCACTCGTTTGGGATTCAAAACGGTGCGAAGTATGGTAGCGATGTCTATGACCGACTCGCTTTTTAGCCAAGGTAATTATAAAAAATTTCGAGATGAAGTTTGGGACCATTCTGTTGCCAAGGGAATTTTTGCTCAAATCCTCTGTGAAGAAAAGAAATTCAAAAAAGAAGCAGAACTTGCTATCACTTGCGGACTTATGCAAGACCTCGGACGAATTGTGCTCAATACCATTGACAGAACAAAATATGTAGAAGTGCTTACAGAATTCCAAACCTCTGATGTTACTTTGATTTCCCTCGAGAAAAAATCTTTTGGTGTGGATTCTTATGAAATTGGAAGTGCCGCAGCAAAACTTTGGAAGATGCCAAACATTATCATCACGTCCATTGAAGACCTTTCCAAACCAGTTAACGAACAATCGGCTCTCGGACAAATCATTGGATTTGCCGGCGTGATTGCTAAGTTTACAGGACATGGGAAACAAGAACCAGGCATAGAGGAAAAATTTGAAGAATACAAATCAACTCTAGGCCTTGAGATAGAAGACCGAAAAACATTTTTGGCAATAAAAGATGAAAAACTGAAATCAAACGAATTGTATCAGTTTTGCAGCACTCTTTAGAGATAAAATCAAACCTTGATTAGATGGGTTTTACACTGAGAATTCGGTGTAACCCTTCTTTACCCTTGATCTTCACTGGTTCCAATTCTTCATATTTGTATTTATTGGCATACTCTTCAGGAAGAAAATTATACAAACCTTCTGATACATACACTTCCATTGGCTTTGCAATTGATTCCAATCGGCTCGCCATATTGACCGTATCCCCCACAGCTGTATAAGAAAGTTTTTGAAATGATCCGACGTTTCCTACAATGGCCTTTCCGGAAGCCAAACCAATCCCAATTTGTGGCGTGAATCCATAGATTTGTTGCCATTTAGGTTGCCAAAGTTCAAACACTTGCACCATTTCTACAGCACAATCTAATGCATTTTGTCTATGATCCTCTTGGAAAACAGGGGCACCAAACAAACACATGATGGAATCACCAATGTATTTATCTATCATTCCACCATAACCCAAAATCACCTCAGTCATTGCAGTAAAGTATTCATTGAGAAATGAAATCACTTGTTCTGGTTTCATTTTTTCCGATAAGGTCGTATAACCTCGAATATCCGAAAACAAAACAGATACTTCTTGTTCCTTTCCTTTTTGATCAAGGGAAAGTGTATTGTTCATTAAACTTTCAACGATAATGGGATCTACATACATACCGAAAACATTCTGCATTTTCTTTTTTTCGGTTTCGAGATTTAGTTTTTCTTCGTATTCTTTCTCCAATTCCTTTTTGAATTTTTTCACCATCGTATTCAAATCTTGAATCTCTGATTGGTTCATCCCATAAAGATCTTGGAATCTTTTTAAGCTGTCGTCCATTTGGATGGAGACTACTTTTTTGCGATAAATTTCCCGGAATAAATTCCTAAACCTATGTTCCAATACATTTTTCTTTAACCTTCGTTTGCCGAAGTATTCGTTGATTCCTAATTGAAAAGCATGGATTGGTAGTTGTTTCCCTTCGGCTTTTGTAAACACAACCACAGGAAGTTCTGATGGACCTGCTAAATCCATAATGGTTTCTAAAACAGATTCAGGTGAATCTTCGAGATCAGGGAATTGGATTTCAGTAATTAAAAGATCATATTGAGCTTTTTTTATTTCCTCAGCTCCGTTTTCGAAAACGGAGCGCCAAGTTAGTTCGATGTAATCCCCAAACCACTCACTGAGCAGTTGGGACATGGTATCATACGATTTCTTTTGGGGTTCTAAGACCAGGACACGAACGATTTCTTCTTTTTCTAAATCCACGCACCTTATTTTTCATTCTCTAAAATTTTGTGAAGCGCCTCTTGAAACTGGAAGGAAAATCTTCCCATTAAAAGACGAAATCCTTGCAGAATGACGTCGGGTCTAGGGGGATCTCCTGAAATATAAAGATCTGGTTCCTTCGGAAGTTTGCCCATAGGATACAATCCTCCGCTCACAGCCTCAGTTCCGCAGGCGATGAGAGCTTTGGGCTCACTCATCACATCCCAAGCAGTTTCTAATGGACCTGCCATTCTCTCACCCACGGGACCCGAAAATACAACAGCATCTGCATGTTTGGGACTGGCAACACAGCGAACCCCTTCTCTTTCCGAGTCAAAGACTGAATTAAAGGAAGCATTTAGTTCCGATTCCACAGTATTGTTTCCAGCGGCAGCCACTTCTCTATAAAGAAAACCACGTTTTTTAGTTAATTCCTGAAACCGCTTTTGATTTTCAGTTAATGGAAAAGGTAAGCCAGTTACTTTTTTCATTTGCCCAGAAACGTAAGTGACTTTCAATTCCTCGCGACTTAAGGCAAAGGTATAAATAAAACCCGAATCACGGAGATTGCCATCGGATGCTTCTGTACAAAGTCCGCATTGCAGGCATTTGCCATAATCAAACTGAACTTCGGATTCCGATACAATTCGGATCGCCTTGGTAGGACAGACTGCCGCTGATTTACTTATGGAACCAGAACCTTCTCGCATCTTTTCCGTAGGAATCGGGATTCCCCGACTCGTAGGATGAACAGGAGTTGCTGTATTAAAATTCAATACATTCTTCGGGAAAAAAAAACTTTTTAACTCATAAAGGAAATTCATAGATCAAACCCAACATAACTAAGATTAAACGACTTATTATTCAATGGAAAATCACCAACTTGTTCTCCACGAACCGCTAATTCTAAAGCATGCCAATTCAACACAGACGGATCGCGAATATAAGAATTTTTTACTAATCCTTCGTTATCAATATCTAATGATACAAGTAGAGGTCCTCTCCAAGCTTCCACTGCTGCCGTATAAATTCCAGCTTTCGGTTTCCACACGTTCTCGATTTGGGTTCCATTTACTTTCTCATTTTCTGACCATAAGGATTCCCAATCTAAATCTTCTAAATGTGATTCCATCCATTTTAATGATTGTTCAATTTCCGTATAACGAATGTACATACGAGCCCAAACATCTCCATTATAATGATGATGTTCTTCTGTCAGTGGCAATGTTGTCCAACCTGGATAATCTGGATTACCCATTCGCAAATCATCTGCAACTCCAGCCATTCGCGCAACCATCCCTAAAAATCCATTTTTCTGTACATCCAGTTCTGAAATAAAACCACAACCTTGCATCCTTTCTTTCAACGTTGATACAGAAAGTGCTCTAAGAATTTGCGGACGAACCCGTTTGAAATAAACTTTTTTAAGGTTAAAAAAAGCATCTTTCGCTTGTTTTGCGGTGATACGTTTGTTGACTCGCGCTCGACCTGGACGAACAGCAGCCTTCCCAAACCGATTTCCGGTCCATGTTTCCATAAGACCAAGGGCTGCTCCGCGATCCGTTACACAAACCCCATACAAAGGGTAATACCCGATGTCTTCCGAAATCCCACCTAAATCCCCGATATGAACGGCAATTCGTTCCAACTCAACTAAAAAGGAGCGAAATAACGCTATATTTTGGGAAACTTTAATCCCATACATATCTTCATAGATTTTGCTAAAGGATACAGCATAACCTACGCTCGTATCACCTGAAATAGTTTCAGAAAAACTCATCACTTCTGACATCGCCTTTCCTAGGATTTTTTCACGAATCCCTCGATGTTGGAAACCCAAACGAATGGTTAGGTGGCGAATCACCTCACCTTCCACTATAAAGCGGAAATGACCTGGTTCAATGATACCAGCGTGAATCGGACCCACTGCATGAGAATAAGTGCCTTCATGAAAAGGAACATGCAATCCATGATATGCCAAGTCTCTGACAATACCCGTTTTCTGGTGTAACGATAGGATTTTCCCTCGATTCTCAGACAGGTAATCCTCTTCTTTTAATTCAGAATAATCTTCAACTCCCATATCCTGTCCAAAGGCATGACGAACAAGCCAAACCGGATACTGAGGATCTAAAAGAAAATCAATATTACTTTTTTTTGTAACTACTTCTTCCCGAATCATTTTTTGATCACGGATCACATACTGGTGGTAGACACCATCGAAATTAGTAATGCCTGTTATCTTTTCCATATATGTTCTGCCATCAGATAAGTTAAACCGTAAGTTCCAACGAATACGGTGAATAAAAAACTAAACCAAAAGAATACTAATCTTGTTTGTAATATTCCGTATACGCCTGGTTCAAAATTCCTATTAGGCAATCGAACCAGAGGTAATACTTTGTTTAGTGCAATAAAGAAAAATATCGCACCCGCAATGGGAAACAAAAACAGTAGAAACATTTTTTGTTTGATAGCAATCTCAATGACTTTTAAATCTAAAACAAAAACGGGGGATAAAGGAAATACAAATGCGACAAGTAGTGCTAATAAATACATATACAATGCTTTATGACTTAGTGAGGTTCTTTCTAGTATTTGAGAGATATTTCTTTTTCCGGCATCCATTCGTAAAATTCCCATTGATAAAAAAATCAAAAGTTTCACGAGAACCGTTGTTGTTAAAAGAAAGTAGAATACATCATCGGATACATCTAACCACAAAAACAAGGTCAACATACCTGTATGAAAGAGAGCAACCTTCGCCGATATTCTTCGAATGTCTTCTCGTGAAAAAAGAATTAAGGTAGAATACAGGATAGTAAGTACACCAATAAAAAGAATTCCATTGGCAGCATTGATCATGTGCGGATTGATTTCCCGTTCGAGTTGAATTAAGGGACGTAAAGCAAGAACTACACTTACCGGCACAAAAGAGGCTATGAGCGAAGAAATTTGACTCGGACTCTCGGCATAAGTATCTCCCACCCAAAAGTGATTGGGAACAAGACCTAACTTTCCACTATAACCGTAAACAGTAAGAAGGATTCCTGTTTCAATCAAAAGTCCACTTTGACCCACTAACCCTTGCTTTAGGGAATTAAAATCTAAATTTTCCAACGGTGTGGAAGCAAATAAAAGAATTACAATTCCTAAAAATGCAAGTCCAAGTGCATAGGAGTTGATTAATAAAAATTTCCAACCCACATGAAATGAACGTTCGGTTCCACTAGATGAAATTAACAAAGCACCAAAAAGCGTTGATGCTTCAATTAAAATCCACTTAAGAACGATATTATCAGTAAACCAGGAGTAAAATAAAGAACCAAAAAATCCAATCTTCAATATACTCCACAACCAAATGCGAGTTTGTCCTTTTGTTGGAGCCAAAACGGAAACCAAAAAGATAACGACAAATGCCAAAACTCCCGAAAAATAAAACAGCTCTGCCATCATAGTTTTCTCTCCTTTGTATGCATATGAGGAGAGAGTTGTAAAATTCCTCCTGAAACAATAACAAGGATAGCATCCAGAAAGGATCCAAATTCAAGTCCTACAGGAAGGCCTTTGTCCAATACCATAGTTAAAACAAAAATTCCATTTTCAAAAACACAAAATCCAGCAATGAGCGCAAGCCAGTTTCGCCTAACAACAAAGCAGAGGATACCGACATACACGAGTAATATTACATAAATAAGCCCAATTTTATGGACTGGTATGGAAAGAACCGACACTCCTTCTGTAATTTTAACCGCAAGTACTAACCCAAGCACCATAAACAATAAGGTCGCGAGGTAACCAAAACGGGGTGCTGTACTTTCATTCATCTTAGATTTGTTAGCTGTCCAATTCAATACCCAAGGAGTGAGAATTCCTTTGAACAAAACGACCATTACAATCAAGGAAATGGCGTGTTTCCAATCTCCTTCGTGTGTTTGCAAAACAGGGAATACCAAAAGGAACCCCTGTGCGCTGAGGAAAAAGATAATCCGACTCAACCGGTTTTCTACCAAAACAACAACACCGGTGAGTAATAATAATAAATAGATAAAATCGTATATCATAATAACCCTTAAGACAATTTAACCAAAGTGCCTAAAATTAAAATCGCAATGAACGTCAAACCCATAAACTCAGGAATCCAAGTCCATTTTCTTCGGACACTATTTGATTCCCAAAACCCAAGAATAATTGCAAGTAATATGACCATCGGTGCAATCATCAGCTCTCTTGCAAAACTATCTAAAACTTCATTTTTAAATAACTTGGAATGTTCGAGAGCCAACTTTACAAGAAAAACTAGTAGAGTTGAAAGTTTGATTGAACTTGCTAAATCAAAGATTCCCAACTGTTTTCCTGAAGCTTCTAAAATCATAGCTTCATGAACCATAGTTAACTCTAAATGAGTTCTTGGATCATCAAACGGAGGCTTGGCTAGTTCTGCAAGGATTGCAATAAAGGCTAAGGAGAGAAAAAGTAATCCAATTAGCGCCCCTTGAGGACTCACTGAAATTTCGATATGGGACTGGGCTGCAAGTATCATCAAAATAAAAGTGGGTTCGACCATTACGGAAAGTAAGATCTCTCTTCCTGATGCCATCCCTCCAAAAGAAGAAGCTCCTTCCATCGCAAAACTTACGTATGCGAACCGGTATAGAGCAAGGAAAAATGGAATGAGTATGAATGGTGCCCATTCAAACAAAACAACACTCCATATCATCAAAGCAGAAAACAAAGCCACCCTAGGTGCCAAATGTGTAAAATCAGAAATGTTTGTGTGTGAAATCGGGTTTTTTCTTAGCGATTTATCAACTTCCCAAAAAAACTGAAGTAGTTTTGGACCACGCCTTCCTTGCGCATAAGCACGGACTTTTCGTATAATCCCCGTTAATAGAAAAGGCATGACTACAAAAAGAACAACTAAATAAAAATAATATAAAAACGAATTCATCTATAAACCTCCAAAGTCACCCAAAATAAGCAGTGAAAAAATAAAAATCAGAAACATTGAGGAAATCGCCAGGTATTTACTCACATCTTCATCCTTAGGATGGTTGGTTTTTGAAATTAATCCCGTACCCAATCGAAAAAACAAAGTGATTCCTTTAATGAGAAATGAATCCACTTTAGATTCACCGGTTTTATTTAAAAAATACCGGCCGAGGGAATTCCTTAACGGCTCAGAGAAAACAGAGGATGGTATAGAAAGTTCATGACCACTGTAACCTCCTCCGCAATCCCAGTTTTTTGTTTTCGGAATTCCGTAACGTTTCAATTGATAATGATCATACAAACGGAAAATAAATACAGCACCAATGGTAATATAAGAAACTATTGATAATGTCCAAAACCAATCTACTAGTTGCGGATCAACAAAAGGACTTAACATAGGTAAACGAACAAAGTATGGCAAAACCAAAGGAAAGATAAAAATCACTAATGCCAAACTAAACAATGAAATGGAAACCCATCTTCTCTTTTGAGCTCCAAATGGTTGTATATTAATATCCTTTCCAGGAGTAGACAAGAACAAACTCATAAACAATTTGATATGAGTGAATCCACCAAGTACAATTCCAAAGAAGATAAATATCATGGAAGGCAAAAGGAAAACGGAACGACCAATAGGCATATCCAAAATGCGAGCATTCAAATAAAAGTATGTAGCTTCAGAAACAAAACCTAGAGTTCCAGGAAGGACCGCATAACTAAAAGTACCTGCTCCTAGTAACAAAGGTGAGATTCCTAGTAATCTACCAATGCCCTTTAACTCATCACTAGAACTTGAATTTTTTAGTCTTGCCACCATACCGATTGAGAACAATTGAAATGTTTTAGAGAAGGAATGGTGAAATAAACTTAAGAAAAACAATATTCGAAAAGAATTACTGAGATTCATAAGTTCAGAATCAACAGAGAATTGAAACATACCTGCTATGATCAAACACAACCATAGAAAGTTAATGGATTCCACAGAACTATAAGCCAATGAAATTTTTGGATCTTTATGAAAGAAACTGGTAATACCACCAAAAAAGATTCCAAGTGCCGCAAGTGGAAATAACACTTGATAAATGATAGGATCCAATTGATTAGGAAGGACATAACGATAAAAAAGTAAAAGCGGAAATACTTCTAATACACCGGCAAAAGCACCAAGGGCATGGGAAGGACCACCCTCATTCACTTTAGGGATCCACAAATGAAATCCAGAAAAGCCAGATTTAATCAACAAACCAACAAGAAGTAAAATGATACCAACGTTATCCCCATCAGGTAAAATCACCCAGGCGGAAAGAAAGAGTGCTTAAATTCCCGAAGCCAAAAGTAAGGAACCCAAACTTTCAATTTGTTTTTTCCCAAACTCTGTTCCTGAGTAAATCAGTATGGTAGAAAAAGAAGTCACTTCCAAAGCAATAGGAAGGATGAGTGACTTGCCCGACAAATAACAAACACCAAGTGCTGACCAAAAGATGATATAGCCAACGGTAACTTTGTTTTTTTCCTTTGGCTCATATGACTGAACCAACATAAACGATGAAAAACCGATATAAGCTTGAATTACTAGTCCCACCAAAATAGGAAAATCCACAGACAAAATATCATAATTAGAAAATAAGAATATGCCAAGTGGCGAAAGCGCAGATATTCCTACTAGAATCGATCTGAAGATTGAAATTCTTTCATCTTCTAACATAACTACCTCAAAAATTAAATTTTAAAGAAATAAGTGTTTTATGTAAAGTTGGGAGGTCCCCGTCGATCCGGGAATTTAATGGAGATTGTATTTGGAGCAAAAGAGGCAGAGATAAGAAAAGAATAGGATTGAAAGACTGAGATGTATACCGGAAGTGAAGGAATATAAAGAAAATTCTCTTCTTCTCCTGGAGGTTCTTCGAAATTTTTTTCACATGAAAAAATTTCTCCAGACTCGGTAAACTCCGCAATCGAAGTCCATGATTGTGACTTTCCTATGACTAAAACTGAAAGAAGTAGGATGAAAAATATTCGTGCTATCAATCAGTTTTACCTTAATCTTGATATTCTCTACTGTCATATATATGGGAAGTTATTTTTCGTGAACCATGAAAAAAAAGAATCAGTCTCAAAATCGGCCATTCAAATCCAACATGTAAACAAAACCTTTTATCAAGGTGATGTTGCCTTTCCCGTCTTAAATGACATTTCATTCGAAATTGCAGAGAAAAAACTCGTAACTTTGATGGGTCCCTCAGGTAGCGGAAAATCAACGTTGCTTAACATTCTCTCAGCGATAGAGTCGGCAGATTCAGGGCAAATCAATGTGTTTGGAAACAAACTCTCTGGAGCCAGTGAAAACGAACTTACCCATTATCGAAGAAAAACTATTGGGATCGTATTTCAATTTTTCCATTTATTTCCTTATCTTTCAGCAATTGACAATGTTTCTTTACCTTTATATCTATCTGGTACTTCTAAAACTATTGCAGTAGCCAAGGCCAAGGAAGCACTCTCACTTGTCGGCTTAAGTCACAGAAAAGATTTCACTCCCAAAGAAATGTCTGGCGGTGAAAAACAAAGGGTATCAATTGCAAGGGCAATTATCCACCAACCTAAACTAATCCTTGCAGATGAACCAACGGGAAATTTAGATTCTGGATCTTCCGAAATGGTAATGCAATTATTCAATCGTTGTGTCAGAGAATTGGATATTTCTGTATTTCTTGTTACGCACAACGAGATGATCGGAGAGTCTGGCGACATTAACTTGCGAATGTTAGATGGCAAAATAATAACCAAATGAAAATTGTTTATTATTCCTTTATATTCGGATATTTCAAAGATAATCTCACTAAAACCTTATTGTCCATTACGGGAATTAGCTTAGGAATTGCTTTATTTGTAAGTACGCAAATCAATGCATCCAGGGCAGAACAAAGTGTTCTTGACCAAATGATTGGATATTCTTCAGAAAAATTTATAGGAAGGTTTGTTGCAAACAATCAAAACCAAGGAGCAAACGAAGACATTCTACAAAAACTGGAACTAATTACAAATGATCAAATACGTTTGGTACCAGAACTACAAGTTAAAGGCACTCTCACCGTATCTAAAGATCAAATACAAAGTATCCCAGTTATTGGAAAAGATATCTTAATTTCATCTTCACTGGACGCATCGAAACAAAAACCTAAAAAAATCCCTAAATACTTTTTGAGCCAAGCTTTTGCTAATCGACTAAGCAACAATAAAAATGAAGTTTTTCTCTCAATTTGCGATAACGAAATTCCATTAAAAGAGGATCATTACAATATTTTACCTATAGAAGGTATCTTTTTGGTGATGGATATTTCTAGACTACAATCTTTATGCAATCAAAAGAAACAAATCACTTCTATATGGTTAGTCCAAGAGAAAGATGGTGTTGACTTTACAAATATTCCCAAGCTTCACACCGAAGATTGGACGTATGAATCAAAGGAAGAAATATTGGATCGGGCAGGAATCGTATTAGGTTCTTTAAAAATCAACCTAACGATTGTTTCCTTGGTATCTGTCTTAATTTCTTTTTTTATGGTCTCCAATATGTTTACAGGGCTCTATTTATCTAGAAAACGCGAATTTGGAATTCTGTTATCAATAGGGTCAAACAAAACCCACAATTTTTTATTGTTTTTGACACAAGCCATTACTATAGGAGCTCTAGGTGGATTTCTAGGAATCCTTTTCGGGATTTTTATTGCGAACACACATATTATAACAACCGTTAATACAATAACCGATGCCAATCAAATCCATTCTTATCAGAATATCCCAGCTTTCATTATTTTTCTTGGATTTTTTATTTCTGTTATAGGGTCCATATTGGCTTCTGCATATAATTCATATAAAACTTTCAAAATTCTTCCTATAGATTTAATTCGCGAAAGGGAAGAAAAAAAACCTATTTTTTTATTTGGACTTTCCAACCGAAATACAATGGCCCTATCCATAATTTTCATTTTTCTTGGAATCGCAATCGGTTTAGTTAGCATAGCAAAACAGGTGATTCCGGGCATGTTAGGTGTTGGATTAGTAATTATAGGATTTGTTTTATTAAACTTTCTCTCTTTACCCTACTTAATTTTCCAATTAGATAGATTCCTTTCAAAATTCCAATTTTTACCAAGTATTAAAATTGGGTTAAAAGAAATCGAAGCCGAACCATGGAAACATGGACTCACCGCATCCACTATCATGTTATCAACCTCTCTTGTTCTCACACTCACTAGTTTAACAGAAAGTTATGAACAATCCCTTGTTCGCTGGGTGGATGAAGAAAACAAATCCGACTATTCCTTGATAAACGATAAGAAATTAAACTCGGGGGAACCTGGTGTGCCCGTTTCCCTATTTGAGACTCTGACTAAGGACTCTAACTTCTCTACAATAGAACCTTTTTACATTGATTCAAAATTTATTGTGAATAAAAAATATTACACCTTACATGTATTGAACTTTTCAAATCATTATGATAAAAACGAATTAATTGTCTCTAAAAACTTATGTTTTTTAGATCAGATCTGCAAAGGTGACACCATCTTTATTAATACAGAATTGAATTCAAGTGTACCCATGAAAATCCAAGATGAAAAAGATCACTTTTTTTCTGAACGGGGTACCATTATGATGGATTATAGTTACTTCCATAAAAATTTCAAAATAAAGTTCTTAAATTCAATTCGAATTACAAAAAATGAGAAACTATCGAAAACAGAAACCAGATCCCTACTCCAAACTATAGCAAATACATATGACTTAAAATTTATAGATCAAGCGGATTTAAAAAAATTGTACTTAGAAGGAATGAATAAAGTGTTTTCAATTTTAGACACTTTAAAGATATCTGCCCTGATCATTTCGATTCTTGCGCTCACAACCTCTCTGGTCTATTTCATAAGAGAAAAGTCACAACTGTTAGCTGGATTAAAAGCAATTGGCATGGATTCATTCCAACTTTTCAAAATGATTTATTGCCAAGCATTGTTTCTAGTTTCATTTGGAATATTTTCTGGAATCCTGAACAGCCTAATCTTATCTCCAATTGTCATTTTTGGAATCAATCGAAATGCCTTCGGATGGATTCTTGATTTCCAATACCCACTCTCATTTGTAGTAAAACTACCGATATTGATCCCAGTGATCACATTTGCCATTTGTTTATTACCATTCTATTTTCTAAAACAGATGCAAATTTCGAAAGAATTGAAGTATGAATAATTCTTTACCGAAAAACCACTACTAGTAACTTCTATTCATGGCTGGCAGTATCAAGGTTTGTTTGGAACTCGCAGATATGATTCGAAAAGAAAATCTCGAATCTAGAGAGAAAATTCCTACTTCTGATACTCATTTACGAGTTTGGTCATCTCAATTATCTAGAACAGAAGAAGATCTAAGAAAGTTACTGACTGCCCTCAGGGATAGTCATTATATTTTTATAGTTTCTGTAGTAGCTCCTGATCCAAATTTATTTGTCTATGGCGAGGATGCTTATGTGTTCGCAGAACCGTTCATTTTGAACGAGCTAAAAAAACACTCCGAAGACTCCCTAGAAAAACTATACGAAGCCAGTAATTATAAAAGAAAATCTGCATTTCAAATCACTAGAGAACTATTCCCTAAAATAAAGGAATTCAACAATACTCCTCTTGGCCGTTCAATCAATGTTTCAGTCATGCTCGAAGAATTTCAGAGAATGTTAACTGCTCAAAGTTATGAATACACTGACCAATGGCGTAGAAACAGACTCCAAGAAATTTTTAAAGATGAAGTCAATGCTGCGGAGGAGTTAGCAAATGCGGCTTCGGTTCGTGACTTAGATCCAACAAAACGTGCCGTAGATCAACTAAAAGAACAAGGTCCCAAAGAAAAGATTGATCAAAACTGGGTCAAAGCAAAAGAAAATTTTTCTACAGAGTTTTTGTTACGTGTCCACTTTAGAAAATACGAATTTGATGTAGTAAAAAAATTAATTCAGTCGGGCAAATTAAAAGAAGAAAAAGATATAAAGTATGTTCGCGATACTCTCCAACTAATGGAGAATAGAATGGAACAGGACAATCTTTTAAAAAGATATTCTACAGAAATGATAGAACTAAGAAGATATGCCCAAGCAAAATTAAATATGCTCAGGCAAAGTGTTGGTTCAAAACAAGAAAACTAAATTTAATTTTTAAGCCAACCTGACTTGTCCAACTGAATATAAACCTGAAAGAAAAATACGACTAAACTAATAAAAATCATCCGTCTTTTTAACGAAAACTGGCTAATGGTATGGTTTTGTTTTTCCGGCAAATACAATAGGTAAATGATCAAATTTACGTTAAAAAACAAACCTAAAAACTCATTGGAAAGGATTGGAAATTTTTCTTTTACAGCAGGGATGTAGGTAACAATCAATACCAAAATACTTGGCAAAAAGTAGATTGGAGTTTTGATATTCCATAACCTATCTTCAGTGAGATCAGTGATTCGTTTTAGACCTGTTTCTTTCTCAAGAAAAGTTACCAACTCATCCTGGTTTCCAATATTCACTATTGGGTGAATTTTTTCTTTGGTTTCCAAAACTATACGGTTATATCCACGGAACTTATCTGTCACAATCTGCTCTAAATCTTTAATCCGGATTGTTGCACAATTTCCGTTGGAATCAAATTGTTTGAGTGAACCACCATCAATTTCAATTTTTCCCGATGATAAAATTTCTATTTGTTTTAAATAATTTTTTCTTAAAAACCAAAAGAATAATGCTAATAATGGAATAAAAATTGTAAAAAATTGCATTCTACCGGCTTGTGGCACTTGCAAGCTGTTATATGAAACAAAAACCACAAACAGTGAGATTACTGCCCAAGTTCTTTTTAATAATTTATTTCTAAATAAAGCTACGTCATATAGGAATGTTTTTTGTGTACTCATTAAAAAAACTCACTTTTACGAAAGATTGATTCCATTTGAATACCGGATTTTTCTAAGTTTTCTGCGCCACCTTCTTCTTGATTCAAAATACAGATCCCCTTTGTAACAGAAATTCCAGCTTCTCTTAAAGCTTGGACTGCTTTTAATGTGGAACCACCAGTAGTAATTACATCATCCACTACCAAACAGGATTTTATTTCCCTCCAAAAGCCCTCAATTTGTTGGCCAGTTCCATGGCCTTTGGCTTCCTTTCTCACAACTAATGGGTAAACGAGTTTCCCTTTTCTCTGGTAGGATAAAGCAATGGAATAAGCCAATGGGTCTGCTCCAAGAGTCAATCCCCCGACTGCTTGAAATTCAATCCCCAGTTTGGGAATAATCTCTTCCACAAAACATTCGGCAAGAACGGCTAGTCTTTCTGGATGGAGGGTGATTTCCTTACAATTGAAATAGTGGTGGGATTCCAGTCCACTGGCCAACCGAAAAGGTGCTTCTGAATAGCGATAGACGTAGGTTTTCATCCATAAGAAAAGTTGGTCACGGAGTGTTTGGGACATAGTCCAATTATTTTTCCAATTCACACCCGGAAAGTATATTTTTCTCTTGCGTGGATTAATCGAAAATACATAAAAAGGTAAGTGACTTACTTTTTACAGTCACTTTCGAAAGTAAGTGAGTTTATAAAGTTATTTACTTTATTTTTTTACTGACTTGCATTATATTTCGATTAGGAAACTAAATTCAATCAATTTGGACCCAAGTCTTACGATGAACGAACTTGAAAAATAGGAACCAAAGAAGGGAAGACTAACCTAGTGAAGCAGATGATACTGAAATTGCCTTTAAGAGAGCGAAAAAAGCAAGGGATCCGATCCTCAGTTTTGCAGTCTGCCAAAGAACTTTTCCAGGCAAAAGGGTATTCTGCGGTGACTGTTTCCGAAATCGCAGATCATGCGGATATTTCGGTTAAAACACTATTTACCTACTTCCGCTCTAAGGAAGACCTAGCCTTTCAAGATGAAATTATATTTTGTGATGAACTCATCCGCTCCATTTTAGCAAGACGAGAGGAAGAATCCCTATTTGATGCTTTCCAACAATTCCTTTGGAAATTAATTCAATCAATCGATCCAGAAATATTAATTGAATCACTCCCTGGATTTCATCCTTGGATGGACAGTCCGGAATTAGAACAAAGATATCTTTTACTTTGGGAACATTACGAAGTTAGGTTGGCAGATGCTTTGCAATTAGAAAGAAAGAATCATGAGTTTGATCCAATTTTGCGGGTTATCTCTGGACAGATGATATCTGTAATTCGGATATTAGGTTCAAAAGCATTTAAAGAATATTTAAAGCCAATCCCTATTGCACTTAGACACCGCGCTTTAGAGAAGTGGCTCCTTGGATCACTGGAAATGGTTTCAGGAATCCAAGGATATTCTAAATCAATACAATGAATTAGTTTGCGCGAGTTTTATCCGATACTGTGCCAAGGAAAGTGACAATTTTCTTTGTTTCTTCTTCAGACAAATTCATACCTAATTGGTGATAAGCCATCTTTTGTACTGCCTCATCCAAAGTCTTCACTTGACCGTCATGAAAGTATGGTCCAGTCAAAGCAATGTTTCTAAGACTTGGCACCTTAAAGAAATACTTATCTTCTGTCTTTTTAGTAACATTATATAAACCCAAATCTGCAGTTTTATATTCATTTACCTGACCAATCTTTCTGTAGGAATTACCACCAAGTAAATTGCCTGAATGGCAAGAAGTACATCCAGCAGATAGGAAACTTTTGAAACCTTCTTGTTCGTCTTTTGAAATTGCTTTGTGGTCACCATTGATAAAATCATCAAATCTTGAAGAAGTAATGAGAGTTCTCTCAAATGCAGCAATGGCTCCAGCTAAATTCTCGTATGTAACTGCCTCTTTTTCATTGGGATAAGCTTTTGCAAATAGACCTGGATATTCAGCGTCTTCATTCAATCGCTTTAAAACTTCCTTTTCTGAAGGCATTGCCATCTCCACAGGATTGAGAATTGGACCTTTTGCTTGTGCTTTTAAATCTGCGGCACGTCCGTCCCAAAACTGAACAAAATGAAATCCAGCATTGAGAACTGTAGGGGAATTCCTATCTCCATTTTTACCAAAAGCACCTGGCGAAGTAGGAAGGTTGTCCACTCCGGCGCCTTTTCCTTCCACATTGTGGCAGGAGTTACAAGATTGAGTTTCATTCAGTGAAAGTTTTTTCTCAAAGTAGAGTTTTTTACCGAGGGAAATAAGTGCCTCAGTATCATTTTCTGAACCAGGCATTTTTGCTGGGAGTGCACCAATGATTTGTTTGGCTTTCACTTGCAAATCTTTGGTTTCAGGGGAAGGCCCACAATTTGCGAGCGATACTAGTAGAAGAGAGAGAAGAAAAGGTGTAAATATTTGTTTGAGCATATCGATCCTCTAACGGATAATGCTGAGATTCCTATAGAATCGGCAAGTTGGAATTATTATACATTGAGTCTAAATCTGGAATTATTTTAATCTGTATCAAAACTAAGCAGATTGAACATGTTTCTACTAACCTTTTCTTCACATAGGTTCGATAAAGGACAATTTTAGGCAAATGGATGTCTTAGTAGTTACGACCCGGTGACAAACTGGAAAAAGTAACTCTCAAACCATATTGGCACGATTTATGCTTATAGTTCCTGTAGACCGTTAGGAGCTGTATATGTTGAATACAAGAAGAACCGATCGAATTGAATCTTTGGATTGGGATGATTTGGTATTGAAACTTTTTTCAATCAATGACAAACCCGAGTTCCTTCTTGCAAAGATAGGAAATATTTCCGAACTCGGTGTGAGCGGAAGTTTGGATAAAGAAATTCAGTTGAAAGACCGAGACTTGATTACCGGAATCATTGAAAGTGACTTAACTAGATCTCGAATTGCTTTCAAAGGAAAAATTGCTTGGATGAAGGAAACTGACCAAGGTCTCCTATTCGGGATTAAGTTTGCAGAAGAGTTAATCTTGCCGAATTTTATTATTGCTAGATCGATGGCGGAATCTGCGGCTTAAAATGCAAAAAAATCGGGATCTAAGCCTAGATTCTACCGAGAATCTCTCGATTTGATTCCCATCTGATCCGATATTATTGGGGAAGCTATGTCCCAAGTCAAACATCTGATATCTTGGCAAGATTGGAGCGATGGAGAAATCCGGGAACTCCTTGAATTTGCTGTCTATGTAAAGAAAAATCGCGTTTATTTTTCCGGACATATGGCAGGGAGATCTCTTGCGATGTTATTTCAGAAAACATCCACAAGAACAAGAGTATCTTTCGAAGCTGGAATGACCGAACTCGGCGGACACGCTATTTTTCTCGATTGGATGGCTTCCAACTTTCTGCTCTCTGATATAGATTTTGAAGGAAAGTATCTTTCTAGTAACGTAGCCATCCTCATGGCAAGACTCAAAAAACATGAGGATCTTCTTGTATTAAAATCTGGCTCTACTGTGCCGGTAATCAATGGTTGTTGTAATTTATTTCATCCCTGCCAGTCCCTTGCTGACATACTAACTATCGTTATGGATTCGCCGAACGATTGGCAAAAGAAAAAATTATGTTATATAGGCGTTCACAATAATGTTGCAAATTCTCTAATTGAAATCACAGCAGCACTTGGAATTCATTTAACCTTAGTAACACCTATTGCTTCTGAAGATTCTATTGTTAAACAATCCATAGAAAGAGCAAAGAAAAAAGGAACCGTTTCTTGGGAAACCGATGTCAAAAAAGCTGTTTCTGATTCTGATTATGTTTATACAGACACTTGGGTTGATATGGAATATTTCAATGATCCAAAATTCCAAAAGGAAAAAGAAGAAAGAATCGAATTGATGATGCCTTATCAGGTGAACGCAGAACTACTTAAAAACACAAAAGCAAAAGTAATGCATGATATGCCAATTCATGCAGGTTATGAAATCACAAGAGAGATGGTAGAAAGTGATCGTTCTATTATTTTTACTCAGGCAGAAAACCGCCTGGATGCACAAAAAGCAGTCATACTCAAACTGTTAGAAAACCATCATTAAACATTGGTTTTCTAACTGAAAACCAATCAACGTGAAAACCGATTTGAATTTGTTTTAGTTTTTTATAAAATAGATTTGAATCGAAGCATTGGATTTAGAGTCAATAGAACTTTCTCTCTCACCAATGACAGGAATTACAGAGTTCGAATCTATTGATTCTTTCGCTAAAATTAATTTAATTTCATCATAACGACGTTTAAGAAGCCGAATTTGGAAACCTACGTCGCCTGTGGTGTTGACTTTACCGTATAGTATGATCTGAATTTTTTCTTCTGATTTTAATACCTTCTGACCAAGGGCAGCCAGTTTAGTTTGAGATTCCTCAGTCAATCGATGGTCATCTGGCTCAAAAGAAATCGATTCTATTGGTTCAGAACTCCCTACTGGCTTCCAAAATGAAAATTTTGTTTTTTCTAAGTTACCATCCCCTTCTCCAACTAATTTCACAGATCTTTCCACTTGTTCCCAAGGACAAGTTAGAATGTAATCAGTAGAAGAGTTTAAGGAAACTAGAAAACCTAGAGTTGTAAAGATAATATCCCAAGGTTTTGCATACGACTTTGTTTCGATCACATAATCGTTGTTTGTTATTTCAAGGGAATTAGAGCGGTAGAATGGTAAAAGAAATAAAATCCGATATGTGCGAATTTCAAATTCAGTAGTTTTGCATTCTAGGTTAGGATTTGATTTAATATGAGAGCGTGTTTCTAAGGGAATTCCTCGGCTCGAACATGAAAGAAGTGTGAAGAAAAGAATGGAACTGAAAAATTTTTTAAACATAATATTCCGCTACTTTAGAAGTTGCACCATACAATGGTTACTACTTTATTTTAGACAAGAACTTATTTTCTCAATTCAAATCTAATCAAAAACCTTCTCAAAATTTTCATTCAACTTAGTTCGTTAAACTGAAGAATCATTTGAAGTGTCTTTACGATTGACCATCCATCCACTAAATCCATCTAAAAAATACAAAAAATCGATTTTATCATCGTGCTCAAAATCAAACCCTTGTAAGGCTTCATCGTAACAACGAAACCAAACAGTCCTTTCTTTTTCGGAAATAGGAAAAACAAAATGACGCATACGCATCCGAGCTGGACCCCATTTTTCGATGTAATAACTTGGGCCACCTAATACTTGTATCATAAAATCCGCTTGTTTCTCTTTGGCAAGGTCCCAGTCTCCTTTGAACATCCATTGGATTTCCGAATCAGCGACTAAGTCATAAAAATCGGAGACTAACTTTCGAATGGCAACTTCTCCCCATTTTTCAAAAAGAAATTTTACATTCGGACTTGGGGGAGGAGGTCCTCCAGGTGGTGTGTAAATATCGTTCGGATCCAAATCGATAGTCAGTATCGCGAAAGGGACAAGAAGGGGAAGTCGAATTTTCGACCGGAGCCGAAGGCGAAGCCCGGATTGGCCCGGCCCCGAGGAACGAGTGGGTTTGCCCCCAAAAAAGAAATTCTTTTGCTTTCGAAACGGAATGTAAAAAGTAAGCGAGTTTCGAAAGGGACTAACTCCCCTTCAGATTTCGCTATTATTTCCTGGACGATAGGCAAAATTCACAAAACTTGGTAAAAAAATCCGAAAAAGGTATACTTAAATGGCACTGACTCACCCGCAATCTGCACTCTTTGCAGGAGAAAAACCTTTCCCTATCATCCCTGCTTGTGAACACTTCGCTGGATCTGAAAAACTCATCACTAAAGCTCTCGAGTTACAAAATAAACTCGGTGGACTTTTCGACATCACGATGGACTGCGAAGACGGTGCCCAAACGGGAAAGGAAAAAGAACATGCAGAGATGATTGTTCGTATCCAAAACTCTGAACTCAATAAACACAAAATGAGCGGTGTTAGGATTCATGACTATACGAACGAACATTGGCGTGGAGATGTGGACATTCTTGTTCCAGGTGCAGGAAATGTAATTGCTTACATCACAATTCCGAAACCGACAAAAGCAAGTCAGGTAAAAGAGCAAATCACTTACATCCAAGACGCTTGCAAAAAAGCTGGGATCAAACGAGAAATTCCAATCCACGTATTAATTGAAACTCACGGTGCATTGAATGATGTATTTGAAATTGCTGCACTTCCTTGGTTGCAAGTTTTGGATTTTGGACTTATGGATTTTATTTCCGGTCACCACGGGGCAATTCCTGCATCTTGTATGAAATCTCCAGGTCAATTTGATCACGAACTTCTTCGACGCGGTAAAGCGAACTTAGTCGCTGCAGCACTTATGAATGGAGTGATTCCAGCTCATAACGTAACACTCGACCTTAAAAATATCTACCAAACATATGCGGATGCAAAACGTGCGCATGATGAATTCGGTTTTTTACGTATGTGGTCAATTTACCCTGCACAAATCCAATCCATTTTGGATGCAATGGCTCCAAACTTCGCGGAAACACAAACTGCTTGTGACATTCTCATCAAAGCACAAGACGCTGAATGGGGACCAATCCAACATGATGGGGACTTACATGACCGCGCTACTTACCGTTATTTCTGGGAACTAGTCCAAAGAGCAAAACTCACAGGACAAAAACTTCCTGACGAAGTAGAGAAAAGATTCTTTTCTAACTAAAACATTGTTCGTAAGAGACTGAATTTAGTGCCTGGGTTACTTTGGTTACCTTCTTACCTTAGTAATCCACTAAAAAAGGTAAGTCGCTATACTTAGAAAGTGACTTACCTTTTCTAATTCCTTTCTTTTTTACAGACACCGATTTCTAAAGGCTCCCCAGGGAGCCTTTTTTATTGCAAATCTAGCCTCTATTTTTTTCAAAATTCGCATTTTTGCAGAATTTTTCTGTTTTTGCAGATCAATAATCCAATATATTGATTTTATGTTTGCAATACTGGAATCATGATTAGTTACTGTCCTAAATTATGAATAAGCGAATTACAAAAACCAAACCCTTCCTTTCCCTTTTTGTCCTCTTAATTCTCCTTTTGAGTGGAATGGCAGCAGTCTATGGACAAGCAGAACCTACTGCTGGTCCTAAAACAGAAGTGGTGACCGAACCACCACCTCCACCACCCAAAGAAGAAAAAAAAGAAGGATATATTAGTCCTCAGATTGGAAATCTTTCCACGGACTACTTGCGAAGTTTGCAAGTGACTAGCAAACAAAGAAAAGCCATCCAAGAAAACAAGGGACTTTGGTTTGCTGATAAGTTTCGTGTAGGTTTTGGAATACGACCAAAAGTGGACTCGTTCAATAATACAGACTTTGACAAATCAACCCCTGACAATCGAAACAATGCATTGAACCAAACTCAATTTTTTATCTTAGGTGATATTAACGAAAATGTTCTTTTTAAAATAACATTACAAGATGTTCGGCTTTGGGGAGGTGAAGTTCTTTCCAGCGGAAATGCTGAACAAAAGTATGCCGCCATATCTAATGCTGGAAATACTGTCGATACCACCAAACAGCGAGAAATTGCTCTCAATAATTTCACAGGCCTTCGAGAAGCATTTTTGGATTTAAAAACAACAAACCAAGCATTTCGTTTAAGAACAGGAAGACAAATCCTTGAGTTTGGTGATGGCCGAATTTTGGGAGCGCGAAACGACAGTTTGAATGGTAACTCATTTGATGCCTTAAGATTTACAGGAAAAATTAGTAATCATACCTTTGATGCATTCGGTTCTGTCATTGGTGCAGAAAACAATTCAAACGGAATTGTTTCAAACAATTCATCTAAGTTAGGTGGAATTGGAGATGCTTACTATGGAGGTGTTCATTACAACTGGAAGGCTGCCGATTGGTTAGGAATTGATTTATACAACTATAGTTTATTCAAACAACAAAGAAAAGCTTCAAGCCCTCCACCTTTATCTGAAACTAGAAACTACCGCGGGGACGACCAATTGAATACATCTGGTTTTCGATTGACTAACCGAACAAAAAATAATGCACTCCCCGACACAACCGGAATAGATTGGATGGTGGAAGCTGCATGGCAAACCGGATTCAACGGAGAACGAGTCACACCCGATTGGTTAAACCAAAACGGTGCTTATGCAACTAATCAGAAAACCGGAGAATCTCCTCCCCTTTCTGAAGCCGTACGTTACAAAGCAAATATTGTAGCGGTACAACTGGGTTACACTCCTGTAAAAGAGTTTCGTATTGGAGTTCAATATGTGCAAGCATCTGGTGATCCTAATCGTAATGATTCCAGCGTAGCAACATATAATCCCCTATTTGCCACTAGACGTATGGCCGGTGGATCATTACCGTTTGCAGGAAACGGAAACTCAGGTCTGGTTTTCTGGCAAAATATTAAAGACTACTCATTACATTTGAAATATGAATCTTCAAATTATGGAACTTTTATTATCAACCCCCATTGGTATTATAAAGTGAAACTACAAGATGGATACTATGATAACAATAACTATGTAGCTGGAAGTAAGGCAACAGGTGAAACAGCATCCACTGAAGATTATTTTAATACAGAAGCCTACAACCCAACCAGACCAACACTAGGGAAACTTGTTGCAACTGAAGTGAATTTCATTTATATAATCACTCCATTTGAAAATGTTTCCTTTTGGTTTGGGGCCACTGTCATTCGAGCAGGAGATGCAATTAGAAACCAAAAAAATAACCCTAACGAAATTGACCCTCTACATAGGTATGACTTGAGTCCTACCGCAACGATGGCAACATTCCAAACAGTATTTGCAATTTAGAGTTATTGGTTTTTGATAGAATCAAGGCAAAAGAAATATGCCTTGATTCTATATTCGTTTTTTTATTTTAACTTAAACCTTTCCACTTGAGTGGAAAGGTAGGAAGCTTGTGAAGCAATTTCTGCAGCCACAATGGTTAATTGGTCAGAACCTGTAGCTACATCTTGAGTTCCATTGGAAATACTGATGATTGTTTTGGAAATCTCTTCTGTTGCTCTTTTCTGCTCAAAGACTGCATCTTCAATTTGTAAATTTAGATTGGTAAGTAAATTTGAATTCTCTGCAATGTCTTTTGCATTATTTTCCTGCAACAATACAGAACCAAGTACTCTAGTCGCAGAAGTTTCAAATTCTTTCACACGGCTATTGAGTAAATTTAATACTTGTGCAGCTTCAGTAACTTTTTTGTTTCCATTTTCTACTGCAGAGTTTGTGGAAATCACAAGATCCCCAATTTCCTTTACAGAGGCTCCCGTTTGCAATGCTAGTTTACCGATTTCTTCAGCAACGACAGCGAACCCACGCCCTGCATCTCCCGCTCGAGCGGCTTCAATAGCTGCATTCAAAGCCAATAAATTAGTTTTTTCAGAAATCTCAGTAATGATATCCAATACTTCGCTGATTCGTTCAGCCTTTTCACCAATATCTTCCATCGCACGTGTGGACTCATTCATTGCAGTTTCACCAACAACTGCGTGTTCTCTAGATTCGGAAGCAAACTTTGCAAGGTATTCCATTTCTTTATTAATATTCTGAACTTCTTCTCGAAGAGTTAATACAGATTTGTCAATTTCTTTCATTTTTACAACGGCTTCTTCCATCGACTGACCAACATTATCCGCAGAAGCAGACAATTCTTCAACAGCTGCAGATGATTCTTCTGCTGCTGATGCTTGGGTTTGAGAAGTATCCGATAAATTTTGTGAAGTGGAAGCCATTTTGTTGGATTGATGACCCAACTTATCGACTGTTTGTTTGATATCACCGATAATGGAAACTAAACTATTTTTCATACGGTTCATTGAATGTAACAAACTTCCAATTTCATCTTGGTTGATTTCTTCTGCATCCGTTGCTAAGTTTCCGTTAGCAATTTGAGAAGAAAACTCCACGGCTTTTTCCAAACGTAAACTGATTTGTTTTTTAAAAACGAAATTTAAGAAAAACAAAACTACAATCAAAATGGTAATAGAAATTAATGTGGAACTTAGGATTACTTTCGATATTTGATCACTGAAAATCGAGTCAGGAATACTTACTTGTAAAGCCCAAAATTGTGGATCCTTTCCAATGTGAAACGGTGAAAAATAATGAGTGTATCCTCCATGTTGGATAGTAAACATTTTACCCAATTTTAATTTTTCTAAATATACTTTAAGGTGATCAGGGTTTTCAATTTTTTTTCCTAACTTAGTTTGGTCTTGCCCATACATCACATAAGTTCCATTAGATGACAAAAAAGCAATATGACCTTGTCCACGGAATGGCCTTGTGTCACCGATTTTTTCCTGTAATGTATTTACATCCAAATCAATTCCAGCAGCTCCCATAAATTTACCCTTTGGGTAAATGGGAACCACAAGGGAGATCATTTGGATTTTTTTACCGCCCGCTAAATATTCATAAGGTCCAAAAACTTTTGCTTTGTTGGTTTTTTTTACTTGGAGATAGTAATCCCCTGCTCCATTGGGATTATCGTAATCCACTAGTGGCTCTAAATTAATTTTTCCATCATCCGTATGGTGTAAATACGGTATGAATCTGCCTGTTTTGTCATGGCCTGGTTTTCCAATGAAAGCAGAATCTCGCCCTTCATAGGCATTTGGTTCATAACAAAGCCAAATGGCGAAAATATCATCGTTACGTTCCAAGATTTCTCTCATGCTACTAATCATTGATTCGCGAGGAGGTGAAGTATAAAACAGAGCAAAACGAAATCCACGAATCACACCCATCATCGCATTTAAGTGTTCTTGGATTTCAAAGGACCATTTTTCAGAAGTAATTTTTGAATTTTCTTTGATTTCCGCATTAAGGTCTGAAGCGGTGCGATAGATTTGAAAGGTAGTTAAAACAACAAATCCAATAAATAAAATCCCAGCGATGGATAAAGAGACCCTTTGTCGTATACTCATAAGGATCGATCTTAGGCTCTTGAAAATTTTTGTAAATATATTCCCGATTCTAAAGGTTGAAATCCGAATTTAAGATACAATCGATTCTTGGATACGAGCGTATAAAGTAATGTTTTGGGTAGATTTACTAATGAAGACCTAAGGATTCATGTTTGAAAGAGATGAAAAAAAGCATTTGTCACATAATTACTTCCTGCTAAAAACTCCAGAGATAAAAGGATCAATCTCGAATCTAGTAGAAACCTTGTAACATGATCGCTGTTATCTTTTGAAAAAAACTTAACAAAACCTTAAGGGATTTGCCCGTGCAAATCCCCCTGGAAAATTCGAAACCTATGTTCAAACAAAATGAAATTTTCTTTAGGATATCTTAGGTTTAGCCTAATTATTTCTTAGCCTTTGTATTCACTTTGAAATTCTTATACTCTACGTATTCGATATCATCGACAGACAACTGAAACACACCTTTTGTCGAGTGAACAATAAAAACATCACCCAATTGAGCCACCACAGCACCAGAAAGTACATCCCCATTTGATTTGTGGATGGTTTCTAAAACGCTATAATGGTTGTGAATTTCTTCTTCATTGTCTAAACCAATTTTTTCTGCATCAGAGGCAATTTGATTCAAAGCTTCTGATCGTTTTTCTTCATGTTGTTTTTCAATCGTGGCAACGGCAGATGTTGATCCATTTGAATTTTGAAATTCAATTTGTTTTTGGACAGTTTCTGGAGCGATGGAAACAAGGGTGTCTGCTTCCGCTTTTTCTTGAGGAGAAATAACACTTTCTGATTTGGATAGACCACTATCAAAATCTCTAAATCCAGCTAATTGTTCGTTTGTGAGAGCATTGGCAGCCACTTTTGCATTAATCAAATATACGAGTTCGTTTAAATTTGGATTTACTTCTAATCGTTCCCCTGGTTCTAAAACTACTTCGTTTTCTTCCAATGTCTTCACCAAACGATTGTAATTTTCTACAGAAAGTCCTTCATTGATTTCGAGTAACTTGGGAGAGGTTTTAAAAGCAACGGCCACAGCTCCTTCATAGACTTTTACTTTTGGTACTGATCCTTTTTCTAATTCAAAAGAAAAAACCGTTCCACGAACCCCAGCGACCATGGTCGGAGAAGATACTGATAGATTTTGTCCAGATTTTAATTTTACAGATTTTACGAGGAGGTTACCTGCCCACAAATGGATGTCTGTATTCGGATGGTTTTCCCCAGAAAGGTCTCGAAACAAAACATCGGAATTGTCTTTGATACGGATCACTTCCCCTCGGAAAGTTTGTAAATCCACCCTACCCAATTTGGTAAGAACTCGGTCGCCAGGACGAACCACGTCTCCTATTTTTGCTTTGGATTCCTTTCCTTGAGAAGTAATTGTGATATTCCCCTGTAGAAAAGTGACAACGGCACCTGCAGTCTGGTCTTTTGTTTGATTGGAACCAAACTGGAACCAATTGCATTGTAATGATAATAGGAAGATGGTAAGTAGTGTAATTTTAGTTTTCATATTTTTTTCCAATTGATCCCCGTAATAGAAGAAACAATTCAGAGTAACTCCATTTTCAAATTTGTAAAAACAAAATCTTTTTTTTAGAGAATTAAATTGGATTTTGCCTAGTTCCGCTGAAAATTGATACAAAAATGTAACCAAGTCAGACAAAATTTTGCCAATAAACAAGAGTTCTTCGACAAAACTATAACGAAAAAAAGAAAGCTAACCAAATCTCAATCTGTAGGAAAAGAAAACTGAAACACTAGAAATGACAAGTAAAAACGATAAAACTATTTCTTAAGTTCTGAAATTTTTTTCCCAACGTGGGCAGTCGGACTAAAAAATTTCGCACTTCCTATTATTTGAGAGGAGTAAATACTGCTATGTCCAGAACTGATATAGGCAATTTGTGAAGTGAGAAAGAATATGATTCCCGATTCCCAGCCGAACAATTCCATTCCCATTATGGCAGAAGCAATAGGTGTATTACTGGCTCCTGCAAAGACCGAAATAAATCCAACTCCAACAAACAACATAAGGTGACCTGGATCAAAATAACCAAAAACATTTCCCAAACTAGCACCAATAAAAAACAAAGGAGTCACTTCTCCTCCTTTAAAACCGGAGCCAATAGTTATGGTCGTCAGGATTAACTTTAAAAGAAAAGTCTCCCATGGCAAAAGCTCTACGAAGGCTGCTTGGATGGTAGGTAGTCCCAAACCAAAATACACTGGGCTGAATCCGAATCCAAATAAAACAACAAGGATGATACCACCAAACAAAGGCCGAAACGGTGGATAATGGATGAAGGCAGAATGTAATTCTGTAACTTTATGAATAAACAAAGTAAATAACTTAGCAACCCATCCAGAAAATATAGAAATCACAACCAAACAACAGATAGCTGTATTTGTAATTTCCAATGGAATATTTGGATAATGCGAATGACTCACTCCCCATTCAAGACATACTAAATGTGCTAGGTATGCAGTAACTAAGGAAGGGAAAATTAGTTTCCAACGATATGTTCCAATCCGAATCACTTCGTTTGAAAAAATTGCGGCAGCAATGGGAGTTCCGAATACGGATGCAAATCCAGCACTCATCCCCAGTATAATCAACGTTTGTTGTTCTTTCGAAGTTAATGGTACAAACCGAACCAATTGGTGAGCAATAGATCCTCCCATTTGGACAGCCGTCCCTTCTCTCCCGGCAGATCCACCAAACAGATGGGTCACTATAGTTCCGAAAAAAACAAAAGGAGCCATACGAATTGGGATGATGGAAGTGGGAGAATGAATTTCTTCTAAAAGTAGATTGTTTCCCTTAGTAACGTTTTTCCCGTAATAAAAATATAACCATCCTATAAAAATTCCTGCCAGTGGAAGAAAATACACGATCCAAAAATTCGAGTCTCGAAACTGAGTTACTTTTTCCAGTGCCAGTAAAAAGAAAGCAGATGCAGAACCCACTACGAGAGAAATAAAGCCCAGAATGACTGACCATTTTAAAATACGAAAGAAGGGGTTGGAAAGGTTGAGTAATTCTAAACTAACTTTCTTGCGTTTGGGATAGGAATTTTCCATCATCTTTCCTTTCCCATCATATGGAATCAATTCACCAAGAAAACTATCTTTTCAAAACCAAAAAATGCCATTACTTAGGTGTTGACCTAAGTAATAAAATCTGATACAATGCCCATATGGTCAAAAGAACCTACAGTATAGATGTGATTTTGCAAGCCCTGTCTGATCCGACAAGGCGACAGGTCATTGAACGGCTAGGCATTGGTCCTGCCAGTGTTAGCGATTTAGCTTCCCCTTTCTCTATGGCAATGCCTTCCTTTATGCAACATTTAGAGATTTTGGAATCTTCACAACTGATCTATACCGAAAAAGTAGGTAGGGTGCGAATCTGTTATTTGAACCAAAATCCATTTTCAGTTATGGATTCTTGGCTACAGGCGCAAAAGTCGTTGTGGGAAACAAGGCTAAACCAACTGGACTCATTCTTATTAAAAACAAAGGGGAAAAAAATATGAGCAAAGAATCGAAAGAAACATTCAATCCCGAATTGGACTTGGTGTTGGAAAGAATAGTAGAAGTTCCAGTGGAATTGGTATGGGATGCTTGGACAAAGCCAGAACAGCTAATGCATTGGTTTACTCCAGCTCCATGGAAAACCATTGATTGTAGGATTGATCTAAAACCTGGCGGAGAGTTTTACACTTTAATGCAGTCTCCAGAAGGGAAGGATTTTCCAAATAACGGATGTTTTTTGGAAGTGGTTCCATTAAAAAAATTAGTTTTTACTGATAGTTTAATTTCTGGTTATAGACCATCGGGCAATAGTTTTATGACTGCCTTTGTCACAATGGAAAGTTTAGGTACTGCTACAAAGTATAAGGCCGTGGCAATACATAAAGACCCGGAAACAAAAAAACAACATGAGGAAATGGGATTTATGGATGGATGGGGTACAGCTCTCGATCAACTTGTAGCCTATACAAAAACCTTACCAAAATAAAAATGATAGAAACGAATGAGGCCGTTACACAGTAACGGCTGACTTTTCAATTGCTTCTATTTCCTTTTTTTTATCTTTCATAAGAGTTTCTGCTGCTGCCAAATAAGATTCAAAAGTAGAATAATCTTTAGCTTTGATAGATCCGCAAAAATGGAAATATACTGTTTTAGATTTTTTTAAATGAGAATATTCTTTTAAATCAGAATAACCCATCATCCCACTCACAACAAAAACATCTAAATCCACATTAAATTTATAAGCAATTTTCATAACCCCGGTTTGGAATGGTTTAATTTCTTCAGTAAAAGTTCTTTCACCTTCAGGATATAGAAATATTGACCTTGTTTTTAATACTTTCAGAACATCTGTTTTGAAGTTTCTGAAATTGGGTTTTCTTTCAGAATAAATAACTGCTTCTACTATGGTTTTGTGCATCATCAGAGGAATGATTTTATATCTTTGAATGATATCTCCACCCAAATAAGACAATTTTACATCTTTCGATTGCGACAAATAAGGTAATGCAACAATCAGTGGTACTTCCATTGCATTGGTATGATTACAAATTAAAAAACGATTATTCCCATTGGGATCCCAATCTCCCTGTTCAAAATGTAACGTTCTACCAGTGAGTAGGAAAAAAGAACGATACCAAAAATAACCGAGGTAATTATTAATCCGATTAGACCATTGATCTAGACCAGTAATTTTAAAAATATAGGAGAAAGAAAGTCCGATAGGAAATAGAATCACAAGGATTGGGATTGCATAACATAATACAACATAGAATTGGAGTTGGCCCATGTGAGAATAGGAACCGACACCTGAGTCTGGTAAACAAGAATTCGACTGAACAGTCTTAAAATCTAAATATTTTTAATTTTAACTTAGAATAGATCAAATAGACAGCTCTAAAAGAAACTTTGACAATGGATTTCTAACGATGCTAATTTTACCTTCGATTTGATCTACTAACATACCAATCAATTGAAGGCCAAACCCAGGCGAGTGTTCAAATGAAATGGAATCAGGAATTCCCACTCCATTGTCAGCGTATTCTAAATATAGTTTTTTACCTTCACGGAATATTTTTAAACTAATTTCTGCATTTGTTATATCATTGAATGCATGTTTCATTGAATTGGTAATGAGTTCGTTCAGAATGATACCTAAAGAAGAAAGGAGTTTTGCACTTAATTCTATTGGTTCTTCGAGGATTTCCATTTTCAATTCTACGTTTTTGGGAAAGATACTTACAATTTCGTTAAAAATAGCGGGGAAATAATCTTGTAAGGATACTGTATTGTCAGTTTCGGAATGATATAGTTTATCATATAGAACAATCATACTTTTCACTCGGCCGGCTGCCTCATAGAGTATCGTCTGAATGGACGTTTCTGTTTGAGACCTTGCCTGAAGAGTTAACAAGGTAAAGATGGAACTCATATTATTTTTTACACGATGGTGAATCTCTTTGAGAATGTTTTCTTTTTCATGTAATAACTTTTGAATTTTAGATTCAGAAAGATTACGAACACTTACATCTCTTAGGATTACAGTATATAATTTTTCTCCCTTAACAGAAATTTGAGAAATAGATGCTTCAATTGGGAATTCTTCCCCGTTTGCACGAAGACCACGTATCTGGCCAAGAGCACCCATGGCTCTACGGCTCACTCCTGTTTTAGAAAAGGAATCAATGTGGCTGTCATGTTGACTACGAAAATCCATCGGAATCAAACGATCCAATCCTTGGCCAATAATATCCGTAGACTGGTATCCAAACATTTTTTCGGCAGCTCCATTGAAGAGAATGATTCTTTTGGATTGATCAATACTAATGATTGCATCCATCGCAGATTCAATGATTTGTGTGAGTTTAGCTTCCGATTCCCGGACTTGTTTCATAGCATTTAATCTGTCAGAGATATCTCTTCCAACTGCAATATAACCGATTGGCAAATCACTTTCATCATTCAAAAGTACTTGGTTGACTTCGATATTGCGGATACTTCCATCCTTTGCAAATTGAATGACTTCACCAATGAAACTGCCTTCTAAGTTGACTTTTTCGATCACTTGATCGCTAGTCAGTTGTAGATAATCTGTTTTTAAAACCTCTAAAACGGATTTTCCTATCACTTCTTCTGCTTTCCAAATATAAATTTTTTCGGCAGCTTTGTTCCAATAATTGATTTTATGATTAAAATCTGTACCAATGACGGCATCCAAAACATTATTTAACATATTGGCTTGTTTTGCGATTTGACTTTGAACATTGTATTCTGCAGTGATATCTCGAAAGACTAACACTACTCCTCTAGTATCACCATTAAGGTCTTTGATGGGTGATCCTGAATCAGAGATCTGATATTCACATCCATCTTTAGAAAGTAAAACTGTATGATTGGCAAGTCCAACAATAGAGTTGGTTCGTAAAACAATATCAACTGGATTTTCTACCAAACTACGGGTTTTGACATTCACAATTTTGAATACATCGCTTATGGTAAGTCCAACTGCTTCATCATGTGCCCAGCCTGTTAATTTTTCGGCAATTGGATTCATACGAATGACTTTTCCATCGCTATCAGTTGCGATGACTCCATCGCCTATCGACTGCAATACTGTTTCGAGATGTTCTTTTTTACTTTTAGTCAGTTCGTTTGCTTCAAAAAGTTTGAAGGCCATCTTGATAGAAGCATCGAGGACAGTAAACCCAGAGTTTTTTACTACATATCCGTACGATGTGATGGTTTCTGTTTTTTTAACTATATCTCTTTCTGTATGGGAAGAAAGAAATACTACCGGGATTTCTTTATGATTCAATATTTCTGTAGCGGTTTGAGTTCCATCTAGGCCACGACCTAGATCTATGTCCATAAGAATGAGATCAAAAGGTTTACCTTCAAGGATAATGAGTTGGATAGCATTTTCCCCATTGGTAACATGGGTCACAACATAACCACCCTGCTCCAATTGGTTTTTCTCAAACATGGCGAGAAGTGCTTCATCTTCAACTAACAAAATGGATTTATCAGCGACTAAAGTCATCAAACATCCTTTGAGAACTCCAACAAATGGGCTTCAGGAATTCACAGACTACAAATCATGACAAAATCGATATTTAATTCAATCAAATATTTAGAAATTTTCTAATATTAAAATCTAGCATTTTGCTACTCATACACAAATTGTTGTTAGTTTTTATTCTTTAGTACAAACACAAAAAGACTTCCGAAGCCCAAATAGAGATATCCCAAACCTACTACCCAATTCCCTAATTTACTATAAAGAGTTTTGACTGCTACCGTGGGAACCGATACGACCAAAACGCCATCATTTTCCTCATAATAATCTAAGGTGCCTTTGACACGACCATAGGCATCATAAACTCCTGAAATTGCCCCACGAGCTGAGCGAACAATCGATGTTCCATTTTCGATTCCACGTAAGGCCGCCATTTCCGTGTGGAAAGGATTGATTCCCTTCCAATCAGAAGCAGGAATAAAAGTGACTCCTGTTCCTAATTCAGAATGTGTTTTTGTTAATTGGAGGCTATCGAAATCATAACAAATGGCTGCAGACATTTTTCCCCATTCGGTTGCAATGACCCGTATTTCGGAAGGGTTATGAGATATTGGCTCTCCAGGAGGAATGAATTGTTTAAAATAAACCTGGCGGGTAGAACCATCTTTGCCAATCCAATGCAACTGATTCTCTAAAAAGAATTCATGTTCTTTCAGTGGAACAATATAAGCTGCGACGATTTCGATTTCTTTTTCTTTTGCCAAGGTTGCTATTTTTTTTAAAAAAGAATCCTCTTCTTTTCTTTGGATAAGAATGGCTCCTTCATTCCAAACTACAACTTTTGCACCCTCATCCGCTGCCTGTTTGGTGCGAGCAAATATTAGATCGGTATTCTTTTGATTTTGGATAGAATCTTCCCAAATGGTTTGAATTTCCATTTTGGAAGTTACGGTTCCTACTTTGATACTATTTCCTTCTATGGGAAGGGTGAGACGAACTGAACCATAAAACGATAAGCCCACTAATAAAAGAAAGCAGCTTATTAACGCGTATTGGGAAGGTTTAGAAATTTTAGAATGAGTTATAAATTCCGATAGGGATTGTTCAAGACTTCCATTCACTAAGTAAATGAGAAAACTAATCCCCGTGGCACCAAATAATGAGGCGGATTGAATCAAAATCAAATTGTTAATTTGACTATTGGCTAACATCCCCCAAACACCTAACTTAGAACAGTAAGCACCGATCCACTCTACAATTGTGAATAAAAAGGCAAAACCTAAGGTTGGAGATATTTGTTTGGAGAATTTTATTCTAACTTGGTTCCAAATCCAAAGTAAGATTGTAAATACAATCCCTGCTTGGACTCCGGAGAAGATAGCAATCCAAATGTGGAACGGCTCGGATATAATCCGCATAGTAGACGCAGTTTGGATGATGATGAGCGCCATAAGAAGAGTTCGAATGGAATATCCAAGGCGGACATATCGTAAAAAAGGGATGAGGGAGATCCAAGCAAAAATAGGAATGTTCCAATTCATTCCGGTAAAGCCAAGGAATAGTCCACCGACAAACAAAAGTAACCACTTTTGGTTAAAATATTTCATTCATTATTCCTTATATACTTATATTTAAAATTGACACAATATCTCATTCATTCACTTTTCCACCGGCTCCTATCCACAAATAATTCAAGGATTCAAGCCAGAGTTTTTCTAAGTTTTGATTCAGTTGAAATGAGAGGATGGGAACTCCGAAAAAACAAGAGGCAATAGCCAATGAAAACGATTTCCAATCAGTTGATTCGGGAAGTTCACCATTCTTAGCTGCAACAGAAATTGCTTTGCGAATGATTCCTTCGACCCCATCTGCATCCAAGTTTTCTATTCCAACAATCTTCGGGAAAAGTAACATTCGCTCTGCATTTGTGAGTTTCTGTTGTTTTAAGGATTTGAGAGTCCTAGCTTGAAAGGAAATGATTTCTAACAGGATTCTAGGATTTTTTTTTGATTCTTTGGCCGTATAACGGAATAAAGCGGAAAGCATTCCAAAACCAGATCCAGACAATTTTTTCTCATTGGCAAACACAGAAACCTGCAAACTCCAAATTTGAATGTAATGTAAGATTAGATCGCCCTTCTCAGGAAAATAATTATAGAAAGTTGGTTCCGAAACCTCGGCTATTTTACAAAGATCTTTAATTTTGATTTCTTCAAATGATTTTGACTCAAGTTCAGATAAAAAGGCAAAGGTTAAATTGAGTCGAGTTTTTGCAAACTTCGTTTCCTTAAGAGGAAAGGAATTAAATAAACCAGAATGTTTATCGGAAAGTAGAGACACAAATAAATATAGCCAACATTATTTTTATAGTCAACTATATATTTTAGATAAAAATACAAAAAGATGAACTTAATTAAAGATTTTTAATGAAAATAGGGAATGTGATTTCGTAAATATTGCCTTTGTGGTAAAGGAAAGTCATTGGGCGGCGGGTCTAGTTCCCCACCCTAGTTCAGGGCGGGGAGATTATATCCGCGCGGAAACTCAACCCAATTCACTTCTTCGCATGAGGATGTGCATTTCGATAAACTTCCTTAAGCCGATCTCTCGATACACTCAAATAAACCTGCGTAGATGATAAGGAAGAATGACCGAGTAACTCTTGTACGGCGCGAATGTCGGCACCAGCATTCAATAAATCAGTAGCAAAGGTATGTCTAAATTTATGAGGAGTGATTGCTTTCTCCATTCCCATTACTACGCGACGTTCGGATAAAATATAACGAATCCCGCGTGTTGTTAATTTTCCACCGCGTTGGTTTAAAAAGATTTCTTCAGGACCTGCTGTTCCTCTTTCTTCCAAATAATCTCTTAGAGCCGCTTGTGCTTCATCACCTATAAAAACAAATCGTTCTTTGCGACGTTTTCCCATCACTTTCAGCGAAGTTAATTCATGGTTAAGATCGCTTAACTTTGCATTGACTAACTCAAATACCCGAAGTCCCGTACTATACAAAACTTCTACGATGGCTTTGTCTCTTTTCCCAAGTACTTCCGCTTTTTCTCCATCTTCGTAGTCCAAAATATCTTCTGTTTCGATTTGTGTGAAATTTTTAGGTAACTTCTTTTTGGTTTTAGGGAAACTTACCTGTAGAATGGGATTGGCTCCTATTTTCTCTTCGCGGAATAAAAATTTATAAAAGGTGCGTAAGGATGATAGTTTACGACTCTGAGTACGTTTGTCTTGTTTTTTAGTGGCTTTCAGGTCTGCAAAATAAGCCCGGACATCCAATACATCGACCGTTAAAATATCAATTTCCTCTTTCAAACAAAACTCAAAGAAGAATTTTAAATCACGTAGATAGGCAAATAGTGTATGTTCCGAATAGTTTTTTTCTATTTTTAAATAAGTTCGGTAACTGCGAAAGAGTTCAGCCATAGCTTGGGGGAAATGGTCGGGGATTTGGACTTCAAGAACTGGCAGGGTCATACAGAAAGACTATCGGCAAAGTTTTCTTTCTCCTACGGCAAAAAAATACTATACAAGTACTTACATTTTGTTTAGTGTTGAAAACGGAAAAAAAAGACATAATCCGGAAAAATTCCCTCCCTCCTCTAATTTGTCCCAGGTCTCATCCATAATGAGACCCATCTGGAAGAGAAAAAGAGTGGAATTCGGAAGGGATGGGTTCATCCTTGAAAGAGTCGGTTAGGTAAGTTTTTTTAAGACCAACCGGCGAAGTCCCCTACCTAGTCTTTCGGAACACCGATTTTAGGAGAACGTTTGATTCATGAAAAAAGAGAAAGCTGACAAGGCTCAAGAAAAAGAAACCGACCAAAGAAAGCAGGCCATTGACGCTGCCCTAGGCCAAATCGAAAAACAATTTGGAAAGGGTTCTATTATGCGCCTTGGCGCCGATACACGTATGTCAGAAATGAACGTAGTATCTACAGGTTCTTTGGATCTAGACATCGCCTTGGGGATAGGCGGGTTTCCTTCTGGAAGAATCCTAGAAATTTATGGACCAGAATCTTCTGGTAAAACAACTCTCACTCTTTCTGCCATTGCAGAAACGCAAAAAAAAGGAGGCATTGCCGCCTTTATCGATGCGGAACATGCCCTTGATCCTTCCTATGCAAAAAAATTGGGAGTGAACGTGGATGACCTACTGGTGGCACAACCTGACAACGGGGAAGAAGCGTTGGAAATTTGTGAATCTTTGGTTCGCTCCAATGCGATAGATCTTATCGTGATCGATTCGGTGGCAGCTCTCGTCCCGAAAGCAGAAATCGAAGGTGACATGGGAGACTCTCATATGGGTTTACAAGCCCGTCTCATGTCCCAGGCACTTCGTAAACTCACAGGAACTATTTCTAAATCCAATACCACTGTGATCTTCATCAACCAGATCCGTATGAAGATCGGTGTGATGTTTGGAAGTCCGGAAACTACTACGGGTGGAAATGCTTTGAAATTCTATGCGTCCATCCGATTGGACATCCGTCGTATTGAAACTCTGAAAGAAAAGGAAGAACCTGTGGGAAACCGCGTGCGAGTGAAAGTAGTGAAAAACAAATGTGCCCCACCTTTCCGCCAAGCAGAGTTTGATATCATGTATGCTACCGGGATCAACAAAGAAAGTTCGTTGATTGATCTTGCGGTTCGTCATGACCTCGTTGCCAAAGCAGGTTCGTGGTATTCCTATGGTGGAGAAAAAATCGGACAAGGAAAAGAACAGGTCAGGCTATTCTTTCTCGAAAACCCAGACATTGCCTTCAAAATTGAGAACCAAGTAAGAGATCTCAATGGACTTCCTTTGGTGGACCAAGCAAAAATCCAAACAAGAGAAGTAAAATCCATTGAAAGGGATCCAAAAGAAACTAAAGAAACAAAATCAAAACAACCAGTTAGTTTCTCCACCGAAGCAGACGGAGACGTTGCTGTCGGAGAATAAATAAACACGGCTTTCTTTTTAGGAACCATTGACCGGTTCGGGGTTTCCCCGGGCCGGTTTTTTTTTGCCATTCCAAGAAAATGCAAATTCGTCCTATGAAAATGGATGTCTGGAAACTGTCTTCTTACAGATTGTCCCTGATACCTTTCTAATTTTATGACAAAAAAAACGATCCTCCTCTTATTGATTTTCTCTCTCCAATGCCAAATCCAAGAAAAGAAAACAGAAACTGCCTTTCAAGAAACTTCTCTTTATGATGAATGGGCAGGTCTTATCGATTCTGATCCACTCCATAAAAAAGAAATGGATCTTAGTTGGAATAAACTAACAAACACTAGAGATACCATTACCGAGTATTTAAAAAAGAAAGATTATAACCCTAAAGTAAAAACAGTCATTTATCCTTTTAGCGGGATAGATGTTTTGAATTTGTTTTCCTTTTACCCCCATTGTGAACGTTTTATCTTATTTGGCTTGGAAGATCCAGGTTATCCCAATCAATACAGTTCCTTAACTGATAAAGAAAAACTAATTGTAAAACAAGGAATCCGGAACTTATCGGATCATTTAGCGGGAAGAAATTATTTTACTTACCGGAAAATGAAAGAAGAAACCAAGAAAAAAGAACTAAACGGCGCCTATCCTGTGTTTGTTGCATTTCTTCGCAGAATGGGTAAAGAAATCCTGGATTCAAAAGAAGAAGTAATTGTTGGGAAAGGAATTACTTACAAAGGATTCACAATATCGCTTTACGATACAAAACTAAAAAAAGAGGAAACTCTTACTTATTTTAAAATATTCTTAATTGGCAATGAAGGTGTTCCTGGTGACGGGTTGTATGAATACTTCTCTGAATTAAAGAATGTGGGAATTTTTACAAAGTCAGCGGAATATTTGTTTCATGGGGAAAAACGAAAGTTAGTCCGAGACTTGCTTTTAAAAAATGCAGACTTTGTGGTTCAAGACGAGTCAGGTTTTCCGATTCGTTTTTTTCCTGAAGAACTTTGGAGACGCCAAGTATTTGGCCGGTATGAAAGATCCTGGAATTTATCGGGTGCCGTTATCCCCGAAGTCCAACTGGAATTGAAACAATTGAGTGAGAAAACAAATGATACACCCTTACCTTTTCCTTTTGGTTATGGGTATTTGGGAACTAAGGACAACCGACAATCGGCAGTCCTTGTCTTTGACAAAAAATAAAATTTAGGATTTCGCTACGGCTACTCCACGGTGGTGGGATCCCAACAAGTTCGAAAATCTTCATTCCAACTAAAAATTTCCTTCATATCGGAATCGGATAAACCAAAATCATAGACATCAGCATTCTCCCGAATGCGGTCTGGATTTTTGGATTTAGGAATGACCACATGCCCCGCTTGCAATGACCACCGAATTAAGATTTGGGCATTGGATTTATTGTATTTTTTGGCCAATTGAGTAATGCGAGGGTCCTCTAACTTTTGTCCATGAGCCAAAGGGCTATAGGCTTCTAGTAGGATTCCTTTTTGAATGCAATAGTCTTTTAGTTTTGTATCTTGCAAGAAAGGATGGTATTCCACTTGGTTCATTGCAGGTACCGTTCCCGTTTCTTTTAATAGTTCTTCCAAGTGAGGGACCATAAAATTACTAACACCAATGGATTTTGCTTTGCCTTCTGATTTAATTTTCTCCAAAGCTTTCCAAGATTCATTTCGTTTTCCAGAAACTGGAAAGTGTATCAGATACATATCCACATAATCTGTTCCTAATTTTTTAAGTGACACATCTATCGCTCGTAAGGCGGTATCGTACCCTTGGTCAGCGTTCCAAAGTTTTGTGACTAAAAAAATATCACTGCGGTTCACACCTGATTCTTTTATGGCAGTTCCTACATCTGCTTCGTTTCCATAAATCGCTGCAGTATCAATATGCCGGTATCCTAAAGAAAGCGCAGATTTAACCGCTTCCAAACATTCTTTCGGCCGGGACTTCCAAACTCCGAGGCCTAGTTGAGGCACAGAGATGGATTGATTGGATGGTAAAGTGGATGTAATTTCTAGGTTTGCCATAAAGTAAACCTTAGACTAAAAAAACCCAACGATCGTATGTCTATCGTTGGGTGTCTCCTTTGGAATTTCCTAAAAATTATCGTTTCGAACCGACAGTTTCCGGAATGGCAGCAAATTGTAATTGTTCTCCGTTCCAATCTGCTCGAAACCTTCCCTCACCAATGGTTCCCGAAAGAATTTCTTTAGCCAAAGGTCGGTTTACGATTCGATTGAAAACACTTCCCAAAGGTCTTGCCCCAAATTTTGGATCAAATCCTTGTTCCCTGAGAATGTGTTCCGTACTTTCGGAGAGTTCAATAACGATTCCTTTTACTTTTAATCTTTCATTCAATTGTCTAAGTTGTTTTTCGATTAACTTTTCCATAATCGAAGAATCTAACGAATGATAGGTTAAAATTGCATCCAATCGTCCTAAAACTTCTGGTTTGAAATCCGCTTCAATATTTTTTGAATTCGTGGTCAAAATTACAATGGTATTTTTAAAGTTAATGGTTCTACCTTTGTTATCTGTCAATCGACCTTCATCCAAAATCTGGAGTAGGATATCGGAAAAATCAGGATGTGCCTTTTCCACTTCATCAAAAAGAACTACGGAATATGGTTTTCTTCGAATCGCTTCTGTTAGGATTCCACCTTCCTCGTAACCGACATAACCTGCAGGAGCACCAATCAACTTTGCCACGGAATGTTTTTCTGAATATTCACTCAGATCCAAACGAACTAAATTAGTTTCTTGATCGAATAAAAATTTAGCAATCGCTTTGGCCGTTTCTGTTTTTCCCACTCCTGTAGGTCCTTTTAATAGAAAAGATCCTAAGGGGCGTGACTCAGAAGAAATTCCTGCGTAAGATGTTAGGAGTGTATCTGCAATTTCTCGGATAGATTCTTTTTGCCCATACACTACAGTATTTAAGTCATCTTCCAAATGAAGGAGATGGTCTTGTTTTGTTTTTAATATCTTTTCCGCTGGAATTCCAGTTTGTCGAGCAATGACAGCTGCTATATGACCTCTTTCCAAAATCCAACTATTTTGAAAATTACCCAGTTCCTTTTCTAATTCAGGAAGCACAGCATACTTCAACCGAGAGGCTTCCGTATAATCTGCTCTTTGTTGTGCTGCATCCAAATCAAATTTCACTCGATCAATTTTATTTTTGATCGATGCAATTTGTTTTAAAGAATTAACTTCTTTCTCCCAAACAACTTTACCTTCTTGGAATTTTTTTTCTAAAGTTTCAATTTCCTTTAAGATGTCTTCGTTTTTCTTTTCCACTTGGGCAAAGATTTTTTTAGACCGAATTTCACTTTCTAATTCCACAAGTTCTGTTGGCATTGCTTCTGCAGAAAGTTTTAATGCAGAAGCAGCCTCATCTACTAAATCTATGGCCTTGTCTGGTAAAAATTTATCAGTTATGTACTGGTCTGACAAAAGTACAGAGGCATAAATCGCTTCATCGGAAATTTTAATTCCATGATGGATTTCATGTTTATCACGAATTCCCATAAGAATTTCGATCGCGTCTTCCTTACTTGGTTCATTCACGGGAACCGCGCGAAATCTTCTTTCTAATGCTTGGTCACCTAGAATGTATTTTTGAAATTCATCTTGAGTAGTGGCTCCAATACAATGTAATTCTCCACGAGCAAGAGCTGGCTTCAAAAGATTAGCTGCATCCATGGCTCCATCAGTTTTTCCAGCACCAACCAATTGGTGAATTTCATCAATGAAAAGTACGGCTTCTCCTGATTGGCCTTTGATATAACGAAGCATGGCAGTTAACTTTTCTTCAAACTCACCCCGGTATTTTGTCCCAGCCATCAGTTGGCCCATATCCAAAGAATAAATTGTTTTTCCTTTTAATACATCGGGAACACGTCCCTTAACAATTTGTTCTGCAAGTCCTTCCACAATGGCTGTTTTTCCTACTCCAGCACTACCCACTAAAACGGGATTATTTTTTGACCTTCGTCCTAAAATTTCCATCACCGAACGAATTTCTTTACTCCTTCCAATGACTGGATCGAGTTTACCCTCGCGTGCCAGATCATTCAAGTTCACAAGAAAATTAGGAACCTCTTCATCCGTTTCCTTCACTTGCAAATCTTCGTAATTGATTTTTAATTCAGGTAATACTTGCGGTAAAAATTTCAAAAAATCTGCTTCTTTCAATTCCTCCCGGCCATTTTCAGCAGCCCTAGAGGATGCCATGGTGAACCACTGGGCAAGTTTTGGCGAAGTTCGTAGAGACTCAAAAGGAATCTCACCGGAAGCCCGAGCCTGTTTCTTTAAGAATTCATCTACTGTAGATTTATATTTGATTAATGATTTTCCGGAAACAGAGGTTGGCAGAGTCATAAACCCCCAAACCAAATGGTAAGGAGTGATTTCTGTATTTTGTCTCCTCATAGCTTCTGTTTGCGCGATGTCCAAAGCTCCCTGGACGTTGGAATCATACTGTTTCATAGGTTTTCCCCTCTATTGGCACTCTGTAGGTTAGACTGCCAATCTTACGTTCTTCTTACAAGTTTTTTAAGGAAAATCACTTTCTCTTTCCCATCCTCGTCCTATGATAGTGCGAATGGTTCGAAACTGCCTTTCTTTTTTCCTGTTTTTTGCTGATTTTTCCCTCGGGAGAACTGCCAATCGGGAAAAGAGTCAGTTAGAAAAGAAAACACTGTTTCTAGGGCAAAGTTCCCTTCTTTTGTTTTTTCTAACGATCATCTTATTCAATAACGAGTCCCTCCAATCCTATCCCTTATCGATAGAAGAATCCAAAAACTATCGCGATATTGGAAAGTATTTCGAATATACCATTTTACCCGAAAGAGAATCGAGTTTGGATCGAATTTTGAGAGAAGATACCATTTGGAGGCCCAATCCGAAAGCAACGATCTCGTTTCCTCGCTTAAAAGATCCATTATGGATAAGAATCACACTGATCCACTATGGAGACTTGCCCCATACCTTCTTTTTACATTTCTCAAGTCCGGTTGTCGATGTTTTTGAACTACATGCACAAGTGAAAGGAAATTGGATTACGCAGGTGTCGGGTGAACAAGTTCTCCAAAGAAACAAACCAATTTATTCACATATCCCAGCTTTCCCGATTACACTATCGCCAGATGAGACAAGGACAATCTATGTAAAGATAAACTCAGCGAATCCAATTTTTAATTTTGTTTCGATTTATAACTCTCGAAGTTTTATCACTTTTTCAAAACGACAGGATATCTTTTTTGCCGCATACTTTGGTGCAGGTTTTATGATGTTTTTGTTTAGTTTATTTTTAGCACATACTTTACGTTACAGAAAGTTCTTCTATTACTTCTTTTATTTGGCGACAGTGCTATTAATCAATTCGTTTTCGACTGGGTTTATGCAATACGTAGAAATTGGAAATTCCCATACATGGAAAAATTATCTTTTCCCAATCACGATTTATTTGACTTCTGTATTTGGATTGTTATTCACCATTGAATTTCTAGAGACAGAGAAAAATTTTCCTAAAACTACAAAGTTAACAAAAGGATTTATATTATTATTTATTTCTTTAATCTTTTCTATATTTTTCTTAGAACTCAGAAACTTTATTCAACTTGGAGTAACGCTCGTTATTATTCCCATAATCTTAGCGTTATCAATTTCTACGATGGCATTTTTTAAAAGTAAGAAAAAATTAGAAGTCATTCTTTTCTTATTTGCCTTTGGATCTATTCTTATCGGAGGTGCTTTAAATTCACTAACGGTCCAAGGTTTGATCCGACCAATTCATTTATCTTCCTACTCACTGCCATTAGGTTCTGCAATTGAAGTTTTCTTTTTATCAATGGCTTTAGTTTTAAAAGTATCGGATTATAGAAAGGCAACAGAAGAAAAACAAGAAATTGATTTACAATTAAAAATTGCACAGAAATTACAAAATGGCCTATTGCCTCAAAAACGAACCCATGCCAATGGACATGCATTAGGATTTCGTTATTCACCTGCCTCCGATATCGGAGGAGATTTTGTCCAAATCATTGTAAAAGATAAAGAGATCGGTTTATTTTTATGTGATGTATCAGGACATGGAATTCCCGCTGCGATGATTGCCTCCATGACAAAAGTTTCATTACAAATTTGGGATGATTCACTAGATAGGCCGGCTTATGCTGCAGAAAGAATTCGATTGTCTCTACTCAGTTCACTTTCAGGACATTTTTTAAGTGCATTTTTCGTTTATTTAAATCCCGAAAAACAAATTATGAAAATAGCCAATGCGGGACACCATCCAATGGTCTATTTAGATAGAAATGGGAATCTAGAACATATTTCGAGTTACGGAAGAGCGATCAATGAATTTATCGAATCACAGATGATTGAAAAAACACTGCCCCTTCCTAATTCTGGAACATTGGTATTATTTACAGATGGCGTCATCGAAGCTCGAAATTCCACCTCTGGTGAGTTATATGGTGAAGAACGATTTTTTAATTTATTGCAAACTTTAGCAAAAAATGATCCACAGACTATTTGTGATCGGTTAATTACAGAAGTAGAAAAATTTCAAAAATCAAAACGCTCTGACGACGATATTACAATCTTAGCAATTTCATTAGAGAAAGAATTTTAGGAAGAAATCCAATATACCAGCTTCTGATATAAATCATTTGGATAAAAAGGTTTAGAAATGAAATCATTCATTCCTACTGCATGTATTTTTTCTTTAGTTTCCAATTGAGCAGAAGCGGTTAAAGCAATAATGGGAATATTCTGCCAACTAGGATTCTCGCGAATTCTTTTTGTCGCCATATAACCATCAACGTTCGGCATATGTAAATCCATAAGTATCAAATCAATTTTATATTTTGCTAACTTAGCAAGAACCACTTCTCCATCGGAAGCTTCTTCAGATTCAATGCCCCAACGTTGCAAAAATCGAATCACAACAGAGCGATTGATATCAATGTCGTCTGCGACGAGAATACGTTTTCCTAATAAATCCAAAGAGTTTGCTTTCGCATGGCGTAAAGAACTAGATGAGATTGACTTACCAATTTTACACGGAAAGGTAAAAGAAAACTTCGAGCCTTTCCCTAACTTTGATTCCAATTCCAAATTTCCATGCATAAGTTCAACAAGTCCTTTTGAAATCGCAAGACCAAGACCGGATCCTCCGAACTTTCTTGTAGTGTCTTGATTTGCTTGAGTGAACTTTTCAAATACATATTTAAGTTTATCTGAAGAAATTCCAATTCCTGTATCTTCCACTTCAAATCGAATCACAACCTGATTTTCAAATTTTGAGACTAACAAAACACGAAGAGTGATTGTTCCTTCAGTTGTGAATTTAACTGCATTTGATAATAAATTATTAAGCACTTGTAACATACGTGTGGGATCAAAACAAATATACTCAGGTAAATTTTTATCAATCTCTTCTCGAAAAGATAATAGTTGTTCTTTTGCTTTGACTGTAAAAGAAGAGGAAACTGAACTAATGAACTCTTTTAGGCTAAAATCAATTTCCTCTATGATGATCATCCGTTCTTCAATTTTATTAAAATCCAAAATATCGTTGATTAAGGTTAATAGTGTTTCACTAGAAAACCGTAAGTTTTTTAAGTATTCCACTTGTTCAGGTTTTGGATTGTCTTCCATAAGCCACATAGAAAGTCCGATCACTGCATTTAGAGGTGTTCTCAATTCATGACTCATACTAGAAAGAAATTCTGACTTTGCTCGATTGGCATCCTCTGCACGAACTCGTGCTTCTATGAGTTCCTTTTCGTATAAAACCATCCGAGAGATGTCAAGCAAAACGGATCGTGATCGTATCATCTCTCCCGTTTTTGAATAAGTGGCAGTTGCCGAAAGATTTATAAATATGGAGCTTCCATTTTTACGTATGGCTTCAAATCTTAAATTTTCGATATGCCCAGTACTTTTAAAAACTGGAAAATTATTTTGAAATGTTTGTTTACTTTCTTCAGTGAGTAAATCAGACCATTTTACTTTCCCGACTAATTCTTCTTCGGCATAACCCAACCAATCCAATTCGGTCCGATTGACTTTTACAAAATAACCACTCGCATCTAAACTATGAAAACCTACAGGTGAGTTTTGATATAAATCATCTATTTCAAATAAACGATCTTCGATCAATTCCTTCTCTAATAAGATTTTTGCGTTTCTTTTTAAAATAAGAATCATCCATAATATAAAAAGAGATAGAACAAAAAACAAACCTCCTGATACGGAAATTAATCGAGTTGTAAATTTTCTGTTTTTTTCTTTTTCAATATTTTCTCTTTCTAATTTACGATCTAGGAGTGACTTTAATTCGGAACGAAAAACATCCATCCGCCTTTTACTTTCTATAAATTCAGATTTTTGAGGTTTTTTGATTGGAAAGTGTTTTACGAAATTCTGAATGTAATCTATCTTTAACTTGCTCGCACGAATGATCGATTCTAGTTCTATTTCATAAGCTGGTTCACATTCAGCACGAAGCAATGTCTCGGCCGCTGGTATATCCAATAAAGCGACTTGGTATGGCTCCAAAAATTCTGGATCACCAGTGAGAATGTATCCCCTTACCCCGGTTTCTGCATCCTTAAGATAGGAGGAATATGTATTTAAAAGTGCATTCCAACGGCTCTTATCTTCAAAAGAAATTCGATCCATTCGACTTTCATATACTTGGTAGAAGAAAAAAAAGGAAGAAAAGAAAAGTAAGACGAGAAGTCCCCAAAGAAAACCTATATATAGAGATTCAAAATGTTTTCTCAGGAAATAACCCATGGAAACATCATTAAATAATCTATGTGAATCTGTTTGTCAATTGATTAAAGCATTGTTCTCCAAGCAGGAAAATATAAATCGAACTCAGTTCCTTTCTCAATACTCGAATTCACTAGAATTGTCCCACCCATCTTTACCATAATTCCATAAATGATTGGTAATCCCAGCCCTGTTCCTTTGCCACCTTTCGTAGTAAAAAAAGGATCAAAGATTTTTTCGATAATCTCTGGTGAAATTCCAGAACCATTATCAGAAAAACTTAATTTCCAATACTCAGTGTTCTTCATAAATCCCACATGAAGCAATTCTGACTTTTCATACAAAATTCGAGAAAGAGATATCGTAATTTTTGGATTGGGAGTGTCTTGCAGAGCAAAAACAGCATTTTCATATAGATTAGAAAGAATTTGAAAAATTTGAATTGGATCAGCATTCACATAGGCAGGTTCGTTACCTAAATCAGTAAACAAAACGATTTGGTTGGACGATACAACTCTTACTTCTTTTAAAACTTGCAATAGTTGTTCTCTAAGGTCTAATTGTTTCGCTATAGAATTATCAATTTTCGAATAGGTTAATATCTGTTGGATTAAATTTTTTGCTCTATCTAATGATTTTGAAATACCTTCAATAGCCGGTAAAGACTTTTGAATTGCTTCGTTTGTTTCATTCTTAGACCACTCTGCATTCAAATAAGAAACATAGGCCAACATAGGCGTTAGAAGATTGTTAAAGTCGTGAGCAATTCCACCGGCAAAGGTACCGAGTGCTTCCAATTTTTGCGACTGCGCATAAGCACGCTCTAATATAATTTTTTCAGTTATGTCTTTTGCTTCTAATACAATATATAATATTTTTCCAGAAGGATCAGTAAGAGAATAGAAGTCACAATCAAAATATTTTTCTCTTCCATCTGATAGACTATAACTAACAAAAACTTCGAAACTTTGATTTTTTAAAGCAAGCTTCATACCATAGGTCAATTTTTTTATCGATTCCTGGTCGGAGTTTGAAAAAATAGAACGGATTAATTCCAAACCTTGGACATCAGCTTCCTCTCGTTCAAAAGATAATACAGCATTACGATTCATACGGATCACATGGCCTTGTAAATCCAAAAGAAAAATCGCCTGTGAAGAATTATTAAAAATACCCTTAAACAACTGTTCGTTGAGTTGTATAGAATGTTCTAATTCGGATAAATCAGATATATCATGAATGGTTCCAAAGATACGAAATCTTGAATCTTCAAACTTCTCTGCTTCCAACCAAAGATTTACTTTTTTTCTTCCCACTTTCGTATTCAAAGTAACTATCATTTCTTTAGAATGATTGTCTTTTAAAAGGTCTTCCCATACTACTTTGATATGATCATGTTCTGGTTCATCTAAAAGTGACCATACCTTTTCCATGAGCGGAATTTCACCAAAATCAAATCCTAAAATTCGATATAACTCCAGAGACCATAAAGTATTTTTTTCAGGAAAAATTACTTCGAAATGACCAAGATGTGATATTTTTTGAGAACGGGTTAAAAGCTCTTCACCGTGAACTAACATATCCCATGCTTTTTTTTGAGACACCTTCAATCGGTAGGCTTCTAATTCTCGGTTCACAACAAACGGTAGTTTTATGATAGAAGACTTTGGTAAAAATTCGGCTGCACCCAATTTCAGAAATTCAGAAGCGGAGTCTTCGGGAAGAAATTCTGTAATTAAAATCACTGGCAAATCTGGATAGATTTCTTTGACTCTAGAGATGACATATCGACCATCAAAATCAGGAAGGTAAAAATCAGATATAACAATGTCCCAAGTTTCGTCTTTGATTCTTTGTTCAAATTCCGATTTCCATTCGGCCCTTTCTGCAAAAATAGAGAACCCAAAATTTTGAAGCACAGATACAATAGCTTTGTAAGAAGCTAACGAATCTTCAACAATCAAAACATTGAGTTTCTTTTGAATGTCCATTGTATTTATTACTGATTAAAAAAATTAAATACAGGTAATTCCAAATCACCTAATATTTCTGCCTTGTTTCGGTAGGCAGTTCCTCTACCTTCCGCAAGGGCAAACTTTCCTTTTGAAAAATCATTCGGAGATAAATAAGGAGTATTTGTTTCCAAACGAATTAGTTTTTTCCCTTTTTCTTTTGCCAGTAATGACTTTAAGTCTTCTGTTTCGGATTCAATAATTTGCACAGAAGCATCTAACGCACGCTTCATGGTATTACGACTTACTGGTCTATTATTATTTACTTGGTGGATGACAATGCGGTCTATACTTGAATCCAAAATGAGTTCTTTGATAGGTTCCCCATCACCAATGCCACCATCCAAAAATTCTTGGCCTTGGAACTCTTGGACTTCATATAAAAATGGAAAAGCAATCGATGCCATTACTGCATCAAGTACGTTACCATCAGTAATTAGTTCACGTTTGTTTTTGGAAAGATTAGAAACTGCAATTCCGAGTTTGATAGGCAGGTCGGAAAACTTTTTATTACCAAGGTATGGATACAAAATCTTACGGGTTGCCTTACCAGTCAAAACTCCACTGTATCCATTGAGTCCCTTTCGCAATAACCGACCAAGCATTGTCAGAGAATTCCCTTCCCAAAAATCTTTTTTTCTTAGTCCCAAAATCAGAGATTCAAATTCGACCATCTCTCGACCCGTTGCATACAGGGCACCAATCATTGCTCCTGAACTGGAACCTGTGACCACAGAGGGTTTAAAACCAATTTCTTGTAAACCCCGCACAAAACCTGTATGGGCAAAAAAACCAAAAAACGCAGATTTTAAACATAGAGCAGAATACTTTTTAGGAAAGAAGAGTTCTATCATAAGCTTTTGCTAAGTTTAGAAATAGACTCCGTCCATGTCAGCCACGAAGTAATTTTGAAACTAAAACTTTTGTCATATCGTAGAACAAAACTCCCACAAATGCAACCAGTATCGCTGAGGAAAATTGTAGAAAATTAAGTGGCACAAATCGAAACATAGTATTCATACCGGGTAAATACATAGATAAAATCAGGACACCAATAGTCCCGGCAAAGACATAAGGAATGATAGGATTGGAAATTCGCATCCGACTCCACATGGACTCATGTAGGGATCTATTCGCCAGGATTAAAAACAAATTAGAAAATACTAATGTAACAAAACTTGCTGTACTCACTACTTTTGGAGAAGATGTTCCCTTGAGGAAGATTTCCGTGATCCAATAGGAAGAAACAACAGAAATTAGGGAAAATGCTCCCTGAATTAAGGAATTGATAAATAGTTCCCGATCCAAAAGAGGTTCGGATGTTTCTCTTGGTTTTCTTTTCATCAAATCTGATTCGGCAGATTCTCTTTCAAAAACTATGGTACAAGTGGGGTCGATAACCATTTCCATAAACACAATATGAATTGCAGACAATACAATGATGGGCCAATCAAAAAGAATGGGAAAAAAAGTAATCCCCACAATAGGAATGTGAACCCCAATAAGATAACCCAAAGCTTTTTTTAAGTTATCAAAAATTTGTCGACCAATCCGAACAGATTCCAATATGGAAGAAAAGGAATCGTCTAACAAAACAATATCGGCAGCTTCCCGAGCCACATCTGTTCCCCTCTCCCCCATCGCAACACCAATGTTTGCTGTACGCAAAGCAGGTGCATCGTTCACTCCATCACCAGTCATAGCAACAATTTCGCCATCCGCTTTTAACATACGGACTATCCGCCATTTATCTTCAGGACTCACTCTCGAAAAAACATTACATTTCCGAATGACTTTCTGCATATCCTCTTCACTTAGATTAGAAAATTCTTTTCCTGTGTATACCAAGTGCGATTCTTTTAATCCAATTTGATCAGCAATGTTCTTTGCAGTTTCTGGATAATCTCCGGTGATCATAATCACTCGAATTCCTGAATCATAAGCAGTTTTTACAGCGAAAGGAACGATCTCTCTGATTGGATCTAAAAATGCTAAAAGGCCATAAAACAAATAATCGACTTGTTTTCTTTCAGCTGGAATCACATTTAAAGGAGATTTGGATTTTGCAACACCAAGGACTCGGAATCCTTGTTTTGCTAATTCATTGGTTTTGTTTGTCCAGAATTCTAATTCAGAAGAATTAAATTTACACAAATCAAAAATTGCTTCAGGTGATCCTTTTGCATAACTCACATAATTTCCCTCTTCTCTTAGAACACGAACCATTGTTAAATGGTCTGGAGTTAAAGGAAAATCTTGAACTGACAACAAGGCAGAATCTGCTCTTTCATGAAACAAAGCCAAACAATCAGAAATTGCAATATCCATTGGATCAAAACTAGGATGTTTGGAAGCACAATAGGCAATATGAAGTAAACTTTTGGTTTCCTCTGAAAGAATGGAAGTAGGATTTAATGTTACCGTTTCCGACTTTGTTACAACAATTCCTATTTTCATTTTATTTTGAGTGATCGTACCTGTTTTATCTGAACAGAGTACTGTAGCAGCACCTAAAGTTTCAATGATAGAGGATCGTCTGACTAAAACATTTTTAGTACTCAAACGAAATGCACCTAACGCAAAGAAAATTGTCATAACTAAAGGAAGTTCCTCTGGCATGAGTCCTATGGCCAGAGTAAGGCCCGAAAGTAATCCTTGTAACCATTGGCTTTTAGCAATTCCAAAGTATAATGCCAGTATCACACAAAGTGAAGCTGCAACAATAAACAGATTCCTTACTAACCTTGCAACCTCAACTTCTAGTAAAGTTCTGCCAATAGCTTCGTCTGCAATTTTACGACCTATTTTACCTATCTCGGTGAGATTACCCACAGCAGATACTCGACAAACTCCCTCTCCACTAACAACTAACGAGCCACAAAATACTGGATTCGATTGTGATTTGGTTACAGGTACAGATTCTCCCGTAAGGAGAGATTCATCACAAGAAAACATTCTATCGGAAACAAGCTCACAGTCAGCAGGGACTCTATCCCCTTCATTCAAAATTAATAAATCATCAAAAACTACATCTTTCCCTTCGATACGAATGATTTGTTGGTCTCGGATGACATTGGTTCTTGGACTTGCAAGGGAACGTAAAGCAGAGATCGCGGTTTCCGTTTTTTTCTCTTGGTAAAAAGTAATCGTTATGATCCCCACAACAGAAAAAAGTAATAATAGTGCTTCATTCCGGTCACCTAAAAGCAAATATACGATGCTTATGGAAATGAGAAGCAAAATCATTGGCTCTGTGACCACTCCCAATAACATCTGAAAGATTCCTTTCTTTTGGGAAGAGCTGATTTCATTGGCTCCATACTTCGTACGGTTTTTCCTGACTTGTTCTTGGGTTAATCCCATGAGGATGTATTCTGAAATTTGTTTTGGAATCGATGACATATTCTTAAATGATTTGGTCTTGTTTTTTAGAAGAAATCTGTTTAACATTCTAGAATGTGCGATACCTCCCTTGCCACTGAAAAATTTACCAAGACACAAAAAAGAATCTTTGCCAAAAACTCGGACCGAGAACCAAACGAAGCACAATCCATTCTTCATATTCCTCGATTGGAATATGAAAAAGGTACCCAATTACGTACTACCTATATTGAGATTCCACAAACTCCCGTTACTTATGAAGTTTTTTTAAGCAAACCCTTTCATATGTGGGGTGCAGAAATGGGTGTGAATGAATTTGGCCTTTGTATAGGGAATGAGGCTGTTTTTACTCATTTGAAAAAATCAAAAAAAAATGATGGTTTAACAGGGATGGACTTAATTCGTTTAGCTTTGGAACGATGTAAATCTGCCCGAGATGGATTGTTTCTCATCACTGAATTATTAGAGACCTATGGACAAGATGCATGTGGTGGGTATGAGAATAAGTCATTTTTCTATCATAACAGTTTTATTATAGCAGATCGCACAGAAGGATATGTTTTAGAAACGGCAGATCGTTATTGGGTAGCAAAAAAGATAGATTCATTTTACGCGATTTCCAATGGTCTGACTATAGGTTCTGACTTTGAATACTCTTCACCTAACCTAATTGATAAATTAAGAAAAAATACTCACAGTGAGTTTTCATTCAAAGACCATTTCAGTGATCAGTTTTATACTTATATGAGTCATTGCAAAGACAGAAGAAAATTACACGAAGTTACTGCAGAAGATTTCGAAAAAGAAAACTCCAGTTATACTACAAAACTAGCAATGGAAACCTTAAAAACACATTCCATTGAGATTGATGAATTCGAACCCTCTTCTTCGTCAATGAAGTCTTTATGTTTGCATGCAACAGGGCCAACCACTCCCAACCAAACTAACGGGAGTCTAATAGTTGAATGGGACACATCTGAAACCAACCAGGATCCCTTAAGAGTATTTTATACGGGAACGTCCACTCCTTGTTTGAGTTTATTCAAACCATTCTTTTTTGGAACCAAAAACTTTGTAGGTTCCTCCAGCTTGTTATCGAATAATACATATTCTGAAACCTTATGGTGGTTACACGAATCTATTGCAAGGAAATCCAATTTTGATTACCAAGCCGTAAGATCGATGTTAGTTCCGGCATTGATTGGACTACAAGAATCCGTTTTTAATCTCACAAAAGAGTCTCTTCCTCCTCAGAAAAAAGAAGAAATCCAATGGAGATTTTTAAAAGACCATGTAAACATTCTAAAGAAGATAGATGGAGAGTTGATTCAGTCCAAAATTGGAAAGAGTCGATGGCAAAATCCACTGTTTCAAATCTACTGGTCTGGACAAAATCGGAACTTAGGAATTCCTTTTCGCTAACAAAAGAACCAAAAGATCATTTACATTGGTTCCAGTAGCCCCTGTAAAAAGAAGGGAATTTGTATCTTTTAAGATGGGATAAGAATTAGAATTCTTAAGTTCTTTCTCTGCATCCCAACCTTTGGCCCTCATTTTTTCCCAAGTTTCTGGGCCAACAATCCCACCTGCGGCATCAGTGGGCCCGTCTGTCCCATCCGTTCCGCTAGATAAAAAAAGCCATTGCCTATCCTTTTCTAAAGATTGACTTTGGATGACCATACGCAGTGCGGTCTCTTGATTACGTCCTCCGAGTCCATCCCCATGGACAAAACAAACCAATTCTCCACCTAATAGTATTGCTTGTTTATTTTCATTTTTTTTTGCTTTCAACAATTCATCAAACATTAGTTTTGCGGTAGTTTCTGTAGACTGGTCCCAAGAATCAGAAAGAATCGTTGCCTCATAACCTAAAGAATTTGCCTTTTTTAACATACCGGCAAGGGATGCAGATAAATTTCCCATGATATAGTATTGACTACCAGGATACGTTGGTGCGGAAGCAATCATGTTTGGATCATCACCTAATACATCTGATATGGCAAAAGTATATGTTTTTAAATTAGGATTTAGTAGTTTTAGTAACTTTCCCGCTTTCACTGCAGAGTATTTTTTTCTCTCCGCATTGATTTCCTGAATAGGAAGACCTTGTTTGAGTAAATTTTGATTTAGGTGGATCAGATCATTCAAAGTAAATCCTTCTTCTGGAATTTCGAATAAACTGGATCCACCTCCCGATAATAAAACAATCAATCGGTAGTTTTCATCCAATCCCAATAGATCTTGCAAAACTTCGTGTGAATACAACTCGGAATTTTGGTCTAGAATAGGATGAGAAGCCTCTCTACATTTCCAAACTCCCATTTCACCTTGGGTCAGAATCTTTTCAGGAAGGTGTTTGTATTTTGTGAGAATAAAGCCTTGGTCCACGGAAATGAATTTCTGAAAAGATACTGCCATGGAGTAAGCTGCTTTCCCCAAGGCAAAAACATAATTCTTTTTATCAGGATTGTTTAGTGCGTTACGAAGGTCAGAATGTTGGTTCCAAAACTCCAAAGAAAGGTAGTCAGGACTTGCCATACGGACCCCTTCCCAAAACAGAGTTTCAATATCTTCCCTTAGTGAATTCAAAACCTATTTCCGTAACTTCGCTTGGAGAGTATCATAAAATACACCAGAGGAAGTTAACTGTCCAAATTCTAATACATCAGTGGGACAAAGTGAAACACAAGCCGAACATCGAACACATTGTACGCTATCCATAGGAATTCCCCGGCTGGCATATCCCATAACATCGATTCCTTGGTGGCAATTTTTTGTACAAATATTACAAGAGATACATCTTTTTTTCTCAGAGAAGATTCTGAATCTACTGAACTTCGCATAAATATGCATTAGTGAAGCCAGAGGACAGAACATACGGCACCAGATCCTTCCAGAAAAAAGAAAGTAAAATCCAACCCCCACTACACCAGCAAGTCCAATGTCGACAACTATGTCATAAATCCATTTTACTGAATCAGCAATGGATTCACTAATCTCCAAACTAGGATCAATTAATTTACCATACACTCCAATGAGTTTTAGAGCCGTAAGTAAAAAAGCGGCAAATAGAATGTATTGCCCAGAATGTTCTAACCGATAGGCCCATTTTCCATGTGGCATCTTTTGTCTATGTTCATCCCCTAATGTTTCCGCAAGGCCACCGCAAGAACAAATCCAACCACAATATGCGCCCTTTCCATATCGATAAACTAAAAAAGGGATAAATCCAAAACTAAAAAATAGCCCATAACCTAACCAAAAGTTGGTGATTCCACCATCATATAATACACCCATACTGAGGGGCCAAGCCAAAATAAATCCATATGCTTTCCAATAAGCATCGTTAGGAAAAATTTCTGTTCGGATGTAGCCATCAGGATTTCCTAAATAACCCAAATCTCCAAGTGCAGGCAAAACCAACTCGGGCAACAAAAACAAAAAGAAAATTTGTATAAAAATCAAACTAAGAGTTTGGTAAAAAATGTAATCCGTTTTCCGAACCATAATCCTTCGGATACCAAATACCAAAATAGTTAACGAGTATAACAGTGTATAGTGGAAGGAAGGATATTTACTGAAAATCGTATAACCAAAGTATGTTGCTCCCAAATAAACAAACAGAAAATAGCTGAATGCCAGAAGAAGATAAGTATTTCTGATTAAAACCCATGGCCGTAATGTCCCTATCCCTTGATTCCATTTCAAATAACCAAACAAAAACAATGAAAGAACTGATACAGAAAGAAAAGCCGTTGCTAGTGGCGAAAACCATCCCGGGCCATAAAAAGATGCCTTTCCGAAATAAGCAAGGCCAGCAAATGAAAAAAGAGCAGAGAAACCCACCCAATCCAAAATTGATTTTTCATTTTGAATTTTGATTCCTATTTTCTTTAAAAAAGAAATCGGTGGAGTTGTTCCGATCAAAACATAGACTAAATCTGATTTGAGTTTGACTGATGATTGCTGAGTTTTTACAAAAACATTCTGTTCTGAAATCTCCGTGACTTCTGTTTCTAAAAGAAGTTTAATTTTTCCTTCCTGAACTTTTTTCTCCAAACTTATTACATTTTCTTCTTTGGGTCTTTGGAATTCCTTTCCGCGGTGGACCAGGTTTACTTCTTTCGCATAATGAGAGCAGGCGATGGCTGCTTCGACTGCACTATCACCTCCGCCAACAATCACAATCGATTTATCTTTGGCATCATAAGGATCAAACAAACGGTAAAAAACAGAAGGGTTAGATTCCCCTTTCACACCCAAACGTTTTGGATCACCTGATTTCCCAATGGCAATGACTACAGAATTGGTTAAAAATGAATCTCCTGTTTCGGTACTTACTGTATATACAAAACCATTATACCGAATGGAAGAGACTCGCTTTCCTGTCTGAATTTCTATTGGCTCTTTTTTAATTAACTCATTGAGAGATTCTAACAGCTCCTCTTTCGTCGTGTCCAAAATTTTAATTTTAGAACGTGTCTCTATGTTTTTGGGTTCGGCAAATATTGGCTTCTGTTTGGGATAACTTTGTAAGGTTTGGAAGGGAAGGTTTGCTTCAAGTAAAACATATTTTTTTCCCAATCGACTCGCTTCATAGGCACAAGACAATCCAGCCGGGCCAGAACCAATAATCACAGCATCCAAACAATCGGTCTTTTTTTCACGAATGTGTTTCCAAACATTCACTCCACTTTCAGCCGCCAATTTCAGCAAAGGAACACCCGTTAGGTCACCAATGATGAATACATTGGGAAGATTCGTTTCATAGGAATCTGATAGCTCTGGGTAAATTTCTACCGGACCTGCCGGAACGGACTTGGTTAACCAACGAAAATAAGAGGAAGGCCACATACTTAAAAATTGGACTAGAACTTTAAAAAAAAGAAATGATTTTAACGGGCTAAAGGAATACGAATGATAATTTTTGTTCCTTCTTCGAGTTTACTAATTGCTTGCAGGGAGCCTCCTTGTTCTCTTAATAAATCTATACAGACTAGTAACCCAAGACCTGTTCCCTTTTCGCCGATAGTTCCAAATCCAGAGGCAAATCGTTTTCCTTCCATGATTTTTTCCAAAAGATCTACTGACATACCCACTCCTTGGTCTTGAAAACGGATTTCCAAAAACTGAGAAATTGGTTCAGCTTCAATAAACACCTTACCTTTAGGATGTGAATATTTTACAGCATTAGACAATATATTACGCAGAACAGTAGCGGTCATTCTTTCATCACAATAGATGCAGTGATCTTCTGAAATATTTGTTTCCCAACAAATTCCCTTATCTGTGGCTTGCATACTGAGTATATCCATCGCATTTTTTAAAATGGCAGTGAGATTCAAATTCGCAGGATTGTATTGAGTTTTTTTTGTTTCATTTCGAACCCAATCTAACAAATTCTCTAAAATTAAATAAGTTTGGTTTGTGCTTTTTTTAAGTTCTTTTAAACCAAAAATCAACTCCTCTCTTTCCGGTAAGGAATTTGTTAAATACCCTAAATAGGTACTCATGGTTCCGATAGGTCCTTTTAAATCATGAGCTAAAATTGAAAAAATCCGATCTTTATGGTCGTTGGTTCGAATCATTTCTTTTTGGATTCGATTTATGTTTCTTAAAAAATAAAACATAAATAAAGCAACAAAAGACAAACAAGAAACAACAGAATTGATCCGGAACATTTCCTGAACTTCTTTTTGATACAACAGTGTTCCTTCTATAAACTTTCCAGGATGCCCAAAAAATTCGAACCAAATATAAAAGCTGGTGTTCATCAAAAACACAAAAAGAATCCACCACTTTTCTTCATAAGAAAAAATTACAAAAGGTACAATTGCGAACATTAAAAAGTAATAATAGAATCCACCAGATGTTCCAAAGCTAATGGTAGAAACAAAAAACAATGGAACCGAAATTGTAAATACCAATATGATTCTTGAAAGTGAATACCTTTCTTTCCAGTTTAAATACAAAACTAACACTAAAACTAAAATCACAAAACAATGAATTACATTCATGAGTTGGTAATGAGGGGCACCAGCAATGGCAAAGAAAAAGGAATACTGAATGTTAGAAAAAATTCCCAATATAGAAATTAAGTTAGAAAGTTGTACGCGAACAGAGGATTCCAAACCCAAATGATCCGTTACACCTAAATTAAGCAACCACCGAATCCCCAATCGACCAAGGAAGGCTTTCATTTGATATCGATCGTAAAGTATGTCACGTCATCTGACAAACGAAATGCAAAATTTCGAATATCCTTTTTGATTTTTTCATTTAATTCAAAAGGAGAAAGAATCAGGCCTGCTGATAACTGTTCTCTCAATCTTAATTCTCCGTACAATTCCCTATTTTTACTCTGGCTCTCCGTAATTCCGTCCGTATAAAAAAAGAAACGGTCACCTGATTTCAAATCCCGTGAAAAGGATTCGACCAAAATATCTTTTTTCCAACCCATAATGGGTCCTCGTCCACCAAGTGGTGCCAAGGAATTAGAAACAACATTCATTGAATAAGGACTTGGGTGTCCCATCACGGAATACTTCATCACCGATCTTTCTAAATCAAAATGACTTGCTACAGCAGTGATGTAGTTTTTTTCTACGACCGGTAACATCTTTAGATTTAATTCAGATAAAAATTTGGCAGGATCTTTTTCTTTGGGTGCAATCTCTAAAAAATTTACCTTCAACATACTTGCGATGAGGGCTGCAGCAATTCCATGACCGAGAACATCACATAACAAAAAACTAATGGAGCCATCCTCATGGATATAATAATCGAAGTAGTCACCTCCTATTTTTTCCATAGGCATAAATACAGAAGCAACACTCAATGTTTTGTGTTTGAACTCCATAGGGGGATTTAATTTTGACTGCAATCCGGCAGCCATTACTAAATCATCATGCAATAGTTTATATTGTTTGTGTAACTCCTGAGTACGCAGAGTAACAAGCATTTCCAGAGATTCGTTTAGATTTCGTAACTCTCTTCGAGTCCGGGCACTTTGTAAGGCAATGGCAAGAACTCCCGTAAATAAAAATGTTAAAATTCCGTATTGAGTTAAATATGCATTTTTTCCTGTCATCACATCGGTAATGACATCGGCAATTCCAAAGAAAGTTGCTACTAGAGCTCCTAAAGATACCACAATGGCTTCGGATGTCTTTTTATAGTTTCTTGCCAAAAGTTGGATAAGGATAGGAACCTTAATTGCCAGTAGGACATACCAGATATACACCAAATAAAATCTGCTATCTGGATCCATTGGAAATAATTGAACGAATGCAAGAACTGTATCTAGAAAAAAAGTAATCACAGCTAGTTTTGTTATACGTCTATCAAAAAGAGTATGGACAAATAACATGATAAAGACGGGAAAAATAAACTGACAAAAAAATAACAATCTTACCAAAACTTCTGGGTGGATCATTAGAAAATGGATTTTATTCAAAACAGGAAGTCGCCAACCCACAAAAAAGATAGCAGTTCCTGCCAGATACAACCCTGATTTAGAAGATCGATTTAAAGCATAACCAATAGCTTGTTGGAGAAAAATTCCAAAAAATAAAGCGGCAATAAGAATTTGGTTCACATCTTCAAAGACCATTTTGTCTTTGATTTCATCTTGAGAACCAAATAGAGGAATGGAACGAAACAAACCACACCTAAACTGTGTTTCACGGCATTCTATTTCTACAACTAATTCATTTTCGCCTTGTCTCAGCAGAGATATAGGAATCTCATAGTAACGAACCTTATGCCAATAGGGATAGTAGTCTGGTGTAAAACTTCCTGTTGATCCAATGGCTTTTCCATTCCAAAAGGTTTGATCGGCAGAATGGATTCTGTCCATATAGATGGCCTGCGAGTATTCTGGAAAAACTGGTATAGGAATTTTTAATCGGTATCTTCCTCGTATGGGAACCTGGTATCCTTGGCTTACCAAAGAAACTCCCACTAACACAGGTCTGGGTTCGATTTCGCCATCTAATTGAAATGTCCATCCTGATTCTAGAGAAACCACCTCAGCATTGAGTGATATGGTAAAAAGAAATAGGGAAAGTAAAAAGAGTTTCATTGTCTCATCTCAAAGAAACGACAACTTCGTTGGAGAAAAAATGAGTAATCTAGATGTTTCATAATATCTTCAGAGAACACCGGAAGGATTGAATAGAAAACTTTTAGAAGTGCAAGAATTTTTTAAAGATAGTCGTTTACTCGATTTCCTTTGCATTCGGATGTAAGGGTTATCGACTCGGCGGATTGACCCTGTTCCTTGTTGCAAAGAAGAAAACCCTATTTCCGACCTTTCCCTTTAATGGCCCCGAGTCCCTCCTCAGGCTAAAATTTTGAAACCAAACTCATTCAATCGAATGATAATCGTTAGTTTACTTTAATATAAATGAGAGATTTTTTATCCCTTGTTTTGAATGAGGATAGCGGATTTTGTTCCACTAGATGGAAAGACCATTTCATTAGAAATCAAAGTGAATTCTCCCATTCCGATCAAAAGAAAGTCAGTTCCCTTTTTTAAGCTCTTCCTCATTGGATCCACCCTTTGGTGCTCCGAGACTAGGGTTTCTCTTTGTTTGGTCCAGACCCCACTGTCTTTACCCTCAAGACTTTCTCAATGGAACATTCTTTCGGATTGATCAATTAGATTTTATCTGAATTCATACCGATTCTAAGCAAATGATTTTTTAGACTTAGTCTAATTATTGACAAAAAAAGGCATAGAGAGAAGGTGAAACTGAAATGGATTTAAGTTACCAAAAAACCAAGGAACTTCTCGAATCCCACGGAATTCGACCGACTTCACAAAGATTGGAAATGGCGCACTTACTTTTGGAACGCCACCAACATCTCTTTGCGGAAGAAGTTTTCCATTTGGTCAATTCCCACTTTCCTCATGCTTCACGGGCGACGATTTTTAATAACCTGAAACTCTTTGCTGAGAAGGGAATGTTAGGAACATTGGAATTAAAAAGTGGAGTTACTCATTTTGATTCCAATATCGGACCTCATCACCACGCTCTCAATGAAGAAACAGGGGAAATCACTGACGTGGAAATGAACCAGGAACTAGAAACAAAAGTATTAGAGGAACTCAAAGAAAGTTATTTTATAAAGACAGGTAAAAAATTAGATGAAGTGAAACTTGTCATTACACTGAGAGGGAAATAAATTCCCATCGGGTTTCCACAAAGGACTTTAGAGTTTTCGAAGATATGACAACATCTTATCCCTCAATTGCGATCATAGGGATTGGCTCCGTAACGGTGACCATCATTCACGCCTTATACCAAAATAAAATTCCCTTTCGAATACTTTGCCAAAATCAAAATCGATTTCAAACTTTGTATTCCCATCCCATAAGGTTCCAAGGACCGACAGGACAAATTGTAACAATTGACCTCAAAAATCACCTAACAATGATTCATGATAATAAAGAAAGTTACGATTATATTTTTGTTGGATGTAAAAATCAAAATCTAGAAGATTACTTAAAAGACACAAAACCATTTCTAAATGCAAACGGGAAATGGATATTAATACAAAACGGAATTCCTGAATCAAACTTTGATTCCTATAAAGATAAAATCCTCGGAGGAGTGGTTGGATGGAATACTCAAACACTTCCAGACGGAACCTATTTTCAATCGAATGTAGGTAGCTTAATTTTGGGAAATGTTACTAAAACAAAACCAGATCCCATTTGGTACCAACTCCTACCACCCCACATACCGGTGGTTTTAACAGACCAATTGGAAGGATACCGTTGGCATAAATTGGCAATCAATTCGATCATTAATGGACTAGCGGCTTCTAAACAACTAAGTTTAGGTGAATTATTTCTAAATAAAAAATTTAGAGAGGAAGCGTTAGAGACATTAACAGAAATTAAAACTGTAATGAGCCAAAAGAAAATTACCGAACAAGTGGTTCCAGGATCTTTTCCCATTCAAAAACTAGGTAGTGGTCTGGGTTCACTTCCGACTTGGATTCGACATTTGATCCTTATTTTTCTGGGTTTGAAATACTATCGAATCCGAACTTCTATGGTGCAAGACTTAGATCATGGTAGAAAGACAGAAATAGATTATATCAATGGGGAAGTAATCAAAATGGCAAATAGATTAGGGATTCCTGTGCCAAAAAATGAATGGATTGTTTCCACGATAAAAAAGAGGGAAGAGAACAAAAAAAACTAAACGGGAATTTAAACTTATTTCCCTAACCGAAGCAGCTCTGAAATGGAATGGCTAGATTCTAAAGGATGTCTTAATTTTTGTTCAGTTTGTATGATGTATTGGTTTCTTCGTCCATCCTTACTCTTCTCTAAAATTTGAGCTTCTACCAAATCCTTAACAATGGCCTGAACCGCCCTTTCCGTGATGCCAACAAGTAAAGCAACATCCTTCAGACGCATTTCCGGATCTTTACTCAAACAAATCAAAACATGTGCATGGTTCGAAAGAAAGGTCCACTGACCTCCTTTTTTAGCAAAATCTTGTGGTTTTTGTTTCGGATCTTTTATCATACTTCATATATAAAATTAAACCAGGTAAACATTCAAAAAATTTGAATTCCTAATATTCCAACTTAATCCTTCGGCTCTTTCAATCCACAATAAAAAAATGCAGTTAGAAAAACTATAATTGAAGAGAAACAGTCAAAATCACCTTTGTTAGGTTGTTTCTTCGGACCATTTGAAATCTCTCACAAGCCAAGCCCAATAAATAAATAAAAACTGGAATGGTAATCTTGCATATAAAGCCCAAATAGGAACCCCATAGTCTTTACCTTCCAATGCAGTTAGCAACATATTAATGTTAGCTGGATAAATTGCGAGTAAAAGCAGAATGATTCCGTAACATGCCATCTTTCGCATCCGTTCGTACAACACGAGTGAACCCAATGTAATTTCTGCAAGTCCACTTGTCACATTTAAAAGTTCATGAAAAGGGAGGTAATCTGGCATCATTTCCAGATAAAATTCAGGAGAAAAAAAGTGGTTGGTTCCTGCAATTATGTAGAATGCCCCGAGAGAGTACACGAGAAATTTTTTCATCACCGAAATAGAACATAGTGGAAAAAAAAATCATTACAAATTTTAGTTCGTTAGAAAAATGGCGACCCATTTCTTCACCTCCCCTCCCCTAGATTAAAAACTCAAGGAAGAATTAAGCGACAATTTGCCCTTCTTTTGATTTGTAATGGCCTAACTTTTCTTCCAAACGTTTGCGACTTTTGATTGTAATACGGTTTGGTTCAATTACCAAGTTCGTGTCTGTCAAAAACTCTTGGATCGTATCCTGTTTGACTTTGATGATTCCGCACATATTGCAGAGTTCTTCCATTTGGATATAAATGGTATGTGCGTTAGCAAGGCTTTCGTCTAAAGTCCGGCCCAATCGGATGTCTTGGTCTCGGATCGAATTGTATAAATAGGCATAAAGTCGAATCACAGGTGTTTTTAATCTCAGAATGACCAACCTTTGGTGAGAAAACCAAATCCGTCTGGCAATACTTTCGAAGATTTTTTGTAATAAGGAAGGACCTACAGATTCGAATAAGTTTTCAGCGGTGACACGAAGAATTTTACTTTTTGTTTCCGTGATTGCAGATGCCATTCTCGGTGCATTGTCGATGAGCGACATTTCTCCGAAAATTTCTCCAGGACCTAAAACATCGATCACATACTCATAACCACGAACAATCCCAAATAATTTAACATTCCCCTCTAACACAACGTAGATCTCGTTGTTCTTTTCACTTTCGACAAAAAGAATTTCTCCAGCTTCTAAACTGGATTGCATACTATCCCAAACAAAAGGTTTGTAATTAGAACCTATGGATTTGAGTAATTCGGAAGCTTCTGTTAGGTTTTCAGTAGAGTTATTTTCCTTCGACCATTTAAGAAAAGTTTGTAAAGAGTAAGCTGCTAAGTTTGGTTTCTGCCAAGACAAATAAGTCCGCGCATTGAGTAATAATCTTTCAGGATGGTATTCACGATCAGCTGGTTTGTTGGCACGAGAAAGGTGTTTTTGTAAAGTTCTGAGTTCCCTAGAATACAAACCCAAAATCTTCATAGCTAACTCTTTGCGTTCTTTGAGATAAGATCCCAAAAGTCGGATAGGAATTTGAACTAATTCCACATCGGTATCGGCAAACAAAGTCACTAAAAATCTATGTTCGGTTAGGGCTGAAACCAGTCCAAAACTATCCCCTGCTTCATAATAAGCAAGCTCATGGTCAACTACGATGTGTTCGGAATCGACCGATACACGACCGGACCTTACAATAAAAAAGTTCCCCGTATTGATGGAGTTCTGCACAACAATGGCAGCACCTTTGGAATAATTAACAACTTTGATTTCTTCTGCGGACACTGAGTTTAAAATATTGTCTCCAAAGGTAACTAGTCAAACATTTAAATCTTAGAAGTCATTTGATCCCAAATCAAATCGTACACTTTATTAGCAGAAATTTCTTTTCTGGAATATGTAATTTTTGAGGAAAAAATAGGATAAAATTCCTTTTTTTTATGAATAGCCCCATGAGAACCTTTTACCAAATTTGCATCCAAGGGAATTACATCCATTAGATACCGAAATCCAAGTTTTTTGCGGATAAGTTTAAGTCCAGCCCTGAATTTGATTCCAGGTTTCTTTGGATCCAAAAACATCTCACAAGGGTCATATCCAGGTTTTCTGTGAATATCCACCAAACGGGCATAATCTGGTGCATTTTTATCATCTAACCAATAGTAATACGTGAACCAAGAATCTGGATCCGCTACTGCTACAATATCACCCGATCTTTTATGTTCTAGATTGTATTTTTTTTGACTTTTTTTATCTAAAACAAGATTAATGCCCGGAACTTTTTTTAAAAGCTCCAGCACTTGGTTTTTGACACTGGGATCATTACAATAGATATGAGAAATTTGATGATCAGAAACAGCAAAGGCTTTGGATGCCCCCGGATCTAAAAGTTCATACCATCTTTCTTTACGAACAGATATAAGATTATTTTCGCGAAGGATTCGATTGATATGGATTGGACGATGAACGGGAGTAATTCCATATTCTGAAAGTAAAATGATCTTTGTATTCTGTTGCTCATAATATTCGATCAGATGTTTGAGGACCAAATCAATTTCTGAAAGTTCTTTTTTTATATGAGAAAGATTGGGTCCAAATTTTTGGAGGCAATAATCTAAATGTGGTAGATAAACTAAAGTTAAAGTGGGATTATATTTTTTATCAACAAAAACCGTTGCATCTGCAATCCATTGTGTGGACTTAATATTGGCATTCGGTCCCCAAAAGTTAAACAATGGAAACTTACCTAAGTTTGTTTGTAAATCCTCACGAAGGTCTGGTGGATGAGTATAACAATCAGGAGCTTTAACACCATCGGCATGGTATTGTGGCCTTGGAGTCACTGAATAGTCAGCGGTAGAGTACATATTGTACCACCAAAACATTTTGGAACAGGTAAAGTCGGGATCTATTTTTTTAGCTCGTTCCCAAATCTTTTCTGCATTTACTAAATGGTTGGATTGTTTCCAAAACTTAATTTCTGCATCTTCCTGATCATACCAACCATTCCCAACAATTCCATGTTCGTTGGGCCATTTCCCAGTTAGGAAAGTGGATTGTACGCTAGTTGTGACTGAAGGAAGCATGGGCTCTATAAGAATCGTATTTTTATCTTTTAAATATTGTTTTAAAAAAGGGGTAAACTCACAAACCAAATGAGTACTAAGTCCGACAACATCAATGACTACTGTTTTCTGAAATCTATTGGATTTTGCCTGTTTCATATTTTTTCTCTCTCATTTGTTTATTTATCTAATACTGACTTTACCCATTCTAATTCGCGAATGATAGAATCCGCCATCGGGATCTGTAGATCTTTTGGTAACACTCCCCAAGTATAGGTCTCAACTTCTAAAGCATTGGTAAAAAGAAATTCCTTTTGTAAATCTAATAGTTCGACTAGTTCCTTTTGTGTTGAGGAAACCAGGCCATAAGAATCTAAAAACACGGGAACATGGAAGTGGACTCTCCATTCTTCAGAAAGTTTTGCCCCCCTTTGTATTGCATAATTTAAATCCGGATAGGATTCCAATGGAGATCCTTCGGATTGAATGACCACTTGGTGGAGGTAGGTGGGTTCCTCAAAACTAGAAAGTAAAAGCAAAGTTTCTTCTGGTTGTTTCAAAAACTCAGCTTTCAAGGCGGAACTGATTTGGATTCTACCGACTTGTATGGAATTTTCTTTTAGCAATCGAACTATGGTTTGGTTGTCCTCAAAACTGACAGCAGAATGACAAACATCCAGACAAATTCTGATATGATTCCTGATGGTCTCTTCTGCCACTTCCTTTGTGAATCCCCATTGAGTTTGCAATTCCGGAATTGCCAAAGGCAAAAGTACATTCAAAAACCAATGAACCCATAAACTAACATTTCCTAAAATTCCATCTGGCTCCGGTTCAATATCTAAATGCAAAGAGTGCCCTGTTTTTTTTTGGATTTGGACCAAATGGTGTAACACGGCTACTATTTGTTTGGTTGCTTTTTCTATCCTTAGTTTGCGTTCAGAATCATTATCATCAAAAAACTGATATGACAAAGGAGGAGTAGAAACTCCTCCCTCTATTCCCTGCGGTAAAAGTTCTGATAGAATTGAGAACAGACGAAGGGTATAGTCGTATCTTTCTTTGGTCACCCAATCAGGTTTATAAACATTTTCTTTAACCGTAGTTTCATGAAATCCACCATAAGGAAAACCATTGATTAAAAAAACAAAGAGACATTCTTTTTCTAACCAGATTTTAAATTCTTGCATCCTCTTAGGATCTAAAAGCTCTATCGATGCTTCATTTGCTAAACGAAGACCCAAACCCATTGGTGCCTCTGGAGAGATGGATTGTTTTATAATAGGTAAGTTATCTTTGAGGTGAAAAAAATGGTCTGTCCAAGATTCCCCGGGATGAATATTGGAACAATAGGTTAAGTAACCATATTTTGTTTTCATACAACCTGTTCTAAATAATCCACTGAGTTTGCTAAAGATTTTTCATCAATTTCGTGAACTTCTCGAGGTATACCAATACCTGCTAACAACATAATGGTGAGTTTTCCACCCAGGTGTTCTCTAAATTCTTGTAACCCAGAATATAAAATCTGTTTTTCATTTTCTGCTAATTTTGTATGAAAAATGACAAAGCCAAGGTTTTTCAAAAGATCCAAGATACGATCCAACTCTACTTTCGATAAAAAGTTTTTTTGATTAGAATAGACAGTATCTAAAGCCATCCCAATGGCAACTGCTTCCCCATGACGTATTGAAAACTCAGATAGGTATTCTAATTTATGTGCAGCCCAATGCCCAAAGTCCAAGGGGCGAGAAGATCCAAATTCAAATGGATCACCATTGGCAATATGTTCCATATGTAACTCAGCACAGCGGTGAACTAAATATGCCATTGCCTCTAAATCTCTATTCTTTAAAGAATGGGTATTGGATTCGATCCAAAGAAAAAAATCTTTGTCTTTGATAAGAGAAACTTTAATAGCCTCCGCCATTCCCGATCGCCAGTCTCTTACGTCCAAACTTTCCAAAAATAAAAGATCGTTAAACACTGCGATAGGTGGTGCAAAAGTTCCGAGAAAGTTTTTTTTGCCGTGGTAATTGATGCTATTTTTGACTCCTACACCCGAATCATTCTGAGAAAGAACTGTGGTAGGAATTCGAATGAGTCGGATGCCTCGGTGAGATACTGCGGCTACATAACCAACCAAATCTAGGATGGCCCCTCCCCCAATGGCAATCATATAGGAATGACGATCGATTCCATACAGATCCACTGCTTTCACTAAGGAATCCCAATGTTGCGGATCGTTTTTACATACTTCACCGCCAGGAATTACCATTATATCACCCGTTAGCTGAACAACTAAAGTTAGTCCATTAAAGTATTCTTTAATTTCTGAAACTAAATTCGGGTAATGAGAGATTAATCCTTGGTCAAGAACAACCAAAGCTTTTTTCGTATCTCCATCTTTCTTTTCGGAAATCAGAAAATCACGTAAACTGGGATTTTTTAGATCGAAGATTCCTTTTGTAAACTGAACCGAATAACGGTATTGGACTTGGAACTGGGAAGTGAGAGGAGATAAGAAATTTTCATTCATAATATAATGTTAAGTAACAGAAAAGTATTTTGCTAAAACCAAAGAAAGAGGTAGTAAACATAAGATAAAAATAGCAATAAATATAAATCCAAAACTTGCGGCAAAGGATGCATTTAAAACGATTAGTGAAATTACACCCATTTTTACTGCTTTACCTATCAAAGGGCCAATCGGTTTTTGGAAGGCAAAATAAAGAGGAGGAAAGATCATTCCAGAATGTAAAATGACAAAAGGAAAACTGAAGAAAAAATTTCCCATATGAAAAGAAATACTTAATTGTAAAATGAGAACTGTAAAATATAAAAAACCAGCGAAAACTAAAGGTGTTTTTTTTCCTCCGTGGACTTCATCTCGACTAATCATTGTAATGGCAGCTATATATAAAATAGGAAGAATCGCAAGAGCGAGTTGGTTTGTTTTTACTTCAGCCACAAGACTCATTCCAAGGATAAGGTTACCACCTCGACACATTCCCATGACAATCGGACCAATGATGGAATTATGTTTTGCAAAACGGTTATATGTAAGCACTAAAATTACAATCGCTGTGGCAATGAATCCACTTTGTATTTGAAACAAAAATGCAAAAATTAAACCAAATCCTAAAAGAAAACTTCCAAAAACTAACACAGATACTTCGGATACCTTACCACTTGGAATGGGGCGTTCGGGTCTTTCGAATCGGTCTATGGATGCATCAAAATAATCGTTTAAAACAACCCCACCGCCATACAAACAAATGGTGGAGAGAAAAAGTAAGATAGGACTGCAATCATTCCATAGAAAACCCACGATTGCCATACCGGCAAGAATGTCAGCAATGGCGGTCACAAGATTTGCAGGCCTAAGGAGAGTCAGATAAGCTTTAATCTTCATCTATTGGATCAGTAAGGAATTTTTACTTATCACTGGTTGTTGGCCACCACGAAGGATTGAATTGCCATGAAACTTTGCATTGGGATCCGGCTGGAATTCTATTTCAAAGTCTGCTACATCTATCTGTCCACTTTTCGAAAATGCATCTATGGCATTTTGATAAGTAACCATACGTATTACGTCTGATGGAATCCCTCTTTGTTTCATGAGTGCCGCCGTTTTAGGAATGGCAAGAGGATCAGAGATTCCCCAATCGGCACTTGAGTTAATCATGATCCTTTCCGATCCATACTTTTCGACAACAGCAACCATCCTTTCATTCCCCATTTTCGTAAACGGATAAATGGTGAAGGCTGCCCAAAAACCTTGGTCTAACACCGATTTGACGGTTTCTTCGTTATTATGATCTACAACGACCCAAGAAGGATCTAACCCATGTTCTAAGGCAATCGACATACTTCTTTCGGTTCCTCTTTTTTTGTCCCGATGAGGTGTATGAATTTGTACAGGTAATTTAGCTTTTTTTGCAAGTTCCAATTGTAGACGGTAGTATTTTTCTTCTAAAACAGTTTGGTCATCAAATCCAATCTCACCAATACCCACAACACCCTCTTTGTAAGCAAATAAAGGTAAAATTTCCATCACCTCTTCCGCAAGACGCTCGTTATTTGCTTCTCTTGAATTTAACCCCATGGTACAATAATGTTTAATTCCAAATTGTGAAGACCTGAACCTTTCCCATCCCACAAGACTACTATAATAATCTTTAAAACTGGCAAGTCCAGTTCTAGGTTGTCCTACCCAAAAAGCAGGTTCAATGATTGCAACAATCCCTGCCTTTGCCATCATTTGGTAATCGTCTGTAGTTCTTGATACCATATGGATATGTGGGTCAAAAAATCGCATTCCTTCAATTAGGTTTTGGTATTCCTCCCATAACAAGTCACGGTGAGTGGGCTCTTCGGTTGTATTGCTGGATTCAAAATGCGAAGGGTTTTTAGAAGGTTCGTTTGGATTTTGGCACATATAAAGTTTATTCAGAAATGGATTCTAATTTAGACCAATCCAGATCTCCATTTTGTATTGATAATTCTAATTCTGGGTATTTTGATAAGAGAGAACGAAATTGTGGATTTTTAGATTCAAAACATACAAGTGCTGCTGCTTCTCTTTCTTCCTTTTCTTTAGAGGCAAACAACTGAACTAGTTTCGGATATGTGCTTTCCTCTACAAAGGAACCTACAAGCCTCCATACTTGCGCTGGCACCTTTCTTCCAGCAGCATATCTTTCGCTAATAAAATCGAAAATTGAAATGGATAACTCTTTGTTTTTACGTCTTTCGAGACCGTAAATCCAATGAATGGGTTTTCCATTAAAAATTGTTTTTAACACAAGTTGATTCCATGCAGCTTCAGGAAAATAAAGTTCTGGATAAGGATTTTTTAGCGAAATGGCATCAAATACAAATCCCATATTGGAACGAACGGCATCAGTAGCTCGAGCCAACCATTCCCAGGGATAAGGTAGAAGTGGCAATGCAGAATACAATGCCACGAGTTCATTTAACTCCGCCGTATCGAATAATGTTTCGATATTTTTTATAAATTGTTCTTTAGGTTCGGATTCCAAATGTAATAACAACCAAACACGTGATAATCGAACTAAATTCCATCCGTCTGCCTGAAATCCAGGCAAATGAGAAATTAAATTTTCACGAACTTGAGAATCATAAGTAACATTTTTTTTGGATATAAATCGTGGAGCTGCTACAAAGGCTGTCATTAGTTCCAAAGCATTTGATTGGGCCTGAACTTCTAACCAAGCCCTTTCCGCAACGGAAGTCTCTTCAAAAAGGAATTGAGTCAAATTTGTTAAAATGTTTTCCATAAGAAACTGATATTGGAAATCTTCTGTAGTATGCTTTCCATCGTAAATCAAATATTCTGCTTCTCACTCTGAAACCTAACCAAATAGAATATTTTTAAAGTTGGTATTTTAGAATTAACAAGGTATAATGACAATGGTTCTTTCCATGTTTTTTAGATGGATGTTGGCAAATCGAAATATTTGGAATCACAAAAGGAAACCCTTTGAATACCTTACCTGACTCTTCAGAACTTAGAGATGAAATTATATCCAAAACAAAAGAATGGATTCGTAAATCTGTGATTGGACTCAATCTCTGTCCTTTTGCAAAACCTACTTTCCAATCCAATACAATTCGTTATGTGATCAGTTCGGCAAAAAACAAAAAAAGTCTGTTATCAGAACTAGAAACTGAATTAAAACAATTAGTCTCAACAGATCCACTAACTACCGAAACCACCCTTCTCATTCATCCATTTGTTTTGACCGATTTTCTGGATCAAAATGATTTTTTAGATGATACAGATGTTTTACTTGATCGCCTAGATTTGGAAGGAACAATCCAAATTGCAAATTTTCATCCCCAATTTCAATTTGCCGACAAAAGTATAAACGACATAACCAATTTTGTAGGCCGATCTCCCTATCCAATATTACATCTGTTACGTGAAGATAGTATTAGCCGAATTGTTGACTCTCATCCAAATATTGACAGCATTTACGAAAACAATCGGAAAACATTACAAAAATTGGGGCACGAAGGATGGCAAAAATTAGGCCTCAAATTTTCAGAAAGAAATTGATTTAACAATCTATTTCTAATGAGAAAAGACTAGGATTCCTACCAATAATGAAATATAAGATTTGAATGTTGCCACATTCTATATCCACTGGCCGAAACATAGGTGGTATCAAATGTACGTATGCAATCATCGAATCATCATAGGGCTTGTTTCGCTAGGGATTTTCCTATCACCATTGGCAGCTCCGTTGGATGCACAGTTTATTGTTCCTGCGAAAAAAGAAGTTCCTCCTCCTGAAACTACGGTCACTCCTCCCCCACCGCCGCCTCCACAAGTACAAGATGTTCCCCCTCCAGAAGAACCAAAAGAGTATTTAAGTCCGCTAAAGGGCAATTTATCTGGCGAGTATTTAAAAAACCTTCAGGTCACCACCAAACAAAGAAAGGCGCTACAAGAAAATACAAACCTTTGGTTTGCAGATAGGTTTCGCGTAGGTTTTGGTATTCGACCCAAGGCAGATTCACTTTATAACACTGACTTTGATAGGTCCACACCTGATAATCGAAATACAGTAAGCAACCAGACTCAGTTTTACCTCATCGGGGATATATCTCCTAACATTGCTTTCAAACTTTCTTTTCAAGATGTAAGGTTATGGGGTGGGGAAATAGTAAATGGTTCCTCTGACCAAAAATTAGGTGTGATTCCAAACTCGGGAAATTTAATAGATACCACCAAACAGAGAGAAGTTCCTTTAAATAATTATACTGGATTTCGAGAAGCTTTTTTGGATTTAAAAACCACAAACCAAATGTTTCGAGTTCGAACAGGACGACAAATTTTGGATTATGGAGATGGAAGAATTTTAGGTTCTAGAAATGATAGTTTGAATGGTAACTCTTTTGATGCAATTCGAACTACTATCACCATACAAAAACAAAGTTTAGATTTTTTTGGAGCCATTATTGGATCGGAAAACAATTCTAACAGCATGATTTCGAATAATTCGACAAGGCTTGGGGGAACTGGAAATGCTTCTTATTATGGTGCCCATTATGGATTCAAACCTTGGGAATGGTTGGGAATAGAAATCTACAACTTCACTCTTTATAAACAAAAATTAAAGGCAACCAATACAACTGCAAATTACGGATCCGACATCTACTATAGAGGACCAGACCAACTCAATACCTCTGGATTTCGCCTAACAAACCGGACAAAAAACAATATGATCACAAGTGAGACCGGGATTGACTGGATGGTGGAAGCTGCTTGGCAAACAGGTTTTAACGGGGAAAGAGTTTCTCCCGATTGGCTGAATCAAACAGGAACGTATACAACAGATAAAAAAACAGGCGAAGCTCCTCCTCTTTCTTCACCTGTACGTTATAAGGCAAATATAGTAGCAGTCCAGTTGGGTTACTGCCCAGTCAAAGAATTTCGTATTGGTGTTCAATATGTCCAAGCTTCAGGAGATCCTAACCGAAATGACGGAAGTGTTGCCACTTACAATCCGCTTTTTGCAACGAGAAGGATGGCTGGTGGCGGAATGCCTTTCTCTGGAAATGGTAACTCCGGAATGGTATTCTGGCAAAATATAAAGGACTATTCCGTTCATATCAAATATGAATCTTCTAAATGGGGCACATTCATTTTAAACCCTCATTGGTATTACAAAGTAAAACTTCAAGATGGATATTATGATAACAACAATTATGTGGCAGGAAGTAAAGCTACAGGAGAAACTGCTTCGACCGAAGATTTTTATAATACAGAAGCTTATAATCCTAACCGGCCTAAATTAGGAAGACATGTTGCTACAGAAATTAACTTTATATATATAGTCACTCCTTTTGATAATGTTTCGTTCTGGTTTGGAGCAAGTTCTCTTTATGCAGGGGAAGCAATTCGAAACCAAAAAAACAATCCTTATGAAACGGATCCATTCCACAGATATGATTTCAAACCTAACTCTAGTTACTTTACTATTCAAAGTGTGTTTGCCATTTAATTCACTTGGAATGATGACGAGGAATCTCAAGTCCATCTAAAATCAAATCCAAACCAAACTCGAACTGATGAAGCCCATTGTATTTTCCAGAAATCACTTCTTCGGTTAATTTGGTTAAATAAATATAAGGGCTCGATTTTAGATTGGGTAAAAAACTTTCGGCTGTTTCTGCATATTCTTTTGGTTGGATTGGAAAATTTAATTCCTGTAAAATAAAACCATAGATATGACTATCAATTGCATTGATGATATGATCAGCCGCTTGTAAGGAAAAACCTGCCGAATGGAGACATCCGAGTGTAGCATCAAAATAAGTTAACATGGATTGCCCCACATTCATTCGCGATACTACCAACATAGTCACCCAAGGGTGCTGAATCAATATTTGCCTGGCAGATCTTGCCCTTTTTTTCATTTCTTTTTTCCAATCACCACCTATCTTTGGCAAGGTGACCTTTGAAACCACAGAATCTACCATTTCATCTAAAAGTTCGTCTTTGTTTTTTACATGGTTGTACAAAGACATGGCTTCTACACCCAAATGTAAGGCTAAATTTCTCATAGACAACTCTTCTAACCCAGAGTTGTCGGCAAGTTGGATCGCTACTTTCAAAACAAGTTCTTTCGAGAGAGTTTTTCTTTTCTTATCATTTGTTTTTTTATGATTTTTGTTTGTTTTGGTGCTCTTCTTTTTTTCCATAAAACTTGTCTCTCTCTTGTATCATAAATTTTGTTTTCAATCCATTCCAAAAAAACCAAACGGATCAGAAATAAATTTCATTGACATACTTACAGTGTAAGTATAAATATCCAGTCAGGAGCAAAATGATTGAAAGTAATTACTGCAAGAAAGTATGGTCCCCCCGAAGTACTCCAATTGGAAGAATGGGAAACACCCTCTCCCAAAAAAAATGAAATCAGAGTAAAAATTTATAATACCTCAGTAAATTCTGCTGATTGGCGCATTCGCAAACCAGACCCGAATCTAGCTAGATTATTTTTTGGAATCACAAAACTAAAACAACCCATTTTGGGAGGATCCATCTCCGGTGTGATTGATTCTGTAGGAGAAAACATAACCAAGTTTAAGATAGGTGACAAAATTTTTGGATCAACGGGACTAGGGATGGGTGCATATGCCGAATCCATTTGTTTACCTGAATCAGCAGTAATCACAATCCTTCCCAAAGAAATTTCCTTTCCAGAAGGTGCTGCCTTACCCTTTGGAAGTTTAACTGCTCTCGACTTTATCCAAAGATGTAAAATACAAAAGAACCAAACCATGGTCATTTACGGGGCTTCCAGTTCAGTAGGTACTGCCGCCATCCAACTAGCAAAACACTTTGGAGCAAAAATCACCGCAGTTTGTAGTAAAGGAAATTTTGAATTGGTAAAATCAATTGGTGCGGATTTGGTTATGGATTACGAAGAGTTCCATTCAGATTCACATAACAAAACTTATGATGTTGTATTTGAATGTGTAGGTAAATCTTCCATTCCTTCCAACCTCAAACATCTTACTAAAGGTGGCAATTTAGTTTTAGTGGCAGCCCCTTTCAAAGATATGTTTAAAGCAGCATGGATATCTTTCACTCGAAAAATCAATATCAAATTTGGACCCATTGCTGAGACAATAGATAATTTGAAATTCCTGGCAGAGTTAACCAAAAAGGGGAACTTTAAAGTCATCATTGATAGGTCTTATCCTTTAGAAAAAATGGTGGAAGCTCATCGTTACGTGGAAGCGGGACACAAAAAAGGAAATGTAGTGATTCATTGCGCGACCTAACAATAATTAGAAAATTTATATTAAATCACCTACCACAACTATTTGCGGCAGGTGATCCCAGTTAATTAATTTGTTTTTACTTGAACCATTTGGTTTTGTTTAACAGCTTCCATAAAGGTGAGATCATTATAAGAACGATCTACTTTACATACCTTGACATTGGCTGCCGTGGAACAAGAAGCAGTACCAGAAATTTTGCAACCTTTAGCTTCGCATGCCTTTCTATCCTTTCCTCGGCACTGTTCGCAACCATTCGAACTTCCGTTTCCACAAAGAAAACAATCTTCTGCAACAAGTGCAGTAGAAGAAAGGATCGTCATCAGCATAAAACTAATCGTGACTAATGTTCTCATATTCTCTCCTTCTTTACTGTTTTATAAAACAGAAAGAGTGTGAATTCTATCGAAAGGCAAAAAATTGACAAACTAATTTTTTACTTCGGAATTGGAGGTAATACATAAAATAGAATCGCAAAAAAATGACAAAGACTTCCAGAAAGAACAAATAAATGCCAAATGGCATGATTGAATGGTAGCCGGTCCCATAGATAAAAAATGACGCCCACTGTATAACTCAGTCCACCCGCCACCAACCAAGAAATTCCTCCCACACCAATAGCGGTTCGAATGTCTTTCACAACAAAAATGGCGAGCCAACCCATAAGGATATAAACTACAACACGAGCTCCACTATATTTCCCGGGAAATAATAATAACAAAAGAACTCCCGCAAATGCAAGGATCCAAACAACGAGAAACAAAGTCCATCCCCACTCGGAATGTTCCCTTAAACTAACGAGCGTAAAAGGAGTGTATGTCCCCGCGATCAAAAGATAAATTGATGCATGGTCTATCACTTTAAAGATTCGTTTTGTAGCAGTATGGTAAATTCCATGATAAAGAGTGGAGGCAAGATACAAAAGAATGAGAGTGGCTCCGTAAATAGCAGAACTGACAATATGCCAAATATTACCATATAAAACAGCCATGGTTAATAAAAGAGAAAGTCCTGCAATGCTCAAACCCCCACCAATCCCGTGTGTAACCGCATTGGCAATTTCATGACCGATAGAATATTCATGAATGGTATCAATCAGTTCGGTAACTGTATGGTTAGGTTCCAGAAGTGAAGAAAAGTTTGAATCAGAAGGATTTTGTTTGATTAACTTTTTTGGTTCGGATTTTGTCTTTTGTTTGTTCGACGGTTTTATAGTGCGGATGGACTTCTTTGCGGGTTTGGCTTTTGACTTTTTCGCTTTCATAAGATGATAGATACACCAATCAAGATAGTATTTTTTTAACCCGTCAATCGAAAGAAATAATAAGGCTTGAAGTGAATAGGAATAAGAGTTTAAAAGAATGAAGAGAAGACTTTCTGTTCTTATTTGAGGCCGATCATGCAAACCATTCTCAACCAGTCCGCTTGGTGGCTAAAATCTTTGAAGGAAACTTTAGAATCCTTAGATGTAAAAACTTCAGGACTAGATTCAGAAGAAGTGGAAAAACGCCGCAAACAATTCGGCGCCAATCAATTTGTAGATCACAAAGAGAAACCAATATGGAAACAACTCTTAGTAAGATTTAGAAATCCTCTAATTCTACTCCTACTGTTTGCGAGTGTTATCTCTGCCTTTATGGGAGAAATATCAAATTTCATCATCATTTCCATTTTAGTTTTATTTAGTGTTCTTTTGGACTTTATCCAAGAACACAAAGCGGGAAAAGCAGCAGACAGTTTGCGACATTCTGTTTCTGTGCAGGCAACCGTTGTTCGAGATGGAAACATAATCAACATTCCTGTTTCGCAAGTTGTTCCGGGTGATCTCGTTTTACTTTCTGCAGGAGATTTGGTTCCTGCAGATGGCAGAGTATTAGAAACAAATGATTTTTTTGTCAAACAATCTCTGCTCACAGGAGAGACCTATCCTGTCGAAAAACATCCAGGAGAACTCAAAGAACTTTCTAACGATATTACAGATGCATCCAATGCAGTTTTTATGGGAACCACAGTCATCAGTGGTAGTGCGAAAGTTCTCATTGTAAATACTGGTGCCAATACAGCAATGGGGGCTATTTCAGACAGTCTAGCCATAAAACCACCGCAGAATTCTTTCGAATTGGGAACTCAAAAGTTCGGTATTCTTATTTTGCGTATGACCGTTTTACTTGTATTGTTTGTTCTTTTGGTCAATGCGATTTTACATAAACCATGGCTTGATTCATTTTTATTTGCAGTTGCATTAGCGGTGGGATTAACTCCAGAACTTTTACCGATGGTGATTTCTGTAACATTGTCTCGCGGCGCACTCATGATGGCAAAAAAAAGAGTGATTGTAAAACAACTATCTTCAATCCAAAACCTTGGCTCCATGGATACACTCTGCACGGATAAAACAGGGACTCTTACAGAAGCAAAAATCAAATTAGAAAGACATATCGATCTTACTGGTGAGCCAAGTGATCGGGTATTAGAATTAGCATACTTAAATAGTTTTTTTGAAACAGGATTAAAAAGTCCTTTAGATGAAGCTATTTTGGAACACGAAGAGATTGATGTAAGCCTTTGGAATAAGATAGATGAAGTGCCCTTTGACTTTGAACGAAGGAGAGTATCAGTTTTATTAGACCATTCAGAAAAGAAAAAACGAATCCTAGTGGTAAAAGGTGCACCAGAAGAAATTATAAAGCTCTGCACACATTTCGAAACTGAAAAAGGAACCATTCAACTCATAGACTTAGAAGCTAAGGAAAAAATCCATTCAGTTTATACTTCCTTAGAAAAGCAGGGTTTCCGCGTACTTGGAATTGCATGGCGAGAAGAAACAAAGGAACTTACACATGCTGTCAAAGGTGATGAATCAGAATTAATTCTATCTGGTTTCGCAGCATTTTTGGATCCTCCCAAAGAAAGTGCAAGGCTGGCCTTATCTTCACTGAATGAAATTGGTATTACCGTAAAAATTATTACCGGTGATAGTGAACTTGTTACACAACATGTTTGTTCTGAATTAAAAATGCCAGTCCTTGGAGTCCTTACAGGTAAGGAGATCGACAGTATAGACGACTCGGCACTCAGTTTTAAAGTGGAATCTACAAATCTTTTTTGTCGAATGAATCCTTCCCAAAAAAACAGAATTATATTGGCTCTCAAACATAGAGGTCATGTGGTCGGGTATTTAGGAGATGGAGTCAACGATGCTCCTTCATTGCATTCAGCTGATGTTGGACTCTCAGTGGACTCAGGTGTGGACGTAGCCAAAGAAGCAGCAGGCATGATATTATTAGATCATGATTTGTCTGTATTGTATGAAGGGGTTATGGAAGGCAGAAGGACTTTTGGTAATATAATGAAATATATTATGATGGGAACTAGTTCGAATTTTGGGAATATGTTTAGTATGGCTGGAGCAGCTTTGTTTTTACCATTCCTTCCAATGTTACCCACACAAATACTTCTTAATAACTTCTTATATGATATCTCAGAAATTCCAATTCCTCTTGATGAAGTAGACAAAGAAGAACTAAAAATTCCACGAGTTATGGATATCACTTTTATCAGAAACTTTATGTTAACGATAGGACCAATAAGTTCTGTATTTGATTTTTTAACCTTTTATGTGATGTTAGTTGTATTAAAGACAAACGAAACCTTATTCCAAACTGGTTGGTTTGTAGAATCCCTTTGCACACAAGTATTAGTCATCTTCATCATTAGAACCCGTGGAAATCCAATCAAAAGTAGGCCACACCGATTGCTCGCCATTGTTTCTATAAGCATTGCAGCGATTGGTGCTATTTTACCATTCACACAATTAGGAACTTACTTTGGACTCGTTCCTCCACCGATGGAGTTTTATGCGATTTTAGCGTCTATGGTTGTCATTTATCTTTTCGTTGTGGAAACAGCAAAAAGGATTTTTTACCGTTTTCATAGTAGGAAGTAAATCCCTGCGCCAGGGATCGAAGCGGAAATCCTTTCGCGTTTTGCGAAAGATGGAAGCGGAGAGCCCGGTCGGATCGTTGTATCCAATAGGAAAAACGATCCAATGCGAGGCGCCCCAATACAAACGCTTGTTATTCGGAAGTTTTTTTCTTCTTTTCGTCTTTTTTCTGTTTGGCCTCTTTGACCTTCTCTTTCATCGCTTCTTTTTTCTCTTCTCGTTTTTCCATACGAGCGGCTTTCATCTCTTCCAATGTCACCGATCCATCGGCATCTTTGTCAAGTTCGGTAAAAAAACCTTCATGGAATTTTTGCCATTCTTCCTTTGAGACCTTATTATCGCTGTTAGTATCCATTTTTTTGAAATGGTCCCCTGCCATCGCATTCTTTCCATGACCATCATGGTCATGAGCAAAAACGGATGCCGAAAGAAGGAAGGCAACACTTGTAAAGATAGTTAGAATTTTTTTCATAGAAAAACCTCTGCGTTAGTTTAGGCCAGATTTTTAAAAGCGTCAACACCTAAGTAAGAAATTTTCTGACAAATGGTCAGGGAAACTTTTACTGGATCGTATAAAGGGAACTTTATTGACAGGCATATGTCAGATTCTCTGCTTTTTTTTTGCGTACTATAGATTATGGTATCCGCAGTGATAACAGAGGATATAGAATCTCCCCATTCGCTTTGCGGAAGGAAATGAATGAGACAAACAAAAACTTTGACCAATGGTATTGTATTTTTTTTCTTTTGGATCTTCTCGAATTTAGAAGCAAATCCGCCTAGTGCAGAAATTTGTCACATACCCATTGCAAGTAGAGATTGGCAAGTTAGCGAACCTACCGATTCTGAATTTGATCAAAGTAAATTTTGTAACCTAATCAAAGAAGTGGGTTCACAGGAAAGTGAATTTCACTCTCTTCTTATCGAACGCCATGGAAAACTAATCGCTGAAGTTTATAATACAAGAAAAGACAAACCATTTAACAAACGCTATGGACTAAGGCTTCCTTTCGATGGAGAAACTCAATTTGACTTAAATACTTTACATGATGTTCGTTCTGTCAGTAAATCGGTAACATCTTTACTTTTTGGAATTGCTATTGATAAAAAAATATTAGAAGGTGTGGATTATTCTGTTTTGTCATATTATCCAGAATTATCATTTCCCAAAGACGACCCACGACAGGAAATCACCTGGAGACACCTCCTAACAATGAGTAGTGGACTAAATTGGGAAGAATGGAGGTATGGATTTTTATTCAGTGATGAAACAAGGCTTCTTTGGAAAAAAGACTTCCCTAGTTTTGTTTTGGACCGAGACCTAATCACTAAACCTGGAACCAAATTCAAATACAATGGCGGAGGAACTTCTCTCCTTTCCGATATACTCATCAAAAAAACAGAAAAACCTCTAACAGTATTAGCAAAAGAATGGTTATTTGATCCATTAGAAATCCAAAACTTTGAATGGGTCGAAGACAAAAATGGGAGGGCCCTTGCCCATGCAGGTCTTCGACTCAAACCTAGAGACATGCTAAAGATAGGCCGTTTGGTTTTAAATAAGGGAGTTTGGAAAGGCAAACAAATTGTATCCAAGCGGTGGTTAGATGAATCATTCACAAAGCAGATCGATTCTGAAGTTAGTATTTTTCGAAAGGACCAAAAATCGTTTGGTTATGGATACCAGTGGTGGCTTGGAGAAACAAGTATTGGCGAAAGGAAAATTCCTTGGTCTTTGGCCCTCGGAAACGGTGGGCAACTCATTTTTGTCATTCCCACTCTTGATATGACCATAGTCACAACAGCAGGCGGTTATGGAGATCCAACAACGATCCAAAAAATGATTGATACAGTAGAAACTATACTAACTACAGTTAAGTGAATTGATGACTGTATGGTCAAGCCCATTGGGGAGCTTGACCATTTTCTAAAATCAAAATTCTACTGGAAGCTTAAAGATACTTTCTAACCAAAATTCTGAATTCGATACAAACAAGACTGAGCAATAGCAGTACTATCTATAACATAGGCACGACAATCCTTTAGCCAAACTTCCTTTGTATTCAAATCGGTAATTTTCGGAATCGATTTTTCGTATAATAAACTGCTGATATACCGACACATTTGGATCATTAAATTTTCGGCAACGGTTTCCTTTCTTGTATCCTCTTGGATTCCTCGCATCTCACGAATGGATTCTTCTAAAACCCTTTCTTGTTCTAACAAAAAAGTTGATGGAGTGGGAATCTCCGCTTTTAGCGAGTTTAAATACTTTCTGAAATTTCCGTCTCCCGCCATACCTGCAAGAATAGCTCCCGTAGCAATGCGCACATGGATTTGGCTTGTACCTTCGTAAATGGTATTGATCCGTGAATCTCTGAACATACGAGAGATATCATAATCTTCAGTGTATCCTGCGCCACCAAACACTTGCACAGCGAGATTTGTACATTTATGACCTTCTTCCGAACTATAGTATTTTGCCATAGGAGTGAGAGTGGAAGCCAAAGTAGACCAGTATTTTACTTTTTCATCTTTTCTAATTTCTCTATCCTCTAAATTTGCTTTTTCCATTCGGATTTGATGGTGTTGGTACATATCAATGACACGAGCAGTTTCGAGAGTCAAAAGTCGCATTGCATTTGTTTCTCGTTTGATTTTATGAATCATTTCTGCAACTGCAGGAATTTCACCTATGGGTTTTCCGAATTGTTTTCTTTCATTTCCATACTTCACACATTCATAATAGGCGGCAGCTCCCCCACCACAACCTCCGGAAGCACTCACAAGACGCATAAAGTTTGTCATCCCCGCTGTATAACGAGTGAGTCCAAGTCCTTCCTCACCTAGAATTTCTCCATAAGTGTTTTCATAGACAATTTCGCAAGTAGGTGAGGCGTGAATCCCCATCTTCTTTTCGATACCTGCTACAAATACGTCTTGGCTCTTTACAATGAATACGGACAATCCTCTGGCACCACCCTCAGACTTTCCTGTGCGTGCTAAGGTGAGAAGGAGTGCAGGATTTTCTCCCAAGCCACATCCTTGAGATATAAATCGTTTTGTTCCTGTTAGTCGGTAGCTTCCGTCTTCCTGTTTTACAGCAACTGTCCTTACATTGTTTAAGTCGGATCCGTAATCGGGTTCTGTCAGAGACATGGCAAACAAACACTCACCCGTGGCCGCTTTCGTTGCGTAGGTTTCTATTTGTTCCGGTGTTCCAAACCTTGCGACAATTTGCGCTAAGTTGAGTAAGGTAGTTGTCATACAAAAAGCAACATCGGCTCTTGCCATTAGCATTGCATACAAGGCACCTACAGTTGCAGGAAATGCAAGGCCGCCAGCTTCTCTCGAAATGGAATAAGGCATAAGCCCGGTGTTTCTGAATTTTTCATAAATCTCGATTGTTTCTTTGGGAAAAATCACCTTCCCATTAGAATACTTTAGTTCATTGCGGTCCATGGTTTGGGATTTTTGAGAAACTTCTTTTCCAAAAAAATCTCCCATTGCATCCAAACTCGAAGTGTATAACTCCAAAGCTTCTTCTTTTGTGGAAGGTGCCATTTCAAACCTTTGGTTTTTTGTTTTAACGAACGTTTGGTGGTCAAAAAAACCTTCCCCTTCGGTTTCGCGAATGATAGAGTCCCAATCCAGAAGTTGGTTAAAGATTACCTGTAAATCGGCATCCTCTGAAAAATAATTATTTGCGATCATGTTTTTATCTCCTAATTAATGCTATATGCTGCTTCTAAACCTTCGAAAAAGGCTCGTTTTGCATCGATGTTTCTTGGATCCTTTGCTCCACCAATGACTATGGTTTGTTTATCCGGATATTTGTTTTGGAATTCCTCTAAGAGGGATGTTTCTTTTTCTTGGCCCACACATAAAATAAGTGAATCACAAGGATACAAAAATTCCTCTCCATTTTTTAATTCGACTTTGAGTCCTTCCTTCGTCACTTCTTTGTAAGTAAGTCCATGATAGAACTCTACACCCACTGATTCTAACTCTTGTTTGAGTGCCCAAAATGTTGTCGGTCCAAGTCCTGCTCCATGTTTTCCATTCCGGCGAAACACTGCCACATCCCTGTGAGCTTTTTCTTTTTGCACACCAGTTTCAGTAAAGGAACTGATATTGTATTTTTTATCATAAGAGGTAAGAGTTGGATCCTCTTCTTCCGTCAATCTATGTGCCACATCCACACCAATCCCTCCTCCACCAATCACTGCCACTCGTTTGCCAGGTTGGAATTTTCCAGTGAGATACTCAGAATAATTTCCTGAGGGTAGGTTTTCTAGTCCTTTTAAGGAAAACTCTCTGGGTTTCACACCACTTGCGAAAATAGTGACATCAGGATTTTCTGTTTCTAACAACGTTAGAGTTGCAGTTGTATTCAATCGTATGTCGACACCTAAAGCAGGAAGTTCATTGGAAAAATAACGAATGGTTTCTTTAAACTCCGACTTACCAGGGATATGCGATGCCAATTGAAATTGCCCCCCAAGTACATTTGCTTTTTCGACTAAAATGACTTTGTGACCAAGGTTTGCACTGACACGGGCCGCTTCAAGGCCTGCGGGACCTGTTCCAATGATTAAAACTTTTTTAGGGTCTTTTACTTTGGGTTTCGTATATTCTAATTCATTTACGGCTTCTGGATTTACTATACAGGATACAGATTTTTCTTGGAAAGCATGGTCAAGACAAGCTTGGTTACAAGCCACACAGGTATTGATTCGATTCGACATACCCAATTGGAATTTTTTTACAATGAATGGATCTGCAAGGAAGGGCCTTGCCATCGAAATGATATCGGCTCTATTTTCATCAAAAACTTGTTGCATAGTAATGGGATCATTCACTCGGTTGGAGGCAATGATGGGAACACCCGGTGTATTTTCTTTGATGCGACTGGCAATGGAAACCCAGGCACCTCGGGGAACAAGTTGGCTAATGGTTGGAATTCTTGATTCATGCCAACCAATCCCTATATTGAGAGCAGAAACTTTTTCTTCTCGCAAAACATTTGCTAACTGGACTACTTCTTCAAAACTTGGATTTCCAGGAATCAGATCAATCCCGGACATCCGAAAGATCACAGGAAAACCTTCGGGGAGTTGTTTTTTGACGGCACGTAGGACTTCGATAGAAAGATTCATTCTTCGTTTGTTGTCTCCGCCAAAATAATCATCACGTTTGTTTGTGACGGCAGAAAAGAATTGGTTTAAAAGATAACCTTCGCTACCCATAATTTCCACAGCTCCGAATCCGACTTCTTCTGCTAGTTTTGCCGCTTTTCCAAAGTCTTCTACCGTCTTCCAACATTCCTCTTCCGTAAGTGCTTTTGGCACATAACGATTGATTGGTGCTCGTATGGCAGAAGGTGCCACACATCCACGATCTGCAGCATACCTTCCGGCATGGAACAACTGGGCGCACATGGTTCCTTTTCCTTTTAGGAGTCCATTCATTTTCCTTAATTCATGAGCATGTTCATTGTTTTGGATGTTAAAAAAACTACGAGAACCCTTACCTTCTTCATTTACGCTGATCCCACCGGTGACAATAAGGCCCACTCCTCCTTCAAAACGTTTGCCGTAAAAAGCGGCCATTCGTTCCGCAGTGCCTGTCTCTCCTTCCACACCAAGATGCATGGATCCCATAATGAAACGGTTGGGAAGTGTAAAATTACCGAGAGAAATGGGTGAAAAAGCTGTGTTCATTCTGATTTATTCCTAAATTGAATTAATTTACCATTGGTAATATTTCTGAATAATGGGGCAAGCCATAAATTACCACCGGTAAATAACTGCTGGCATAGGAAAGCATAACAGAGAAAAATGGGGAAATGGCTGCTTCGAAAAAAATATCCTCACAAAAGCATATGGGAGTGGGTCGCCCCTCCAAAGAAAGTGGGATGAATGTCAGAGAAGCTCTCATCCAAGCGGGTGTGGACCTTTTAGAAAACACATCATTGGAAGACATCTCCCTTCGCAAAGTAGCAGCAAAAGCTGGAGTGAGTCATGTTGCCAGTTACCATCATTTTGAAAATAAACATTCCCTCTTTGCTGCTATTGCAGAAATAGGATTCCAAAAGTATTTTGAAACTTACCAAAAAGAATTAGAAAAAACAGATAATGACTTCAAAGGCAGATACCGTGCCCTTGGTTGGACCTACTTCCAATTCATTATGACTAACAGGCAGTTCGCAAGGATTATGTTTGGTGGAACAGGGGTAGATGTGAAAACCCATCCTACTTTACTTGCCGTCTCACGTAGAACCTATCGGCAGTTACACGAAATCATTCGAATGGGCCAAAATTTGGGATACCTAGAAAAAGGAAATACTAGAGAAAAAACCTTAGCCTCTTGGGCCATGATTCATGGAATTGCGATGTTATTTTTGGAAGGTCGTTTGCAGATGAAAAATGACTTGAGTGAGATGGAAAGATTCATCCAAACCGTTACGGAATATGCTTACAATGGAATGAAATAATCTTTAAACAAAATTTTGGACTTTCAGAACCAAAATCCGGCTTGAACCCTGAATCACTGGTTCAGACTAAATTGATATATGAATTGCCTGATTGACAAAATATGATAACCTACCCAACTCTGGATATGTTATGCGAAAATACAGAAAAATCCCCAAGGTCTCTTTTCTATTTATTTTCGTTCTTTTATTTCTCCAATTCCATTGTTTATTAAACCCAATTGTTAGAGAACTTTTGGATCTGGACCCAACCCAAAAAAATGACAAACTAAAACAGCTTAGTTTACTTTTGGGGTTTTACGGGAGTCCAACAGCAACCATCACTCCCTCTCTCGGAAATGTCATTCTCGCTAATACAAACATTCGGATTGTCTTCAGTCGTAGTATGGTTCCAGATTCGTTTTCGGCAACGCTCGGTTCAAAACTAACACCAGTTTGGTCCGATTCTTATTCTGCCAATGACACGGTGGTTCTTTCGGGTCCCATTCCTGTCGGAACCTATTCCTTTATTTTAGAGGCAACAGATTCTCTTGGAATCCATATCACTCCTGTGATTGGAAATTACACTGTTCTTTCTTCCAATACCAATTTATATTATGTAAGTCCTTCAGGGAATGATGGAAATTCAGGAACAAGCCCTGGAAATACAAAACTCTCCATTTCCTCAGCAGTTTCTGCAGCAACTCCACCGGCCGCCATTTTTGTCTCTGAAGGGACTTATTTAGTGAATAGTGGACTCGGAACTCAGATTAATTTGGTAAATCTCGTTTCTTTATATGGTGGGTTTAGTACAGATTTTTTAAATCGTAATTCCAGTGTTTACATCGCAAGGATTGTGGATACAGCGACGGCAAGCGCCGACAGCATAACGGTCAGTGCTGGGGCAACGATCACAACTTCAACAGTGGTGGATGGATTTACGATTCGTGGTGCATCAAATGCAAATGCACCGACAGCATCAATTGCTTTCAATTGTTTCTCCGGTTCTCCCACGATCACAAACAACCGATTGGAAGGAGGTACTGTCAGTAACGCTATTTCCGTTGCTATTTTTCTTTCCACATCTTCGGCAATCATTTCGAACAATACGATTCAAGGAGGGACTTCTACGGCCACAGGTACTTTTGGAGTATTTGTCCAAGATAGTTCCTCACCGACAGTGGCTTACAATACGATTTATGGTGGGATTGCAAATGATTCTTCTCATGGAATTTATAATTCTCCTCATGCTAATACGCCAACGATTATTTTTAATTCAATTGATGGAGGTACGGGAAGTTTTTCCTATGCATTTAATACTAGCCATCCATCAAATTCGATAGTAACAAATAATATTTTGAATGCAGGGTCAGGAAACACAAGTTATGCGATATACCAAGGTGCAGGAGCCGGAGATGTCGGCAATTATCAATTCAATACACTTTTTACTTCCGGCGGAAACATTCGGTATTGTTTATTTGAAAATGGAGGATCAAGTCCCATTACTTTTAATGGAAACAGACTCTTCAGTTGTCCGACAGCTCTCTACTACGATAATGCCTCAAACGCAATCAATGATATTGGAACTGTCAATGGTGGAACCCTCGGAGGGGCTACCTATTCAGGCAATTACGAATAACGTCTACTTAGGTTTACAAACTTCCGGTAGGTAGTTTTTTAAATAAGAGATAGTCGCTTTTTTAGCCTCTCCTACCATCCAAGGAGTGAAATCTCCATAGGTTCTGTAAGATAGTTTTAATAAAGAATCTGCAATAGAAAAGGCAACGCCAAAGATTTGGTCTGCCTGTTCTAATTCAGGCAAAACAAATCGGTCCATAAGACCTAGTTTCGCTAAGTTGGCAAGTTTTGCATCGAGCTCCTGCCCTACTTGGCGCATCTCAGGATGACTCATTCTGTATCCATAAATCAAACGTGGGAATGCAATTTCTTTATTCGTTACCTCCACGGCTACATCAATCGAACGTTCAATGTATTTTTCCCAGCTAACAAAGGTTTCTCTTTTTAACAAAAGGGATTTTTCGATCAAACTTTCTGAGTGTAATAAACGAATTCCGTGAAAGATGGCTTCCACATTGGGAAAAAAATGGTAGGCAGAGGGTCTAGGAATATTTGCCTCTTTGCAAATGTCGGCAAAACTAATCTCTTCGGGAGATTTTTCTCTGAGGAATTCCAAAGCGATAGTTAACAATTGTGTACGTCTGTTTCTCCCTTGTTTACTCGTAAATTTAAAAGGCCGAGAGGCAAGGTCAGGAGATAAAGATGCGTCTACCAATTTATCCATAGTACGAGCCTTCTTTAGAATCTCACCCAGTCAATCCCGTTGCAAAAGAAAAATACCTGACCTTTTTAGGGGCCAGGTGAGTGATTGTTCAGATATTACTGCACTGTGAAATTGTTTGTGACTCCTTGGTAGGCACTGATTGCGCCCGTCCATCCCGATTTCCAATGGCCACGGTGACGGATGCGGTAGGTTCCCGATGGAAAAGAAGTTGTTTTCCAAGAAACGGTAATTTTGGAATTGGCTACCCCATCTCTTTGCCAGCGGTACGTCGTGGACGGATCATAATCCCTTGCCACGACTGCCCAAGTGGATCCATTTTGTTTTTCTACGTCCACGAAGCTACTTCCGATGAGCATATTGTTTTTGGGATGCCCGCCCCAGAATACCGCACTGACTGTAGCACCGCTACTATAAGACGCAGAAGGTTGAGTGACAAGACTACCGAAACTTTTAAAGAGGGGAACATCATCAAACACCACTCCAGTTTGGAAGGTAGCTTGGTTGTTTGTTAGGTCCGCAGGTGTAGGGCCTGCAGGAGAGGCAGTTCCATTTCGCAAAGCACTTGCTAGTTTTCCAAATTCTTGTTCATATCCAAACAGTGTGTTGGGACCAAATTGAGTGGAAGCTCCTTCATACTGTTGAGAAGAGTATTCTTCTCTAGTTGTTAAATACGAAGTATAGGAATTGGAAAGACCTGCGACCACTGTGTATTCATTTTCCAAAACATTCTTCACAAGAGAACGTAGTCTTCGACCAGCCATAGTAGACACTTCTGCCGGAATGGCAAGGATTGCTAAACTTCCAATTTTAATGATCTGCATAGGAATCACTGGAGGTGTCCAAGGATTGCCATCGAAACTAGCAACTCCTGTCGGAATGAGGACAGGTTTTTCTGCATGGCAAAGTTTGTAAGCTTCACTTGTAGATGCCGGCCATAAAACACCAAGAGCTCCTCCAAGAAAACTAGACTTAAAGGCATCAGCAGTGTTTGTATTCCAATCCAATGAATCGATTGTAGTTCCTTCATCAAAAAAATCCACAGAGACTGCATTGTCTTCCACACTACCAGCAGAAAAGGAAGCACCCATTCCCGCAGGGCAAGTGGTGGTTCCTACACTACTCACATAAAGATTAGAGAAGTTAACATACGTATGACGGAAATCCACAGAACCTGACAATTGTGTATTGGCACTTGTGTAAAGAGATTGTGCTTTGTTGAATTGTTTTTCTCCGATGATGTTTTGACGAGCATAGTCGTTCACACCATCCGCTGGACCCCAAAGGTTAGGTGTCACATCTCCGGCATTGGATTGTGCAAAAGCAGCAACAAAAGTTGAATTAGCAGAATAATTGGCTCCTTTTGACTTTTCAAATAGATAAGAAGCATACCCTTTGTTATCGCCACCAATTAATTTATTGGATGGACCTACGTTTGTTGGATGGACTGCAAACCAGTTGACCATTCCAATTTCTCTACCATCAGCAGCCACTAGTTTCAATAGAGTCATGGTTTGGTCTACGTTTGAACCGTAGTAACTTCTTTCTGAAGCTGGGTTTTTATCATAAGCAACTGCAGAACGGTTTTTGCTCGCATCAGTCAAAGTCCCTTGGTTGATGTATACATTTCCGGGAACTAAATTTTGATGAGCCAATTTAATGGAACGATAAATTCCATCTACTATGACATCAAAGTTTTCTTTAATAAAACCAGCCGTTGTTGCGTTGTATAAAAAATAATGGGAGTATCCACCAGGACCACTATGAGTATGAGTTGCCGAAAGTAGAACATTCGCCTGATTGTAATAAGGTGAAAGTTCAGAATCCAATGCAATTTTGCGACTTACCGCTTGTTTGATGGATTGAAAAATCATACCTAGGTCGGCACTGACAAATACAACTCGTTTGGATGCATCTCCAACGATATAGGCCCTGGACCAAAGGCGCATATAAATCCCTTCTGTTTTTTGCGCAGATTCGGCAAAACCCATCATCCCTACTTCAGCAGCAGGACCTGTGATGTCATAAATCCCTGCACCGACTAGATAAGGAGAGGAACCGAGCGACGGGGCTACAGCACGACTGACACCAGTTGTGCCCACTAAATCAGAACTAACAGAGTCCGATGTACTTGCGCTCACCAAACCGAGGATGGGGGAAGGGGACGATTTTTGGTCTGAACAAGTCAAAACCAAAAAACAACAAACAATGGTTAAACCCAAGTGCACTCGGGAATCTCTTTTGGAATTCATATACTCTCTCTCCGAATCTAAATTTCTAAATGAAATCTTTTTCGCTTGGGTTTGGACCTAAATGTTACTTTAGGACCAAATTCGGTTTATAAGTCTAAACAGTGTTAAAAATATGGCAAGAAATTTAATCGACAACTGTCGGTTTTTTTAGACCAGCGTTCAGAGATTCGCTACAAAGAGGAGTAATCTCCCTAAGGAATCTGACAAAAGGAAAGGAAATCGTTGGGATTTTTTCCCATGGGGAAAAAGGTAAGCCGCTTACTTTTTCAAGTGGAGTTCCTTTTTCAGCGAGGAGAATTCTAAACTCCATACTTATGGTAATTTGATGGCAATTTTTTAGTCGACACATGTCGGTTAGTATGACTCAAGTGGCCAAAGTTCCTTTCCACAAAGAAGGAACCTGGAGAGGATCTATGAAAACAAACTGGAAAAATTTACCCTTATGGTGGGCCACAACGCTAGTTCTTATATCTAGTTTTGGCTGTGCTCCTACCAAGGATTCGCAGGCACAAACACTGGCCCTACTCCAACCAGGTGCAAACTTAGTTTCCACTGCAAATGCAACGGACACAGGTCTTCCCACAAGGTCTATTGCTACTAGTGCCAGTTCTTTTCATAGTTTGGATTATAGTTCCTCACCAGGGGAAAGGGAGATTTTGATTTCGGAAAAAACAAACCAACAATTCACAGACCAGATCTTTGTGGATGGGCTTGGGCGCGAAGTAAGTTTCCGCGGATTTAATATTTCGGGAAATATGAAACTGGCACAACACGGATTCAAACCCTTTGCCAATGATTCCGATGCTGAGATTGCTTTTACTAGGCTTGGGAAAACCACCGGATCAAATCTCATCCGTTTTACCATCGCATGGGAAGGTGTACATCCTGGAGTGGATACCATTGATTATTACTATTTAGATGCTGTCATCAGTCAGATGAAAAAAGCAACCGCCAAACGGATGTTTATCCTTCTTGATTACCACCAAGATTTATTTTCTCGCCATCTTTTTAATAAAAACTCTTGGCATACAGGAAATGGCGCACCTGCTTGGATCACAAAAGGAGGAAGTTATCCAACCGAATACTGCGGTTTCATTTGTGCCAGTTGGAGCCAAAACAATTTAACCAATGAAGCTGTTCGTAGGGCATTTCGTAATTTCTGGAACAATGCACCTCTTTCGACATCCCAAGGAACAAGGAATATGCAAACAGAATTCCTTTGGCAAATTGATAAAGCCACTTCCTACATCAAAGAGAAACTAACTGCGGAAGAATTCTCTTATGTTTTGGGACTTGATCCTTTCAATGAACCGGTAGATGGAGGAATGGAAGGATTAACACCTGCTCAGTGGGACAACCAAAAACTTTGGCCAATGTATAAAAGGATACGCACCATTCTCAATCAAAATGGATGGGAATCTAAATGGGTGTTTGCAGAACCATTAGTGTTTTGGAATACAAACATTGGATCTGCGATCGCTCCTGCCACGGGAGGAGGCCATTTACTTTCTCCCCCAGGTCCTGGGTTTGTATTTAACTCTCACTTCTATGATGCAGGCCGCATGGGAACAGACCTCACAGGAATCGATAATGCTACTTACTTCAAATACTTAGATGAAATTAGAAAAGAATCTAGGTTTTTAAAAATCCCAGTATTCCTCAGTGAATTTGGAATGTGGTTAAAAGGAACTGGTGCCAAAGACACTGCGAGAATGATCAGTGCGGTTTACCAAGCGATGGAAATTTCGGATGGAAACCAAACTTCTAAATCTAGATTTGCCGATTTTTACAATCCGATTGTATCTGGAACCCAGTGGCATTGGGATTATTATTACAACAACCATTCTGAGTATATGAATGGGAATCCTTCCAAACTCATTACAACCAAAGATGCCTGGAATGATGAAGACTTCTCTGTTGTAGGAAATTACGGAACAAGTTTTAACTTAGATGAACGTGTGGTGGGGCGTGCTTACTTCCGAAAGGCGCAAGGCAGAGTGATGAGTAGCCATTACAATACAGTGGGATCTGATACATGGAATAAAATGTTTTCTTGGGCAGCCATCAAACCAGGAAGTACGGAACCGAAATACTTTGGTGACAAAAGATTCCAACTCCTCATTTGGAAAGGTAGATTTTCCGATGCCCCCACGGAAGTGTATCTTCCTTCTCACTTTGATCCAACAAAGACCATCATCATTTCTGAAAAACGAATTTACCACCAAGGTCTACCGACTTCACCAAATCAAACGTTAAACGAAGCAATCCTTATCCCTGATCGAAATCGTGAGTTAGGCTCTGGTAATCTTTTACATATTTGGGATGATTTGGAACTGGATGAAAATCCAAACTCCTCTTACCATTATGTTTTGGCAGTAGATACGGCAGGTGTATCCTATTCGTTACAAAGCCTCCAAGAGATCCAATCCAAACTAAATACAAGGATTCTCTTGGAAGAAAAAAGTCCGATTTATTTTACCGGTAAAATGACTTATAGTGGGTATCCCACCGAACAGTGATTAGATAGCTTTTTCGGGTAGTTTCCAAATGCCAGTTTTGGCTGTTTCTTTCACGTAAGTCCGAAAGTCTTTTGGTTTTCTACCCAGTGCCAATTCCAGATCACTCACAACCGATTCATTTCGACCGTCAAGAACAGTGCGAAAAAGATAGTTTATGAGCCAAGTGGTATCTTCGGGAAGTCCCCATTCTTTTAAGGTTTGAATGTAAACATCTAAAGGTAATTCTTCAAAAGGAATGGTTTGGTGAGTCTCTTCTGCAATGGTTTGAAAGGCATCTCGAAAGTTCCAAAGTTCGGGACCTGTGAGCTCATACAACTGGTTGCAGTGTTTGTCAGTTGTAAGTGACTCAAAAGCAAGATCTGCCAAATCATCTAGATCCACAAACGGCTCTTTGGTGGTAACTTGTGGAAATAAAATACTTCCCCCTAAAATTTGATCTAAAAACATCCCTTCACTAAAATTTTGGCAGAACCAACTCGCTCTTAGAATGGTCCATTCTAAACCAGAGTTTTGCACCACTTGTTCACAGGCTCTCGCTTCGGGTTCCCCTCTTCCCGATAATAAAACCAATCGTTTCACTTGGTTTTTTTTACAAACATCCACCAACTGTTTTATGGATGCAAGTGAAGAAGGAACGGCTAAGTCAGGTTGGAAACTGATATAAACTTGGTTTACCCCTTGGATGACAAAATCCCAACCTTCTGGTTTTTCCCAGTCAAAGGTAGGACTCGCGTTTCTTGATCCCAATCGGACAGGATATTCGGATTGTTTCAATCTGGATAGAATTCTTGACCCAGTTTTTCCACTGGATCCTAGTATGAGTGTGAATGGTTTCATACCATTCAGAATACAAGATAAAGAGATTTAAAAATTGAACAAACCCGACAGAGTCTAAATTTTTTCACGAAATCGAAATGGTTTTTGTTTGGTAAAGGATTTGAATTGGCGTATAAAATGAGACTGGTCAGAATACCCACTTGCGTAAGCAACATCTGTAAGAGTAGGATTTTTTTCACCGTTTAACTGACTTAAGCTGGTTTGAAACCGAATGATAGAGGAAAATTGTTTAGGAGTAAGCCCTACGTAATTTTGAAATCTTCTCTGTAAGGTTCGTTCGGAAAGTCCATGTTTTTTGGATAACTTTCCTATTTCACAATTTCCCTTAAGTTCTAATATTTCTTCTAAACATACATGTAAAATTGGATCAGGCCGAAACTTTTCTCCTTTTTTTAAAATAAAATCAAGGAGAGCCTCTTTTGCGAGTAAGGAAGAGTGATTTTCTACCGCCAATGTAAAGTTAGGTTCTGTTTCCCATTCTGAAGTTGGTAAAGTCCAACAAGAATTAGTAAGTTCCGTCACCGGAATTCCTAAGGTCTCTTCCACAACGGCAGGGAAAAGTTGTGCCATTACAAAGAAAAACGGGCCTTCGATCTGTATGCGGATGGGTTCGATGGTTTGTCCATAGACAAAAACTGGATCCATCACTTTGGATTCAGAACCAACAAAAACAGTTACCGGATGTTCTGAGTGAAAGAATACAATCCCAGGAAATCCATCTGCATAAAAGGGAAGGATTTCTGTTTCATGACTATCTGATTCAAAAACAAAAACCGATTGGATGAGTTTTTTTGCCTGAGAGTTTAAATTCAGTTGGGATACTTTCATATCATCCTAAGGGATTGTGATTTGATTCTCGAAGTTTCTCCAGAAAAATAGCAAGATCCACTAGAGTCCTTAGACTCTACTTTCCGATTTTTTGGAGAATTTTTCAAAAAGAAAATTCATTTAAGTTACGACCAACATAACAGATGTATGTAATTTTTAAAATTTAATTCGTGATATTTATTTTTTACAAATTTACACTGGAGAGGTGAAAAAGGGAATGTGATCTTTATGGTGCCATTATCAATTCTCGATCTTGTATTTATCAATGAAGGAGACAATCCAAGTACAGCATTATCCAATTCTGTCCGAGTGGCCAAAGCAGCAGAGAGCTTAGATTACCACCGCATTTGGGTTGCAGAACATCATAACTTTCCTTCCATCGCTAGTGCCGCGACTTCTGTTGTGATTGGCCATTTGGCAGCACATACTAAGTCCATTCGAATTGGAGCAGGTGGAATCATGTTACCGAACCACTCTCCCTTGGTCATAGCAGAACAATTCGGAACCTTAGAAACATTGTATCCAGGAAGAATTGATTTGGGATTAGGAAGGGCTCCTGGAACAGATCAACTCACCTTACGTGCGTTACGTCGAGACCAGATGAGTTCCCAACACTTTCCGGAAGATGTCAAGGAACTACTCACCTACTTTGAAGAGGATCACAACCAATTACAAGTCCGTGCCATTCCGGGTATGGGAACTCATGTTCCTGTTTGGATTTTAGGGTCTAGTTTATTTGGAGCTCAACTTGCTGCCATGCTTGGCCTTCCTTATGCCTTTGCTTCTCATTTTGCACCAGCTGCCTTACTTGAAGCTATATCCATTTACAGAAAACAATTTAGACCATCAAAGTATTTGGACAAACCTTATGTGATGGTAGGTTTGAATGTAATTGCCGCCGAAACAGACGAAGACGCAAAATATCTATTTACCAGTTCCCAACAATCTTTCGCTCGAATTTTAAGAAATACGCGAGGAACTTTTCCTCCTCCCATCAAAGATATAGAAAGTTTTTGGTCAGAACAAGAAAAAGTAATCGCCTCACAAATGTTATCCTATTCAGTTGTAGGCTCTGTAGATACGGTAAAACAAGGGATCGCTAAGGTTTTGGAAGAAACAAAAGCGGACGAACTCATGACTGTGACTTCTGTTTATGATATCGATGCAAAAATTCGCTCTTTGGAAATTTTGGCGAACTTAAAAGACGAAACTTAGGATTCCGAAATGGCATAGAATTCCTTTTCGGGAGATAGCGTTTTTATATAAATAGTCAAATACGATGGAACTTTTTCCGGATGAAACGGGTCGTATGCCTAGAATCTCGTGGAGGATCCTATGAAATTTAGATCCCTATTTCTTTTTGTATTTCCTTTTCTCCTAATTTGCTTTAGTACAGAGTCCTGCTCACGAGGTTGGTTACGCACTAAAATCAAAGAACGTTTCCAAAAAAAGATGGAAGAGAAACCGGCTCCGATTGCTTCTTCTGACCTAACAAAAAAAATCGATGCACCGGGAGATTATACATTTACTTTCTCTCATGGAGACATTCCGCGTTATTACAAAGTCCATGTTCCAAAATCATATTCTGAGAACAAACCTGTCCCTCTACTTTTGGTATTCCATGGAGGTGGTGGTGATATGGAAATCCAATCCAATGAAGAATATTACCATCAAATTTCTAAATCAGAAGAGAACGGACATATCACAATCTTTCCCAATGGTTATAGCAAATACAAATCAGGTAAAATTGCAACATGGAATGCGGGTAACTGTTGTGCGGATGCCCGTAACAAAAAGATAGATGATGTGGGTTTTGTGAAAGAAATTTTAAATCATGCAACCAAACAACTGCAAATCGACAAATCAAAAGTATACGCAACAGGTATGTCCAATGGGGCGATGATGTCCTATCGCTTAGCTTGTGAAATAACAGACCAACTCTCTGGAATCACAGCTGTTGCAGGAACCGATAACACGGTTACCTGTAATCCCACAAAACCAATCTCCGTATTACATATTCACGCAAAAGACGATGATAAAGTTTTATTCTACGGGGGATCAGGCGACAGTTTTAAAGACAAGTCACTCGTCACTGATTTTGTATCCGTTCCCAAGTCCATTTCTCAATGGGTAAAATTCAATGAGTGTAACCAGACTCCCAAACGAGTGTTAGAAGCAGAAGGTGTCACATGCGATGAATATAGTGAATGTAAAGCAGGTGTGAAGGTAAAACTTTGTGTCACAGAATCTGGAGGACATTCCTGGCCAGGTGGCAAAAAACCCTCCCTATTCTTTGGAGGTTCTTCTCCTTCAAAAGCAATTAAGGCCAACGATATGATGTGGGATTTTTTTACAGGAAAGTAATAAGAGAAAAAAATTAGTGTGCTGACTATAGCACACTAATTGATAAAACACTTCCAAGTTCCAATAATTTTCCCATTCCTTAAAAGCACTACCTCTCCCATCTCTGCCATCACCTTTTCACTTTGTGTTGGGCGATAAAAAACATAATCATCGGGTTGTAAGTTTGTCTTACGGCTTCCGTTTAGAATACCTTGGTTTGTGCTAGCCCCATAGAGACTATTGTCAAAGAGTCCTGTAGGTGATTCTTTCTTTGCAAGATAGGCTCCGCCATATGTAAAATAAGTCACTTGTAAATTGGGATTCCATAAAGGAAATAAAAAGGAAATAAATTCTAAAAAGGGAATGGTGGTTCCTTCTAATCGTTTCAGTATGGGTGCGGCGATAAAAAACGCAGGTTTGTGTTCGGTAAGAGTACTTACGTCAAAATCAGTAGGCATCACAAGAGCGGAACCTACAGAGACATCATTTACAATTTTGTTATTTTTCTGATAGAAGCGATAAGTTTTACTGCCACCTCCATTGAGAATTAATTCTTTTTTAAATAAAGAAGGATAGAACTCTTTTCCAGAAGTAACAAACTCTTCATACAAAGACAAAGAAGATCCTATCGCTTTTTCAATAGCATAGTTTTTATCACCTAACAAATTAGGTACGGATGCCACATGAGGTTCATAACCCATAAACCCATCAAACTCCAAATGGTTTGGATAGTTTGTTATCATTTCCAATGCAAGGTTAGTCTCTTTAGTTTGAGTGAATCCGCCGCGGTGGAGCCCTACATCTATTTCTAAAACTATATGTAACTTTATATTCTTTGTTTTGGCAAACCCTAGGTATTGGGTAAGTCGAGTTTCTGTATCCACCAACCAATGGATCTTTTGAAACTTTTCGGACTTTGTTTTCTTGTAGATTTCCTCTAATGCTCTCACAGGCATTGGTTTTCCCAAAAGTATATCAAAGGAAGAAAAATCTGGATCAGAAAGTAACATCACAAGGTCACCGGAATGAAAGACCATAAGCCGGTTGGTTTTGGTAGATTTGGTGATGTGGCGAAGAAGATCTAGAGAAGGAAGAGACTTCACAACAATTCGATAATGGAGTGGAGGTGGAATGTTTTTGGAGAGAGTATTTAAATTTGAATCCAACCTGTCCAAATCCAATAAAACAACAGGTTTACCGAAGCCGTTCTCTTTTAGTTCCTTGTTAATTTTGGAAAAATATTCGTTGTAAGCCGATCCTTCGTCCTGCGGTTTGATCAAAAAAAACAATATAATGAAAGTTAGAAGAATGCTACTGTAACGAAATTTGCGATTTTTGAACATAGGCCATTGACACTCAATTAAGATACGAGAATTGCAAAAAAGTTAATTGAATCATAGGAAAAGTAAACCGATTTTTCTCTTTGGTTTTATTGCTCATTGGATGTTTTTTAAGCATAAAGCCTATCTAGGAACGGAAAAGAGAATTCCGTTTTCCCTCCACCAAATCAATATTTGTTCTTGGTTAAAATATGCCATTCCTGTTAGTTATGTAAATGACGGCACTTTATCTTTGGATTTGAAATGAAAATACGTTACCAACTGGCACTCTTATTTTCTTTTTATTTATCACCATTAAATGCCAGTCCAGACCTTGTTATCTTCCAACTAGAAGACCCAAGTCAATTAGTCAAATTATCAGGATCCTGGAAATTCAATCCCAAGGATGACCTAAACCAAGCTCAACGGCAATACTCGGACCAAAAGTGGCGTCAGCTTTCTATCCCTGCGCAATGGAATAATTCCGGATTGTCTGGATTTAAAATTGGTTGGTATAGACATTCCTTTAGAGTTTCTAAAACATTCAAAAATCAGAATATTAGTATTCTCACACCCATCATAGCGGATGCTAACGAAATTTATATCAATGGAGTCCTTGTTGGCAGAACAGGACTCTTAACAGATAAAGGAGAGATCCTAAAGAAAAGTAGTCGCATTAATGTGTATCAAATTCCGCCAAACCTAATTGATTTTGAAACAGAAAATACAATTGCGGTGAGAGTTGGAGATGATGTTGGTTGGGGTGGATTTGTAAATTCTGAATTTTACATTGGAGAATCAAACCTCATCCAAGGAAAATTTTATCAATACATTATGTGGAATTCTGCAACTTGTTTTGCTTTTTTATATTCTGCATTGTATTGTTTTATTCTTTGGTTACGAAGTAGAAGAGAACGTGCATATTTATTTTATTTCTTTTTTGCGTCTCTTGCAGGGCTTGCAACTTTTGGGAACCTTTCACTTCCCTACTTCGTTTGGAATAACTTTTGGTTCAATCATTTTATTTTCCACCCTGCGCTAAACTTAATCGGTATCTTTGGAACTATTTTCTTTTTAGATTTTTCTGAACACAAACCTTCCTTAGCCGTAAAAGGAATTCTATTGTTTCATTTTACAATTGCACTAGTTCCTTTTTTCACATTCCATCCTTTTGTAATGAGTATCTATTCAAAATATACTTTAAATATTAGCAGTGTATTATCGGTATTCGAACTTGTATATGCTTTTGGTCTCAACTTTAAAGCAGTCAAAAATAAGCAACCTGGGGCATACATTATTTTAATTGGTCAAATTGCCTTGGGAATCACTGCCCTCTTTTCCATTTTGAGTTACCTACAAATTTACGTTTCTATAATGGATAGATCCTTGTCCGAAGGATTTTTAATATATACGTTGAGTTTATCTTTTGCATTATCAATACGGTTTGCCAAACTTTATGAAATCACAAACCGATTAAAAAGTGAACTAGAACAAAAGAATCAAGAATTAATAATATTGGATAAAATGAAAGATGAGTTTTTATCTAATACCTCTCATGAACTTCGAACACCTTTGAACGGTATTATAGGAATCACAGAATCTTTGATCGAAGGTTCCATGGGTACATTGACACAAGGTGTTTCAAAAAATCTTGGTTTCATTATTTCCTCTGCGAAACGACTTTCAAATTTAGTGAATGACATACTTGATTTTTCTCTGATGAAAAATCGTAAATTCAAACTTACTCCAATGACACTAGCTATCCAACCTTCGGTGGAAATAGTGATTACCTTATTGGCACACGCGGCCAAACAAAAAGGAATCACACTCGAAAGCGAAATCCCCGATGATACCCCTTTAGTCTTTGGTGATGAAAACAAAATACAACAAATCCTTTTTAATTTGATTGGGAATGCACTCAAATTCACTGAATCAGGCAGTATTCGAATTAATGCAAAACCGGTGAACAATGGTTATTTGGATTTTTTAGAAATATCAGTTACCGACACAGGAATAGGTCTTTCCAAAGAAGACCAAGGCAAAATTTTTGCTCCTTTTGCACAGGCAGATTCTAGTATTTCACGAAACTTCGGTGGAGTTGGTCTTGGACTATCCATCACAAAGAACTTAGTAGAACTTCATACAGGAATCCTATCTGTTGAATCAGAACTTGGGAGAGGGTCAATCTTTCGATTTACCTTACCAATTGCTAGTGGACAAACCAACTTCCAACAGAACCAATTGGAAGAAGTAACACCATCCAATAGCTGGCTCCTTGATGATCTTCGTGGAAATTTCATCGTCGAACAAGCGTATATCGAAAGAGTCGAAGTTACATCAAATCTCTCGAAAGACTTAAACCGCAACTTAACAATCCTTGCCGTTGATGATGATCCGATCAATTTAGAGGTATTAAAGGTTCAACTCAGTGGATCGGGATTCAATGTAATTCCAGTTTTGGATGGGCCAACCGCTATTTCTGTTGCCAATGAAGTGAAACCGGATTTGATTCTTTTGGACATTATGATGCCGAAGATGAGTGGGTATCAAGTTTGTAAAATCTTAAGAGAAACTTATTCTATGTATGAAATGCCTATTTTAATGCTTACAGCAAAAAATAGAATTGAAGATGTTCTTTCTGGATTGGAAGCCGGTGCCAATGACTATCTAGGAAAACCATTTGATAAAAGAGAACTTCTCGCAAGAGTCAATACTCTCATTCTTTTAAAATCTGCAGTAGAAGACAAAGAAGATTATATAAGTATTAAAGCAGAACTCACACTAGCTAAAAAAATACAAGACTCATCTCTTCCTTTACATCCACCAACAGGTGGTAGAGCCACTATAGTGACTCGTTATAACCCAATGACTGCCATTGGAGGAGATTATTACGATTTTCATACTCCCGACGAATTTAGTTTAGGTGTTGTGATTGCAGATGTCTCTGGGCATGGAATTCCTGCAGCCATTGTTGCTGCGATGTTCAAGATGGCTTTCAACTTACAAAAACACGTTTCCAAAAAACCAAATGAAGTATTAAAAAGAATCAACAAACTACTACTCGATTCAATCCACAAACAATTTGTAACTGCTTGTTATTTGTTCTTTGATTTAGAAAAACAAAGAATTCTTTATGCCAGTGCTGGCCATCCTCCTGTTGCTTTTTACAGACGAAAAACTAACAAAGTGGAGCTTGTCCGTCCTAGAGGAAGAATTTTAGGATGTTTTCCAGAAATACCAGATGAAATCTTAGATCTACCATTTGCTGTAGGCGACAGAGTCATATTATACACGGATGGAATTTCGGAAGCACGTAATCCTTCTGGAGAAATGTTTGGAGATGAACGTTTGAGCCATTATATAGTAGAAAATTCTGCCAACCGTTCTGCTGACTTATTTGCCGATGGTCTATTAGAACAAGTCAAAGAGTTTTGTGGAAAACCAATTCCCGATGATGATATAACTCTAGTTGTTGTGGATCTATAATAAACCATATAACATCGAACATTGATTTTTTATAAATCACTTCAATGAATAAAACCAGAATCCATTCTTTTCTATTCAAATCGCTTTCCAATCACTTATAAATCCTAGTACTTTTTGTACAAAACCAATCGATTTAAAGTATTTTCAGGAAATACGATATATTTTCTCGTTAAAAAACGAAATAACAGGGAATTCTCTTGCATTTTGATTAAATCGTCTCCTTATCAATTGTTAGGTTAGCATGTTATTTAACACAAATCCTAACCGCAAATGAAACCAAAAAATGAAACCTTACACCAAACAAACCTCACTGAATCAATATAGAATCGTTACCAAAGCCGGCAATTCGTGAAGAGAGTTGCCTTTATTGGTAACTACTCTCCCAGACAATGTGGTATCGCCACTTTCACAACAGACCTATGTGAATCTATTTCCGAACAATTCCCGGAAACTGCATGTATTGCACTTCCTGTAAACGATATCGACTCAGGTTATGCTTACCCTACTCGAGTACGATTTGAACTCAAAGAAAAAGACATCAATTCTTATCATAGGGCTGCAGATTTTTTAAACATCAACAATGTTGATTTAGTTTCACTTCAATTCGAATACGGTATCTTCGGTGGAAGGGCCGGAAGCCATATTCTTTCCCTTCTTCGTGATCTACATATGCCCATCGTCACTACTTTGCATACGATATTAAAAGATCCTGATCCAGACCAACGCACAGTATTAGAACAACTCATTTCATTATCTGATAGAATTGTCGTGATGAGTAAAACTGGAGCAGAAATACTAAAAACCGTTTATAACATTCAATCCGATAAAATCGATATCATTGCGCACGGAATTCCAGATGTTCCTTTCGTGGATCCAAGTTTTCATAAAGATTTATTTGGCGTTGAGGGAAAAATAGTTTTGATGAGTTTCGGACTCATCTCGGCTAACAAAGGATTGGAAAATGTTATCCTTGCTTTACCTAAAATCATCGAAAAATTTCCAAATATAGTTTATATAATTCTTGGAGCAACGCATCCGCAGGTACTTCGGAACGAAGGGGAAGCATATCGAATTTCCTTACAATTACTTGCTAGAGAAAACAAAGTTGAAGAAAATGTTCTTTTTTATAATAAGTTTGTTAGCCAAAGAGAATTAACTGAATTTATTGGTGCTACAGATATTTATATCACACCTTATTTGGAACCCAACCAAATTGTTTCGGGAACTCTTGCCTATACATTAGGAGCGGGCAAAGCCATCATTTCCACTCCTTATTGGTATGCAGAAGAAATGTTAGCAGAAGAAAGAGGCATCTTAGTTCCATTTCATGATTATGAAAAATTGGGAAATGAAGTAATTAATTTATTAGTAAATGAGACTGTCCGTCATTCTATGCGCAAAAGAGCTTATCTATATGCACGTAGTATGATTTGGTCTCAAGTTTCCAGGCGTTACATGGATTCGTTTCGCCGAGCTAGAGAAGAAAAACGATACTTTTCTTCTCTAGGATTCAATATAAAATTAAGAAATACTCCTCCTATTGAATTTCCGATTCTTAAATTAACACATCTAGAACATATGACTGATGATACAGGCATTCTTCAACATGCATTTTTTACATTACCCAACTACGGTGAAGGTTATACTACTGATGACAATGCTCGTGCACTGATTGTCTGTAAGTTGATTGAGGATTTAGATTCTGATACTACCTACAAATTAAGTTATCGTTACTTAGCTTTTTTATGGTACGCATATAATGCAAAAACAAAAAGGTTCAGAAACTTTATGGACTATCAGAGAAATTGGTTAGAAGAATCAGGATCTGAAGATAGCCACGGTAGATCCCTTATGGCATTAGGAACCATTTTGGGAATTGGGTCCCTTCCAAAATTACCAACCATAGCCGGCCGATTATTCGAAGAAGCACTTCCTTCTATTCTAATGATGAAAAGTCCAAGGGCATGGGCCTTCTCTCTTTTGGGACTAAACGAATATTTTAAACGTTTTACGGGCGATAGGCGAGCTAAAAGTGTTCAAGACGAACTTGCAAAAAGGATACTAAAACTATACCAGGAAAACTATAAACCTGATTGGTTATGGTTTGAACAATCCCTAAGTTATTGTAATGCAATTCTTCCCCATGCACTTCTTGTCTCTGGTAAATCAATGCAAAACCAAGAGATGATCGACATTGGATTAAAAAGCTTAAATTGGTTAGCAGATTTACAGAAAGAAGCTGACGGTGGACATTTTATACCAATTGGAACAAATGGATTTTACACACGTGGAGGTCCAAATGCAAGATTTGACCAACAGCCAGTAGAAGCACAAACAATGGTATCTGCTTCAATTGAAGCATTTCATATTACCAAAGACCAATTATGGAAAAATGAATCTATACGAGCATTCGAATGGTTTTTGGGAAGAAATGATTTAAAAGTTTCTTTATATGATCCAACTACTGGTGGTTGTCGCGACGGATTACATTCCGATCGCATGAATGAAAACCAGGGTGCAGAATCAACACTTGCATTTTTGCAAAGTATGTTAGAGATGAGATTGGAAGAAAGTATTCTCAGCTCCAAAGGTTCTGTATGAACCCAAACTACCCTGAATTACTTAAAAGATTTGAAAATAATCCGATCTTAACAGCTAGTATGTGGCCATATCCAATTCATACAGTATTCAATCCTGGCGCTACACTATTAAAAGATGGAAGTACTCTCCTTTTATGCCGCTTAGAAGATCGCAGAGGATTATCGCAACTAGGAATTGTTAGGTCAAAGAATGGTTTAGACGATTGGTCAATCGATCCTACTCCTTTTATGACTGCAGAACCAGAGATCTATCCTTCTGAATGTTGGGGGATTGAAGATCCAAGGATTACCTATATAAACGAGCTAAATCGTTTTTATATAGCTTATGTTTCTTATGGGGAAAAGGGGCCTTCCGTATCACTGGCAAATACAAAAAATTTTGAAGACTATACAAAACAGGGATTAGCATTAGAACCTAACGATAAAGATGCGGCTTTATTTCCAAGAAAAATTCAAAACAAGTGGCTGATGCTTCATAGACCAATCGAAAAGGACAGTGCCAATATTTGGATTTCAAATTCAGAAGACTTAATCCATTGGGAGAATAGGAAACTTGTATTTGGAGCAAGAAACGGGAGCTGGTGGGATGCTGAAAAAATAGGTTTAGCTACGCCACCAATCGAAACAAAAGAAGGTTGGCTCATCATCTATCATGGAGTTAAAAAAAATGCATCTGGATATTTATATAGAATAGGACTCGCTTTATTAGATTTAGAATACCCAGAAAAATGTATCAAAAGATGTAACGACTGGATCTTTGCACCTGAAACGGAATACGAAAGATTTGGAGATGTTAACAATGTCGTATTTCCATGCGGTATTACCGTGTTAGCCGACAAGGATACAGTCCATTTATATTATGGATGCGCCGATACAAGTATTGGTGTAGCTATCGGTAGTATTCGGAGCATGCTAAACTGGTTAAGGAATCAATAAATGGATTCACAAAATTTAGAACTCATCCGAACTGGAGTAGAACTAACACCTGATTATCGAAGAGTATTGTATCGTCCCCTGAATATTGAACCAGAGGAAAGGATCATCAAAATCCTTGGAAGAATCCAAACACTTTCTGAAATAGAGGTAACAAATGAAATCAATGCTTTACTTACAGCTTTTGAAGAAAGGCACAAACGATTAAAAAAATTCTTTTTACAAAGATACCAACAAATAAAAAAATATTTACTCACCGACCACATCCTTTCAGAAGAAAGAAAATTATTAATCGGTGCCTATTTCACCCAGGAATATTCCCTGGAATCAGCAGCATTATTTAACCCTTCCATCATTTGGGATAGAGATCAATCAAATCTTCCTTCAGGTTCCAAACGATTCATCATGAGCCTTCGTGCTACGGGAGAAGGACATATATCTTCCATCACCTTTCGATCAGGAATGGTAGATTCTGATAACCAAATTACAATTAACAATCCGACAAAATATGTATCGACCTCAGAAAATATTTCAAATCCTATCTATGAAAAAAAAACATTTGAAAGAAAATTGTCAGAGTTAGAATTACTAACCGATTTTTCGAACACTATACTCTCCTTGTTAGATTCACATTTTACGATAGAAGAATTAAAATCAATTTTAGACAAATACACAAAAAACATAAAAACTAAATCAGCAGAAAACAAGTTGATCGCAAACGGAATTCTTTCCTTAGCATTATCAAATTATGAAATTCAATATGAAAGTGAACAACGACTCTCAGAGAGGATTATTTTCCCACACTCACCTTCTGAAAGTAACGGAATTGAAGATGCTCGGTTTGTTGATTTTATCGAAGAAGATGGTAACCATATTTATTATGCTACTTATACAGCCTATGATGGGAAAATCACATTCCCACAACTTTTAGAAACCAGAGATTTTTTACACTTTAAAATTAGCACACTTAATGGGCCCGAAGTGAAAAACAAAGGAATGGCATTATTCCCTAGAAAAATTAACAACCTATATGCGATGTTATCAAGACAGGACAATGAGAACATATTCCTAATGTATTCAGAGGACCTCCATTTTTGGTATAATAAGGAACTAATTCTAAAACCAACCTACCCCTGGGAATTCATCCAACTCGGAAATTGTGGATCACCTATCGAAATAGAAGAAGGTTGGTTGGTCATTAGTCATGGAGTAGGCCCGATGAGAAAGTATTCCATAGGTGCATTTCTCTTAGAAAAATTAGACCCACGTATCGTAATCGGAAGACTCTTAGAACCTTTGCTTGTTCCAAATGAAAAGGAAAGAGAAGGATATGTGCCAAACGTAGTGTACAGTTGTGGTAGCGCAATCAATGGTGATGATTTATTGCTACCGTACGCAATGTCCGATCGCTCTGTAGGTTTTGCTAAAATCAACCTCAAACAACTAGTAAGTAAACTCAATTCAAACTAAAAGGAAAATTTAAAATGTATAAAAAACTCAAATCCAATCAATATTTTATTTTCCAAATCCATATGCCTTATTTTTCAAAGAATAAATCAGGCAGATACCAATGACATTTCCCGTAATTGGAATTGGTGCCTCTGCGGGTGGTTTAGATGCTTTAGAACTGTTTTTCAAACATTTGCCTAAAGATACCGGGTATTGTTTTGTTGTGATTCTCCATTTAGATCCCAACCATAAAGGGATGATTCCTGAAATCTTACAACGTTATACCGCATTACCAGTGTATGCTGCTATTGATGGTGTAAAGGTAAAGCCAAACACGGTCTATGTACTACCTGCAAATAAAGCAATCTCTATAACCAACCGAGTTTTATCTCTTTCGAAACCTTTAGAAGCAAGGGGTTTACGCTTACCCATTGACTTATTTCTAAGTTCACTGGCAAAAGATTTCAAAAACGAAAGTGTAGGTATCATTCTATCGGGAATGGGAACAGATGGTGGAATTGGATTACAATCAATTAAAAAAGAAAATGGATATGCATTTGTCCAGGACCCAGCAACAGCAAAATTTGATGGAATGCCGCTCAATGCAATCGACTCAGTCAATGTCGATTTAATAGCTTCACCGGAAGACTTAGCTACCCAACTTGTATCATTTATAGACTCTTTAGCTGGCAAAAATCAAACCGATCAAACTTCAGAAGATTCAATCAAATCATTAAGAGTCATCCAATCACTTTTAAAACAAAAATCGGGACATGACTTTACAAATTACAAAAACAATACTCTTTTTAGAAGAATTGAAAGAAGGTTAATTTTCTTAAATCTACCGAACATTCAGTCCTATGAAAGATTCGTAATCGAAAACCCAGACGAATTATTGTTTTTATTCAAAGAAATCTTAATTGGAGTTACACATTTCTTTAGAGACAAAGAGGTATGGGAAAAAATCGAAATTCTTTTAGTGGAAGAAGTTTTTGAAAAAACTCCTGATGAAATCATTAGGATTTGGATTCCAGGTTGTTCGACAGGAGAGGAAGCATATAGTCTTGCGATTACATTCTTAGAAGCAAAACAAAAAAATGAAAAATTCGGAAGTATCATTTTTCAAATTTTTGCCACCGACCTAGACGAAGATTCAATTGTTAAAGCTAGACAAGGAATTTATCCAACTAACATAGAAAAGGATGTTTCTCCCGATCGTCTTTCCTCATTTTTTTCAAAAGTAGAAAGTGGTTACCGCATCAATCCATCAGTGAGAGAATTAGTTGTATTTGCAAATCACGATATAATCAAGGATCCTCCTTTCACAAAACTAAATTTCATATCTTGTCGCAACATGTTAATATATATGGAACCAAACCTACAAAGGAAAATATTAGGATTATTTAGATTCTGTTTAAAACCCAATGGATACTTAATTCTCGGGACAGCAGAAACATTGGGAAACCAGAATTTATTTTTTAAAGCAATAGACTCTAAACTTCGAATATTCGAAAAGAATCAAGTATCAATAAAGAATGATGCTATTGATTTTCCAACTTCATTCAAATCAGAAAAGATAATAAACTTTGATTTGTCAAAAATAAAAAACACCGAACCAAACATTCAAACATTAACCAATTCAATTCTACTGCAAGAATATAGCCCCGCCAGTGTTCTCACCAATGACAAAGGAGATATCTTATACATTACCGGGAAAACTGGAAAGTATTTAGAACCAGCTGCAGGCAAAGCAATTCTCAATGTTTTTGTTATGGCAAGAGAAGGTTTGCGTCACGAAATCATCATTGCCTTCAGGAAGGCCGCAAAATCAACAGATCCTATCTCACTAAAGAACCTAAAAATAACCTACAATTCAAATATAGTTTTAGTAGATGTCATCATTCGCAAAATTGAAAAACCAGAAGCACTGTCTGGCCTATTTTTACTAGTGTTTCTTGATGCTCCTACCCTCCTTCCGCAAGGTAAAGAAAGTCAAAAAGAGATAAAAAACAAATACCAAACGCAAATGCTTGTTCTAGAAGCCGATCTCCAAAGAACCAAGGAAGAATTGCAACTGACAATTGAAGAGATGCAAACATCGCAAGAAGAACTAAAATCAACAAATGAAGAACTGCAATCAACGAACGAAGAAATGCAGTCCACAAACGAAGAGTTAACTTCTTCCAAAGAAGAAATGCAAAGTTTGAATGAAGAATTACAAACTGTAAACGCTGAATTACAAAACAAAATCGATGAATATATTTCGATTACAAATGACTTTAAAAACTTATTAGATGGGACAGACATAGCTACCGTATTTTTAGATAAGGAACTCAAAATTCGAAGGTTCACAAAACACGTATCTAGAGTTTTCAACATGATACCTACGGATGTAGGAAGACCCATTATGGACTTAGGCAGTAAACTGGACTATCCAGAATTTTTTAATGATGCACAGGAAGTCTTAGATACCTTAATTTATAAAGAAGTCGAAATTCTATCCTTATTAAAAATTTGGTATTTAGTGAAGATAATGCCATATCGAACAGTAGATGATCGAATTCTTGGTCTCGTGATCACATTTACGAACATAACCAAAACAAAAGATTTGGAATTTGCATTAAGGAATATAAATGAAGCATTAGATATCCATCTATTAGAAGTCCAAAATTTGTTATCCGAAAAAGAGATCATTCTCAAAGAAGTACACCACCGTATAAAAAATAACATGGGAACTATATTTGGGATCTTAAATTTACAGGCAGATGCACAATCCGATGAAGCTATGAAAAACATATTAGTAGATGCTTCTTGTCGAGTTCAAAGTATGATGACTTTGTATGATAAGTTATATCGATCGAGAAATGCAACGGAAATTGATATTTCAGAATACCTTCCTGATTTGATTGGTGAAATTATTAGCATTTTTCCACAAGGCCATTTAGTATCTAAAACCATTCAATTGGGAAAAATTTCAGTCCCTGCTGGTATGATTTCTACTTTAGGGATTATTTTAAATGAACTGGTAACCAATTCCATGAAATATGCATTTAAAAATTTTGGTAAAGGGGAAATTTCTCTAGAGATTCATGAATTAGAAAATCAAATCACTTGTATTTATAGTGATAATGGAATTGGAATTCCTGAGAGTATTCATTTAGAATCGTCTACTGGATTTGGCCTCGAATTATTACGAATTCTTGTCAAACAACTCCGAGGAACGATTCAATTAGATAGAACCCATGGGACCAAATATACGATTCGTTTTCCTTTAAAAAACCAACGAAAAACATAGATTCAAGATCCGAGTTACCCACCAAACAGCTAACTTTTTTTATTTAGAGGAAAATTTGGGATGATTTCTGTGCGAGGTTAGAATACGATCTCCCTGATTCATTTCTTATAAAATTGAGGATATTATGAGCGAATACATTTACTGTTCGGGCCCCATGTTTAGCCCAGAAGAATTAAACACAATGGCAAGCATTGCTGCGACTTTAGAAAGTGCAGGATATAAAACCTACCTCCCCCAGAGGGATGGGATTGAAGTTGCCAAAGTGATGGCAATGATCAACACCCCAATCATTTCAGGGGAAATTTTTCGCGACATTATGATCTTTGTACAAAAAGCAGTTTTTGCGATGGATGTCTATCAAGTGGTAGAACGTTGTAATGCAACTGTGTTCAATATGAACGGAAGACCAGCTGACGACGGTTCTATTTCTGAAACTGGAATTTCTTTTGCGACAGGTAAACCAATCGTCATTTATAAAAATGATCCAAGGACTGAATTTAACGGTTTGGACAATCCCCTCCTAACGGGACTTAGTTATAACTGGAAGTATGTTACCGATATTACTCAAATTCCATCTAAACTTGCAGAAATAATCGTAAAAGTAAATGCAGCAGGTGAAAATCTTTATCTGAAAAACCCACCTCCAATGGTCAAAAAAACTATGGAAGTCGGAAAAGAAGTTTGGGAAATTTTACAGATCATTCGGTTCTTTGATCATAAAGAAAAAGACTTGGTTGCCATCTTAAAGGTTCTTATGGAAAAACTAAAAGCTTCCGCTAGTTTTATGAAGTATTTAGAAGCTTAAATTTTGAAATGCGAAAGGTATCCTATATTCCTTATCCTAAGAATAGATACCTTTCGTTTAAATGCACCTTTTAGATTTGTTCTTCACGCATTTCTTTTGTTAAGAATCGTTTAAAGGCTTCCTTATCCTTCTTCACTTCACGTAACTTTGTTTTTAAGTCCTTTGGAATCTCAAAATACTTTTCAGCCCAGATATAAATTTCTAAAAAGATAGGAACCAAATCGATTCCTTTCTGCGTTAATTTGTATAAACTTTTTACTTTGTTATCTGGATGCTCCAATTTTTCAATCAGGCCGTTTTCTTCTAATGATTGGAGTCTTGAAGCTAAAATATTCGTAGCAATCCCTTCCGCCGATTTCAGGAATTCTCCATAAGTGCGTTTTTTAAAGAAAAGAATATCCCTAATAATGAGAAGCGACCATTTATCACCCCAGATATCAAGAGAGCAGCTGATTGGACAATCCGATCTTTTTTTTGGATTCGGTAACATAATTTGATTTTTTTAAAAATACTTGCAAAAAACAAGTAATTTTATTAGCATATTACTTGCATTTTGCAAGTAATATGAGTCAAACTAATCAGAGATAGGAAATCCTGAAAGTAGCTCTGTTTACGATCGGTACATTCCAAAATCTAAAACAAAAATTTCAAAGAAGAATGGATCAAAAAAATGAAACAAACTATATTAATCACCGGCGCTTCCTCAGGGATCGGGCTCTTAATCGCCAATCAACTACACAAAAACGGATTTACTGTCATAGGAACAAGCAGGGATCCAGAGAAACATAAAGCAAACTTACCTTTTAAACTGCTAGAATTGGACATTTCATCCGAAAGTTCGATAGAATCATTCAGTGAACGATTATTCAGCCAAATAGACACACTTGATGTTCTAATCAATAATGCAGGATATTTAGTTCGTGGGCTTGCAGAAGAAACTCCTATCGAGTTAGGACGAGAACAATTCGAAACTAATTTTTGGGGAACGGTAAAACTAACCAATCAACTATTGCCATTTTTCAGAAAACAAAGGTATGGTAAAATTATCACTGTTGGATCTTTTTTAGGACTTATTGGACTTCCTAATGTTGCTTACTATTCTGCTTCAAAACATTCGTTAGAAGGTTATTTCAAAGTATTAAGGTTCGAGTTAAATGAATTCAATATTAAAGTGAGTATGGTGGAACCACTAGCTTTTAAAACCAATATTGGTAATAACGCAGTTCCCTCAAAAATTAAAATTAATGATTATGATCTGTTTCGAAAACAATCAGAAACATTCTCTAAAAACTTATTCGATAAAGCCCCTTCTCCTGAGCCAGTTGTAAATACAGTAATCGATATTATTCAACAAAAAGATCCAAAATTCAATTTTCCTGTAGGCAAAAAAGCTTCCTTTATCCTTACTATGCAACATTATGCATATAAGGCTTTTGAGAATTCTATTTTGAAAGATATTAGGAATTCTAAATAGTTTCCTCTATTTCTTGGGAGAAAAAAATGAAAGCTTATATAATTCAAAAATATAACAAAAACAAAGATCTAATGTCAGCGGAAATGCCAGAACCATCCATGAAAGAGAACGAAGTTTTGGTTCAAGTCCATGCTGCAGGCGTTAACTTATTGGATTCTAAAATTAAGAGTGGTGAATTTAAACTAATTTTGCCCTATAAATTTCCATTCATCCTAGGTCACGATGTCGCTGGACTAGTAGTGAAAGTTGGCGCAGAGGTTAAAAAATTTAAAGTTGGAGATGAAGTATATGCAAGGCCCGCAGATTTCCGGATTGGAACTTTTGCCGAACTGATAGCAATTAACGAAAATGACGTAGCAATCAAACCAACAGGTTTGACAATGGAAGAAGCCGCATCTATTCCTTTGGTTGGACTCACAGCCTATCAAGCATTAATTGAAAAAGGGAATCTCAAAAAAGGACAAAAAGTTTTTATTCAAGCTGGTTCCGGTGGAGTTGGAACTTTTGCAATTCAATTGGCTAAACATTTAGGTGCCACAGTAGCCACGACAACCAGTACATCTAACTTCCAATTAGTGAAAAGTCTCGGTGCTGATTTTTTAATTGATTACAAAAACGAAGACTTCGAAACGATTCTTAAAGATTACGATCTTGTCTTACATAGTCAAGATGCCAAAACACTTGAAAAATCATTACGAATATTAAAACCAGGTGGGAAACTAATTTCCATTTCGGGTCCACCTGATCCAGATTTTGCAGCAGAAATTACATCTTCCTGGTTTTTAAAAACAATACTTATGTTAATAAGTTTCGGGGTAAGAAAAAAAGCAAAACAGTTGAAGGTAAACTTTGTTTTTCTTTTTATGAAAGCTCAAGGGAACCAGTTGAACGAAATAACAAATTTGATCAACTCAGGAGTGATTCGTCCAGTTGTGGACAAAGTGTTTCCTTTTGAAAAAGTAAACGATGCGATGGCTTATGTAGAAAGTGGTCGTGCAAAAGGGAAAGTTGTTGTTAAGGTTCAGTAAACAACGAAAATTCCAAATTGCAGACCTAACAATTACATTCTTAGATCTTGAATTTATCTATCTCAGATTTAAGTTCATCAGCAAGGACACCTAAATTGTTAGCAGCTGCTGTAACCTCTTCAGAGGAAGCAAGCTGCTCTTCGGAAGAAGCAGCGATAGCTTGTGTGCTATCAGAAATCCCATTGGAAATTTGAGCTAGTTGTTCGGTAGACGCGTTTAACTCTTCTGTGCTGGCTGATATTTCTTCGGTTGTAGCAGAAACTCCTTGCATTTCATCTGTCACTTTTTCGATAGAACCGGCAATCCTTTCAAAGGTTTGACCTACTTCGTTTACCATGGAAACACCTTGGTCCACTTCTCTGGTTCCATTCTCCATCATTGTTACTGCCGATGTGGTGTTTTTTTGGATTTCTCCAATCAAAACACTAATTTGTTTGGTAGCGTCTTCAGATCTTTCTGCCAACTTTCTCACTTCATCGGCCACAACGGCAAATCCTCGGCCTTGTTCTCCGGCTCTTGCAGCTTCAATGGCAGCATTTAGCGCTAACAAATTGGTTTGGCTCGCGATTTGATTTATCGTTTCAACGATTTGACCAATTGCTTTTGAATTTTCACCTAATACATGGATACTATTAGAAATCCCACTTACAGAAGAATTAACAACTGACATTTGTTTAATGGTAGTTCCGATCACATCCCGTCCCTCTTGCACTTTTTCGAGTACTTCATTTGCTAGATCTGAAACTGTGGCAGTGGACTCAGCAATCTTTGCAACTGCCTGAGAATTTTCCAACATAGCTCTTTTGTTTTCTGTAAACGCAACTAATTGTGATTCAGTATTAACAGCTACTTGTTGGATTGATTTAGCTATATTCCCGGTGACTGCCGAGGAATGTTCGGCACTTGTATACATATCCTTTGCTGATTCCGCAACTTTTACAGAGGATTTAGAAACATGTTTCATCATCTCACGTAAATTAGTTGACATAGTATTAAAATCATCACCAAGAATTCCAAACTCGTCTTTAAAGGCAAGATCTACCTTCTCTCTTAGGTCTCCCTGACTTGCCTTTTCTACGACAAATTTAATTTTCTGAATTCTTTTCGCGATGAAAGAGGCAAGTATATAAGAAAATAACATTGATAAGGTTAAGCTTATGACTGCACTTAATAGAAAGATAGTTTGCATTCCAAGTAATCTTCTTTCATAAATAATTTCTTCTCTACCACCAGCACCAATTACCCAATTCCATGGTTTGTAATAAGCTTGATAAGCCATAAAAGTATAAATTGGTTCACCAGGGTTTTGCCAAATCTCACGCAATGGATATCCAGTAGCTTTTGGATTTCCCCAAGTGTCTCGAACCGTATACTTACCTTGGATCTGGTAGTCCCAAATATTAGCTCCTTCAATGTTAAAAGGATGCATTGTTGCAATCCCTTCCGGTGTAATTCCCCAAAGATACATATAATCGTTTGTAGACATTTTTGTTTTGGAAATATCTCGATTTCCATCTGGCATCTTTGGACCAACTATATAGGTTTTTGCCATTTCCTGAGCTTCTTCCAATGTCATATCACCTGCCTTTACCCTTTCATTTAAGGCATCTACAAGTCCGACAGCATCTTTAAGGACATTGGTAAACATCTCTTCTCCCACATTTAAAACCTGTTCTTTAGCAGTTGTGTAAGAAATATAGAAAATACAAGAAAGTACACTGGATAGAATCAAAAATATAAATAACATAAGTTGACCTTTGATTCCGATCACCTTACTTTTGTTAATTTTTTCTTTTAGAGAGGATTGAGATATGGAAATAGAATTTGTCATATAAAGTTTATATCTATTTGTATTTGAAAGTCTGCAGGTGATCACTCATATTTTTAACAAAGAGTGTATTTTCGGAAGTTTTCTAATCAAACTCATTGTTTTCGGACATTTCGTACTAACCACAAAAAAAATAGCCCAAATCCATACAAAGATTTGAATCATCGACATCTATTGGGAATTTCTTAGTAAAGGACCGAGGGAATCGATGGAAATCTCTAGATTCTATTGAGTTTTAGAATCAGAGAATTTTTATTTATTTTCTAAAAGATTTCCCTGACCTCACTTATTTTGTCCGAACCCCCTGGTATAGTGGATTCTAGAGGTTACCACAAGATGGAATACATTGAATCCCTGCTCGAAGAATACTATGAACTTTCCCTAAAATTAATGGCTCTCGGTGGCCCAGGCCAAGATGGCAATCTATATGATGAAATTTTGTCTATTGAAGAAGAGATTTGTTGGGAATGTTCTTTACCGGCTTCTGCAAAAAATAGACAACTCTTTCAATTTTTCAATCCTAAAGAATCAATGAAAACGAATATCCAAAATTCACTCCAAACCTTAGGACGAGCCAGAACCCAATACCAATATAAACCAGAGAAATCTTTTTTCCAATACTTAGAAACTGATGAAGAATCCAGAGATATAAAAAACATAAGAGTACCTATTGTGAATGGAACATTTTATGAATTTCTTTATCCTGTATGATACTTCTATAAAACAATAAAATAGAATGACTGAATGGAGGCTCCGAAACAAAAAGTAGCCTTCAACTCAGTTCTTTTTCAAGCCGATCAAATCCGGCATTTGTTCCTTCCACCCTGCCACGAACTTCATTTTCGAGAGAAAACTCTTTTTTGCTAGGATCTTGCAATAGTACAATCTGTTCGGTAAACAACATCTTTGTTCGACCTGGAACTATCGACTCAAATTCAACTGTCACTAGAGACACAGAAATTCGAATGTCATTGACATACATTCCGAAAGCATAAACAATTCTTTCATTCGTAACTATATCATAATAACGTCCTTCAAAGACATGACGGCCACCGGCTGGGGTTAACACAAGATTAGATTCCGATCCACCCACACGAAAGTCTAACGAATATTCTACGGTTTTCCAATCATCATGACAGGCAAACCACCTTCGTTTGGATTCACTATTGGCCCAAGCAGCAAAAGATCTTTCTTTAGAAGCAGGAAGGATCCTTTCAATGGTAAATGTAGAGTGTTTTACTTGTCCTTGATTCATTTTTACTCTCCGTCGGAATTCTCATCCGAAGACTCTATTAAAAAATTTCCTAACCGATCAAAACTTTGATTCCATGCGGCTTTTCTTTCTTCCACCCAAGAATCAATACTAGAAAGTTTTGTAGGATCTAATCGATAAGTACGAACTCTACCTAACTTTTCTGAAATGACAATCCCACCTTCTTCCAAAACTTTCAAATGTTTTAAAACTGATGGTAGGGCCATTTCAAGTGGTTCTGCCAATTCTTTAACAGAAGCAGGACCAGAACTCAAACGTTCTACCATTCCCAAACGACTCCGATCTGCAAGGGCATGAAAGATCGTTTCCAATCCGAATATTTTAGATTTCATCATTCGCTATTATTTTTAGTATCATTTGGAGTTAGTCTCTTCAAGATCCAATTTTTCGGAATCGTTTTGAAATTTTATCACTCAACGGATACATATGAAAATATGGTTCTGCTTCGTCTATCGTGCGTTTAACGGAAGGTCTTTCCAATAACCGTTCAAAATAAGCTGTGGTCTTTGGGTGAGTGTTTCGAAAACTAACAATCGTATCTGCATAAAATAAAGCAGGAACCGCCGAACAGTCAGCCATTGTAAAGTGATCCCCTGTAATTAAACCTTGGGAACTCAACTGGTTCTCCACCATATCATAAGAAGTTTTCAATGTATTGTATGCCTCTTCTACTCCCAAGAGATCGTTTTGACCATTGGGTCGCAACCGATCGACTACAATTTTTTGGATGGGAACGCTGATATACAAATCAAAGAACCTGTCCCAAAGCCTAGTTTCGAATGCAAGTTCCTCGTCCATTGGGATTAATTTGATTGGGCCAGGATAATGTACATCCAGATACTCAATAATAATGGAAGTTTCGGGAATTGTCTTTTTTCGTTTTCGATCACGCAGAAGTGGAATCTTTCCTACAGGCCAGTAAGCGAAGAGTTCGGCAGCACTGGAATCTTCCTTTAAGAAATCCACGATTCGAGGTTCAAATTCTGTCCCATTTTCATATAAGGCGATTAGTACCTTATGGCAAAAGGAGGCCAGGGGATGGATGTAAAGTAGAAGGTCGGCTGAATAATAGTTATCCATATGGGAAACTATTGATTGGACCCAGTTTTTTGGCAAGAACAATAGTTATCTATTTGGGTAACTATTGTTGAAAATCAATTCGGTAGAAAAAGTAACTGAGTTTCGAAATCTAACGAGTTGCAAATGAAAGTTACCTGAAATAATAAATCTGACGAAAATTCCAAACATGACATTTGGGATAGTCCCTTTCCCCCAGTCATGACATCCAGGACATGGTAAAATAACTTTACTCATGTTACCTTAAGTGCATGAAAACACCCAATTTATTTTTGCGTTTTTTGAAACGGCTCCGTAATAGAACCATTCAGTTTGTTCGTTGGAACTTCCTAGTTCTACTCACTACGGGACTATCGATCTTCCTCATTCAATGTGAAAGTAAAAACCCTGAGGCAGAAACTCATTTGGTTCCCATCTTACTTGCTACTGATGCTAACACAGCTTCACAACAAGGAAATGGCCAAGGCGGTTCCTTGGGCACAGATGCTCCGATTGCTATAGAAGATCAGACAAATGGGATTCCCATTCTTAATGAAATTACTTACTTCACGAATCATGCAAATCCTGCAGATGATCCCTATGCAACGAAAGGCCTCTTACAATTCCAGAAAACTAGCGTTAGTTTTCAAAAACCAGTACCCGAAAATACGGAAGTCTCTCTTTACTTTGGGAAAAAAAATATGGAACTCCAAGCTGACGGAACTGTAATCAACTCATTAACTTCCATTAAACGAACTGCTGCTAACTTTAGTGGTTATTCATATTTGGCCGATGCTGATAAAAAATACAAAGTATTCGTTGTTGCAAAAAATCAATTTGGATTGTCTACAAAACAATTAACCATAGGACACCCAAGAAATTGTGCGGATGCAATGAAAATTCCTGCAACATGGGGTAACTGTGATGACCATTGTATTACGGCCACAAAGGTAGGAGAGACTGTAGAACTTACAGCAAACTACAACCTTCCAAGCCAGGGCACTTCTCTACACTTAGATTTGGTCGGAGTAAGCCCAAGAAGTTTTCCGGAAACTATTGCCCCCGCAGTCGACTTAGATATACCCATCCCCAATGCTGGCCTTCATTCAACTAAAACAAGCTTCAACATTCATGATAAAGAATTTTTGTGCACGAAGGTTGTATCTTTCCTCATTATCGACCAACCATTAAGATCTGCCATCTTACAAGGATATCTAAATATCCCAAATGATTGATATGGTTCTTAAAAATATCCGATCTGATTATTTGATACAAACACTAATTTTCAGATCAGGGATTTTTCAAACAAAGAAATATCATATTTTGTAACATAATGAAAATACAAATGCACTCGCTTATATTTAAGAAGAAAAATATTTTTATTTTTCCTTTCATTCATTCTTTTTTTATTCTTATTTTTTCTTTGGGAATTCTAACTCACTGTGATTCCTCCTCTCTGGAAAACATATGTGATTCAGATTCAACATCCTTTTCAAAAACAATTGCAGCAAAATCAATATTAGGTGATACAAGCCCACATTGTTTCCTGATGAGTGTCTCAAGTTTTACTGTTGGTGGAAAAATCTCTGGGCTTACGGGTGCTGGATTGACATTGATTTTAAATCATAAAGAAACGCTAGTGATTGCCTCTGGTAGCACAGAGTTTACTTTTCCAAATCAAATTCCGATTGGCTCTAACTACGAAGTTAATTTTGCGAAGCAAGCAGACGGTAACTTCTGTGAGCTGGTAAATTCCACAGGAAAGGTTACCAACAAAAACATACAGGATATTGAAATCAATTGTCAATCTTCTTGTATAAACTGTATTATATTTATTACTCAGAATACATACCCTGCCAATATTGGCAAAGCTTCTCACTTTGATGCAAGCTGTCAGTCAGATCCAAACTACCCAGGCTCTGGTAATTTCAAAGCAATGGTCGTCGACGGAATATCACGAAGAGCAAGTATCACATCAAATTTGGGCGATGGTCAGATCGATTGGGTTTTCAAAGCAAACCAGGCTTACATACGACCAAACGGAATCAATATAGAAACATCGAATGCCAATGGATTATTTACCTCTACAATTTCTACACCAATTACAACAACTACCTCTGACCATTGGACGGGACTCAATGCAGAATGGACAACAAATTTAGATGGAGCTTGTTTGAAGTGGACTACCAATACCGCTTGGGAATTGGGAATCGCAGGAGATGCCTATACTCAAGATATTTTAACACTCACTGCCGGGAAAGGACTTCAGCAGTGTTCTGTCAATCGCGAGTTAGTTTGTGTTGAGCAGTAAAAGAAATTAAAATATTAAGCACTAATATTTATTTATCAGATTTTCCTTCCAATAACTTTTGTTTAGATAAAAATACTGTCAATCTTTGTAGTTGGTCTTTCGATGTGGAATTGGATTCAGGTAATACTTTGGAATATATACTTTTCAAATGGTTCCTTAAAGTTCCATCCGATACATTAAGAATCAGACGAATGAACGAACGACTATGCCCTTCAGCTACCAACTCACAGATTCTGAGTTCTTGTTTTGATAAAGAGAATGTTTCAAGTGACAATGAAAAAGAAAGGTTTGGCTTATTTTCTTTCAAAGACGTTTTCAACAAATAGGCAAAAAACAAAAGACTGGTTACTGTTGTAATCACAGAAGTGGCAAATTCTTTGAAAGGAAAAGTAGGAAGAATTCCTAAAACTATAATCCCAATAAGTAATCCGACTGCTAAAGAAATCAAAATAGAAGCAATGAGACTGTATATACTTGGCCTTGCTGTATTATAGCGATTCAAATAGATGGAAAGTAACACAGAAAGTGTGGCATCCACTACGGGATGTAATGGAGGAAAGTTAAATCCATACATCGGTAAAAAATTGGAAAAAAGCCCAAACCACCAAACACATAACGAAATGATAAACTTCTTACGATTCAAAAATGTAATCCATTCTAATGGGAAAAGAACAAAATACAAAGACACAGAAATAGCAAAAAAGTGGACAGAACCACCAAGAAACCCACCGAAAACAGTAAGTAAAGGTGCCATTCCAAAAGAAAGTGGGGAAAATCCATAAACAAAGGTTTTTGGAATGGAAGAACAAAGTAAATCTATCGCCAGAGCATAAATAGCAATGCCAATTGTAGCCTGATTCAACAATTTCCTGCCTGTACAAAATGAACACAAAGCAACAAGGACAGGAGCTAAAAGAAAAAATGAATGGCATTGGAAAATCCAAATAGCTATGCCAGTAGTTTCATTCGGTGCAAGGCAAAGGGCAGCAGTAGCCGCATTTTGAATCCCAATAGCGAAATAAAACACACTGAGTAGCCGATGAAAACGGTGGTCCCGCGTTATATTTTCTATAAAACAGCTAACGTTTGCCAAAGAAGCAAAGAGAGGCACCAAAAAGAATATATTCGTCAAAAGTAATTCATCCTACTATACAAATAGAACAACTACCTAAGTTTAATTTCCAATCAAATTTAAAAATTCAATATAAGATTTATCGAAAATACTACGATTGTTTGGCTTAATTTTATTAAGCCACAATATCATCTAAAGCTCTAAATATATTTAATGGGTGTTCGGCTATTCGATTACAAAGATAGAGATACCATTCTTTTCCATAAACAAAATAAAGTTTTGTAGGGTGACCCTCCTCCCGAAGGGCGGCCAACTGCTCTGTTTGAATACCATATAAACTTTCAAATTCATACGAATTTGGATTTGGTTTGTATTTTTCAATTAGAGCTTTTGCTTCCTGTTGTATTTTATGATGGTGTGTGGCAATGGAACATTTATGGTTTTGCGAAATCAATTGTTCTACGTAATCTAAATAGACAGAATCCAATAATTCGCCCCGCGAGATAGAATGTCCGACGGGAGTTTCAAAGGCACCTTTTACGATACGAATTCTTCCTTTCTCTCGGATGAGTTCTTGAAAGTCTTCTTTTGTCCTATACAAGTATGCCTGTAGAGTGATGGCAATATTATCGAAAACCTTATGGGATTGTTTATAAACATCAAGGATCGCATCCGTTTTTTCGATATCCTCTGCACTAACTATCACTTCTATTTCTGCATTTTTTGCATCTATACAAATTTTTTCTAAATTTTCCCGACAGAATTCTTTTGAAAGGTTTAGCCCTATATGAGAAAGGTCCAATGAAATTGTAGAATGTAGTTTCTGTAGTTTAATTTCTTTAACAATACGAAGAAACTCATCAGTAACTTCGGTTACTTCCTGAATGGTTTTTGTACTTTCACCCATAAACTCAATAGAGCACTTATTCCCTATTTGGTTTTCTGAAATAACCATTGGAATAGTTTCTTCTAAAGTTTCACCACCGCTATATCGATCGGCTGCTTTCTTCAATGTTTTAAAAAGTATTTCGTTTTTTAAAATATATTCTTTTGCATCAATATTCAATGCCGCTTTTCTTAAGGCTTTCGACCCTAATTCCAATAGTTCATCCATCTGATTCTATTTTTATTACCTATTTATTTTTACGATTCAAAAACTCCATGTGAGAGTCTTATAAGATTTTGCAATTCTGTATTCAAAGGCTAACTTTTCCATACATTGATAACAAAGACAATCAGCAAATTGTAGGGCTAAATACTCACGTTCTTCTAAAGAAAGTGTAACTTTTGTACATTGGCAAAGACTTATGGACCCAACTTTACATTCAAATATTCGAGAACAATTGGGACAAATTTTCTCTTCATGTTTCGGTAAATCTTGAATAACGTCGGAATTGTTTAGGTTGGGTGTTTGGGATTTTTCCAAGGTGTATCTCCTTAAAATCCGAAATCACAAAATCTCTGTTTGGTGGAGGTTTTGGTCATTCCGGTGTAATTTGTCCGGGACCCTTTCGAAAAATCTAGGAACGAATGATCGTTTACGGGCGATTCATTTGTGGGAAGATCCGACTTTTCCATTAAAAATAACGGAATTCACGGTTGCACCGTCAGCTGAGGAATTTCACCCCATTCCTCCCGGAATGTATTCTATGCAAATGATATAGACAGATTCTGTCAATCTTCTGTTTTCTATGGATTTATATTTTTAAATCTAAACTAATTCGCAATCATAGTATGATGAGGCTTTTCCTATCCTTAAGCGCTTAGGTTCGGATTTTCTTTCGATTTTAATAAAAATTCTGGAGGCATCTCATCTTTTAATTCTACTCCGGATAGTTTTCTACGAATGGATTCTTCTATTAAATACATAGTTTTTGCTACAGCAGCTTCAAATCCAAATCCACCTGGACGGACATTAGAAATACAATTGCGACATTCATCTGTTTTCCCAACTTGCGGACTGTAGGTGATATAAACACCCAAACTATCTGCCGATGACAATCCTGGCCTCTCCCCAATGATTACAATCGAAATTTTAGAATTCAAAACCTCACCTATTTCATCACCTATGGCAACCCTTCCCCATTTCGAAAGAACCAAAGGCCCAAGGCGTAAACCTGTTTTACTTATAGCATCTATCAGAATTTTTAAAAAAGGAATTAAATTTTCGTCAATTGCTTTTGCTGATAGCCCATCAACTCCGATAAGAACCAAATCACATTCACCAGCAAATGTCTGTAAGTTGGCAATTGACTCGAGAGACAACCTTCTTCCCAAATCAGGTCGGAGCAAATACTCTTCTTTTGAATGAACCTTACTCTCCATAAACAAAGTTGGAAGTTTTTTCGGTTTACCCAAAACTCCCAACTGCTCCAATAATTTGGAAAAATTGGGACTCAGTAAAACTGCATCTCTGGCTCTTGCATGATCTAAACGGAATTTTAACACTTCTTTTGTGGAGATTGAACCACCAAACCGATGCAGACCAATTCTTGCCGTACTAAACTGTTTCCATTCCTCTGAAAAAGTCATAAGATTTAATTTTCCAACAACTCTTCGAGTAAGCGAAGCTCTTTGTTTTCTTTTGGCAAAAAGCCATTTTTGTTTGAAAAAATACCTTTTTCGAGTAACCATCTTTCAAACTCAGGAGCAGGTTTTAATCCTAACACTTGCCTAAGATACAAAGCGTCATGAAAGGAAGTACTTTGATATGACAACATGACATCATCTGCGCCAGGGACTCCCATAATATAGGTGCATCCCGCGACACCTAACAATGTCAATAGCGTATCCATATCGTCTTGGTCTGCTTCTGCATGATTCGTATAACAAACATCCACTCCCATGGGAAGACCAAGTAACTTTCCACAAAAATGATCTTCAAGACCTGCTCGAATGATTTGTTTTCCATTGTACAAATATTCAGGACCAATAAATCCAACAACAGTATTCACAAGAAGTGGTGAAAACTCTCTAGCCACTGCATAAGCTCTCACTTCTAATGTTTGTTGGTCGATTCCATGGTGTGCACCTGCCGACAAAGCACTGCCTTGCCCGGTTTCAAAATACATCACGTTATCACCCACTGTTCCTCGGCCTAAAGAAAGTGCCATTTGCCTTGCCTCTTTCAAAATAGAAAGATTCACACCAAAACTTTTATTTAAATCTTCTGTCCCTCCTATGGATTGAAATACCAAATCCAATGGGGCGCCTCGTTTCATCACTTCCATTGAAGTGGTCACATGAGTTAAGATACATGACTGTGTGGGGATGGAATATTTTTGGATGAGATTGTCTAACATCTCGAGTAGCGCAATGCAAGTTGGAATGTTATCGGTTGCAGGATTGATTCCAATCACAGCATCACCACTCCCTAAAAGAAGTCCATCGAGTAAACTAGCAGCGATCCCTTTTGGATCATCGGTAGGATGATTTGGCTGTAATCTTACAGATAGTCGACCCGGCAACCCTAAGGTATTTCTAAATTTAGTGATTACTTTTATTTTATTTCCAACTAATATCAAATCCTGATTGGACATTAATTTGGATACGGCAGCAACCATCTCTGGTGTAAGTCCCCATTGGATCGAAGTGATGACTTCTGCATCTGTTGTTTCAGCTAACAGAAAATCACGAAAACCACCTACTGTTAGATGCGAAACTAAGGCAAAAGCTTCCTTATTATGCGAATCTAAAATGAGTTTTGTCACCTCATCTTTGTTTGCTGGAATTAATTCTATATTTAAAAACTCAGAAAGATATACATCAGAAAGAACCATTTGGGCTGCCACTCGTTCTTCCTGACTTGTTGCGGAAAGACCTGCTAATACATCCCCAGATCTATGGGGACTGGCCTTTGCTAAAAGATCTTTTAATTCAGGGAAATTGTAGGTTTTTGCGCCAAGAGTAATTCTATATCCCATTCGCCAAAGATACCCCCATAAGAAAATTCAGGACAGAATTTTTCTTATGGGTAAAAAAAGAAATTAACGAATCAATTTGCTAAATAAAATCATTCACCACATTTCTTTTTCTTTTGATCTCGGCAGGCTTCCAAAAGCATGAATCGCGAAAATTCACAAATTGAATTTCGCGATGTAATGTTAACCGTTGATGAGGTGGATGGATTATTATAGTAAGTTCGAGTCTCTGTTTGGTTACAATTTGGATAGGCAACATAAACAGATAATTCGCAAATGGCAGCTTCTTCTTTTGCTTTGGAACAATCCTTACCTAAAGAAGAGTCGCAGCTGAAACAGAATGCAGTGAATGAAATTAAACAAATGATTCTAATTTTTGAAAAAAATCCTAAAGGCAAAGACGTAGTAAATTTAATGAAAAACAAATATTAACCTTCCTGAATATTAAATATATTCCATATTGTCTCAGTTTTATTGCAAAGTTTTTTTAAACTTCCAACAAAACGTTTGTTTTGCTATAAAATATAAATCAGGTATAAGCTGAAACTAAAAAAATTAATTGGTTATATATACTACAATTCCAACAGCAATTCATCCGATGACCTTTCCTGAGCAAAGTTTACTGTTGGCATACCAAAACCCCTGGGTAAAAAGGAACTTTTCCCCCACTTCCTTAAAAGAATCCGATTCAGAATATTTTTTCGTTCTCATTGACAAATTCCTTATTTTCCCTCCCCAACAGTTTAAATTTAGACTAAATCTAAAAAATGACTTGATTTAATTACCTGGATTTATTCTAAATTTAAACTAAATCTAGAAAGTGAAGGTCAATATGAGAACAACAAACATTTCTGCCATTGCCGTTTTGGTGCTTGCTCTAAGCCCTCTGGGAGCGGCGGACACCAAAGAATCTGCCAGTTCAATGGAGCGCCAAAACATTTCGAATCAGTTTTGGTGGCCCGAAAGGCTTGATTTGGCACCACTCCGCCAACACGCAGCGGAATCCAACCCCATGGGAAGACAATACAACTATTCCAAAGAATTCAAAGACTTGGACATCCAAACACTCAAAGAAGAAATCAAAACTCTAATGAAAACCTCCCAAGAATGGTGGCCTTCCGATTATGGTCACTACGGGCCTTTTTTCATCCGGATGGCTTGGCATAGTGCCGGGACTTACCGCATAAGTGACGGACGTGGTGGAGCGGGAGGGGGACAACAAAGATTTGAGCCTCTCAATAGTTGGCCAGACAATGCCAACCTGGACAAAGCACGCCGCCTTCTCTGGCCGATCAAAAAGAAATATGGAAAAAAAATCTCTTGGGCAGACCTTATGGTCCTCACTGGAAACGTGGCTCTCGAATCTATGGGATTTAAAACCTATGGTTTTGCTGGAGGAAGGACAGATGATTGGGAAGCAGACCTAGTCTATTGGGGTCCAGAAAAAAAATGGTTAGCTGACGAAAGGTATGAAGGAGATAGAAAACTAAAGAATCCTCTTGGTGCCGTACAAATGGGACTAATTTACGTAAATCCAGAAGGACCTAACGGAAACCCAGACCCACTAGCAGCCGCTAAAGATATTCGAGAAACATTCGGTCGAATGGCTATGAATGATGAAGAAACAGTGGCTCTCATTGCTGGTGGACATACATTCGGTAAAGCACATGGAAAAGCAGATCCATCCAAACATGTTGGCAAAGAACCAGCTGCAGCAGGTATCGAAGAACAAGGGTTTGGTTGGAAAAATAATTACAAAAAAGGAAATGCGGAAGATACCATTACAAGTGGACTCGAAGGTGCATGGACTGCCAATCCTACAAAATGGACTACTCAGTATCTAAACAATCTATTTAGCTTTGAATGGGTGCAAACAAAAAGCCCTGCAGGTGCCATCCAGTGGATTCCAAAAGATGGGGCCGGTGCCAATATGGTTCCCGATGCCCATGACAAAACACTGAGACATGCACCGATCATGTTTACGACTGACTTAGCTTTAAAATTTGACCCAAGTTATAAAGTCATTGCCAAAAAATTCCAAGAGAACCCAAAAGAATTCGAACTCGCTTTTGCTAAGGCTTGGTTTAAACTCACTCACAGGGATATGGGTCCACTTTCCCGTTATATCTCAAATGATCTTCCTAAAGAACCGCTCATTTGGCAAGACCCACTTACCAAAGTAGATCATAAGTTAGTTGGTCCAAAAGAGATTGATAGTTTAAAAAGCAAAATCCTAAAATCAGGTCTTTCAATACCTGAACTCGTAAAAACTGCTTGGGCGTCTGCTGCAACATTCCGAAGCACAGATATGAGAGGCGGAGCGAATGGTGCAAGAATTCGTTTGGCACCTCAAAAAAATTGGCCCGTAAATGATCCAGATGAGTTATCAAAAACACTAAAAAAATTGGAAGAAATTCAATCCGATTTTAATGAATCTGGAAACAAAATCTCTCTTGCCGACTTAATCGTATTAGGTGGTAACGCTGCGATTGAAGAAGCTGCTAAAAAAGCGGGAGTTGAAGTAAAAGTACCGTTTACTCCAGGAAGAGCCGATGCCACTGCAGAACAAACCGATGTTTATTCCTTTTCCGTTTTAGAACCAAAAGCTGATGCATTTCGCAACTACTATGGTCCTGGAAACTCACTTTCGCCTACAGAGATGTTAGTTGATAGATCCAACATGTTGTCATTAACCATTCCGGAAATGACAGTGCTTTTAGGTGGATTACGATCTCTTGATGCGAATTCTGGAAAATTGAAACACGGGATTTTAACGAATCGTCCAGGAGTGCTTACAAACGAATTTTTTGTCAATTTACTCGATATGTCGACTAAATGGCAAAAGTCTACCCAAACAGAAGGTCTTTATGAAGGTGTAGACCGCAAAACAGGCGCTAAAAAATGGACGGCAACTTCTGTTGACCTTATCTTTGGTTCTCATTCGGAACTCCGTGCTGTTGCGGAAGTTTATGCGGCCGATGATGGTAAAGACAAGTTCGTTAAAGACTTTGTTACCGCTTGGAACAAAGTAATGATGTTAGATCGATTTGATGTAAAAAAATAAAGAAGTAAAGATGTCCAAATCTTCGCGTAAAACTTTTTTAACCAAGTCATTGTATTTGGTAACCTCTCTTATTTTTATTGAGAGAGGTTTGGGTTTTTCCTCGGAAGTTACGGCAGAAAACAAACCCTCTGGAACCATTCCAGAGGGACTTAGTCCCGTCTCCGAGTCAGATCCGACTGCCAAGGCATTAGGTTTCCACCAGGACGCAAAACATACAGACTTTACTCTAAATCCAGAAAGAAAAGAACCCTCTGCCAAAAATCAATTTTGTAAACATTGTGCACAGTATACAAAATTGAACGATGCCTGGGGAAAGTGTAATATCATCAGTGCAGGAGTTGTCTCTTCTCTTGGATGGTGTTCCGCTTGGTCACAGAAAATGTAATAGGTAGATAACGTGTATCTACCTTCTTTTTAATGTATAAATACCAAAAACCTCTGTGAATCAATATTGGCAGAGGTTTTTATTGTGAATCAAATTTCCAAAAAAAATCTTTGAGTCTTTATTTCCAAACACATTGAGTTAAATCAACTTTCTCAAAAATCCAAGGTTTATGGGCATGTTTTGCATTTTTATCTTCTATTAGATCAAAGGATTTTGCTTCAGAAGAGATACTTTCAAATTGTAAAGTAAAAGGAGTATTCTTCATTTGGATTCGTTTAGGACAAATCCCCGCACCTTCAGATTTCAAAAAGGAATAGGAAGTTCCCAAATCATCTCGAAACACCATCCCTTCCTTTAATACACAAACTTTTTTGGATTCTTTCGTATATAATTCTAATTTTGTTTCAGATTCAGAAACACAGACTTTACTTAGCACAACAACACCCAAAAACTCGGAATGTAAGTCACAACACTGAGGTACTGGGCTCCAAGCTCTTTTGATAGAACTATTTTTTTCAGTCGTTATAAGCGAAGGTTCCTTGACCGTCTCCGTCGCACAGGAATAAAACATCACCAATGTACATAATAAAATTAGAATATTCTTTTTTAAATAATTAATAACCATTACCATTTTCCCAAAATTTAATGTAAATCGATTTAGATTTGATTCACTGTATGTATGAATTTTGTTTTCTTCCAGCAATTTTTTAAAAGAATTATTGTCAAAAAATTTCAGTTTTCTTCATTTTAAGGCAAATTTAAAGTTTCTCAATTCATCATAGCAATAGATTTTTGCTTAAACCAATCAACAGAAATTCGCGGTTTGACTTCGGAATTTTGGAGGAAGGAAATAGGTATGAAACATAGATTCGGCCTCTCTTACAGAAACCGATCATTCTTTTGTATATTATTTCTAATCTTTTTTGTGAATTGCAAAAATCCAGATTTAGAAAACCTTTGCGATCCAAACGAAAATGCCTATTTTGAAACCATTTTATTCAAAGTCCTTTCTGGAAATACATCAAATCATTGTGGACTATATTTAAACCAGGTATTTGCACCTATCTTTTCTCCAACTCCAGGACATTACACAGTTCCGCGCTTCGTATCGATTACGACCCTTACTCCGGGAGCTACCATTTACGTCACTACAGATGGTTCACTTCCAACAAACCAATCTACCCCGTATCTATCGCCAACATCAATTTGGCTACTTGCGGGCAAAAGCATTCGGGCCATTGCAATCAAACCAGGAATGGATGACAGTCCAATTGCAGAAGGTATCTATTCAATCATTCCAGTAAAAACTGGTCAAACCATATCGTACGCCGCAAGTGATGATGCTTCCATTGGCTCCGGGCTTCCGATTAATTATTCTGCACCAAAATCGGACACAGTGTACCCAAATGATTTTACAACATTGGACAATACTACAGGAATATTGTGGAAAACCTGTTCACAAGGATTAGAAGGTGCAACCTGTACCATTAACAGTCCCAGCGTAACTACAGCAGGTATAGCGACTTTAACAACCTCTTGCAATGCACTTAATTCAGCAAATTCAGGAAACGGCTATGCTGGATACAAAACATGGCGATTGCCAACAATGAAAGAGTTGTTAAGTACTAACGATGCGAGTAAAAATTCACTAACGATCTTAGATCCAATCGCACTCCCAGCAACAGTAAACTTTGCTTATTGGGCCTCAACACCCTATCCTCCCAATGCATCTGATGCGTGGTATTTGGACTATAGTAATTCAAATTCGTATGCAACCACTAACTCCAATGGTTACCATGGTCGTTGTGTTGCCTCAATGCCACCGATAGAAAATCCATCCTTTTCTGATTTTGGAGATGGGACAGTGAGAGACAACGCCACTGGACTCATTTGGCAAAAATGTTCCTTTGGTCAAAATAATGATTCCACTTGTTCGTCAGCAGCGACTCCAACCAACTGGGCTACAGCACTTACTTATTGCAGTAGTTTAACATTAGGTTCTAAGTCATGGAGACTACCCAACCGCAATGAACTTGTTAGTTTGTATGATTTCACAAAAGCGGCAGGACCGACCATCAACCAAATAGTGTTTCCGAATACAGTATCTACAGCAAATGGATATTACTGGACATCAACAACAAATGCACCCGGAACCACAAGTGCATGGTATGTCAATTTTACGACAACATTCAATAGTATCTATGATGTTTATCCAAAAGCAAACACACTCAATGTTCGGTGTGTTTCTGAATAAAAATCAAAAATAGTATTTAAAACTTCATTTGATCCACCTACTTTGACTTTAGATTTTCTAATACAATTTTATTTAGTTTTTTGATTCGATTCGTAAAATAACTTTGATTCTGCAAGGAACAAGAAAAAAGATAACTACCATAAATAGATATAGTAACGTTTTCTGCGATATTCCATGCCTTACTATTAGAATAACCTTCTTTCGAAATTACTTTAGCTAATTTCGAAGTCATATCTTCATAAAATAAATTAATTTGCTCTATATAGTTATCCTTCTGATTACAGAGAACAAGTGAACTCATAAAATGAATATATGTCAAAAAAAGCTTATCATTGAAAAAACCATTTAAAAACTCTTCAATCCCTCTTTTCCCTTTCATTTTATCTTCAGTCAATATATACATTTTTTCAGAAAGATAATCTTCTGCATTCATAACAACATACTCAACCATGTCGGGCTTTCCATAAGGAAAAAAATAATAGATACTTCCTTTCCCTAATCCGGTTTTCTTTATTACCATAGCGATTGACACACCATCGATCCCATAATTACAGAATAACTCCAACAATGGAAGAACCAAATCACTTTTTTCCGTAACAGACTTTGCCATGTTTACTAAATAGTAAACAATTTACTATTTAGTAAACACAATTCCAATTTAACTAAAATTTTTCATTGCGTCTACCTTCACTTGTCTCAAAAACTTATCTAGATGTTTGGCTAAAACTATTTGTGACAAAATATTTACGTTAGATATATTTTAGAAAGTTTACCAGGGATCTGTACTTTTAAAAAAACAAATGAAGAAAAATTTAATCGAATCATTTCAACCAGATCCCAAATGGAAATGGTTTGAATTTTTGTTGGGATTTAAAAAAAGCATCAACCTTTATTGTCCGTTCATTGGATCTGGAATCAAAGTCATAAAACATGAAAAAGAAAAACACCAAATCACTGTTTTACTAAAATTAAATTTTTTCAATAAAGGTTACATGGGGACTCATTTCGGTGGCTCCCTATATTCCATGTGTGATCCATTTTATGTTTATTTATTAATAAAAAGGTTGGGAAACCAATATATGGTTTGGGATAAACGTGCAGAAATTGATTATATCAAACAAAACAGCCAATCAGTGACAGCTAAATTCGAAGTAACAGACATTGATATCGAGAAAATCAAAGCCCTTCTAACAGTCCAAAAAAAAATCAATTATACTTTTATGATAAACGTAACAGACATACAAGGTAACACAATTGCCACAGTTAAAAAAATTATATACATAAGAAAATTGGCAACTAATGAAAAATCAAAAATTGCGAATAGGCTAAATTAATCCCAAAAGAAAATGCATCTATTAGCGTCGAGAGACTTACTATTTTAATTAAACTAGCAGTTGCAATTGTAGTGATCAAACAAGAAATCGAAGGTACAATATAATAAATTGCAGTTTCTTTCCAATTTTCCGGCCTTTTAAAGCCCATCGCTTCTTCCCATTTTTTTCCAAAAGCGAATTGCCTGTGCCAAATTCCACTGAATGCTGAATAGGCTATCGTCGCTCCTAGTATTGACATCCAATCTAATTCTGTAAATGGTATAATCATATTCTATATTTACTTGATTTCATATCTTTAACTTTAGCAAATGTTTGGTCATTCACAATTCTTTTGTATTCTTCGGTTCCATACCCATAAATTGCTATTTCACCATCTTTATTACTGTGTACACCCAAACCATAGCGTTTTGTAAGTGGAGAAACTCTGAAACAAGGTTGTCCTTTTGAGAAAAATTATTTTCTTGCTTCCAAATATTCGCTTTTCATTAAGTCTTCGCGATCGGCAAATACTTGAAAGAATACATCATCATAAGTATATTTATAAGGGTTTTTGCTTATCATATCAAATTGCATATTAGCTACGGATTTAGCATCTCTTTTCACAGGTGGAATTTCTCCCTTTTCCGCTGGACAATCGTCAGCAATTTCAATAAATGTGTTTGAATAATTTGTGCAATGGACTTTCATCATTTATATTAAAATCTAGCGTTTGGTTATTTTGAATTCATCGATAGAAGTTTTTGTGTAAAGTTTGAAAAATGTTCGAAAAGCAGAAATATCTTCAAAACCAGTGTAAAGGGCAATCTCCATTGGGTTCATATCCGAATGTACGAGTAACCTTTTGATTTGCAATATAGTTCTGTCAAAAAGTATACTTTCTAAATTCTTTCCAAAGTATTTCATACAAAAAGTTTCTACTTGATCTTTGGTGAGCTTTAATTTTCGCGAATAGAATCCGATAGTTTTTTCCTTTTGATAATTTTTATCGATGAGATAAATAATTTGAGAGCTAAATGAACTAAATTGATAAACATTTGAATAATTTTCATTATATTCAATTAGAATTTGATAAAGTAACAGCTGAACCAAAAGATAAAGCATTTTCTTATCAACAACCGCCTCTCGTTCTCTCAATATCCGTTCAAAATCAAACTTTATCTGAAAAGCATTTTCTATTCTAATTTTCGCTATCCTATTAATGTTTTGAAAAAAACGAAAATTTTCCAAAAGTGATATTGTCGTACCTTGCTTCAGTAAATCTTCTGGATAAATTTTAAGAACATATCCTTTGACCGGTGATTCAAATTTCCAAGAATGAACTTGTTTTGGGTTTAGGAAAAATAACGAATTCGGTTCAATAGAATGCGCTTGAAAATCTATCCAATGAGTCCCCGTTCCCTCTAGAAAATAGAAAATAGCAAAGTAAGATTGATTTTGATTGCTATAAAAATTTTTATAACTTGTTGGAAATTCCTCTAATCGGGAAAGGTAAAATTTCCATTCCATATCTTTTTCATTTCTATGGAACCGATTGATTGATCTTCTCATATTAATTTTTGTATGTAAAATGTATTGATGGTAAAATTAAAATTATCTAACTATGGATTGGTTCCTGCTGTCACGATGACGGCTGGACTAGTACTTGTTCCGACTGTTCCGTTTGAAGTTAAGCTACCGTTTGTTTGGTTGATAATAAATATCCCTACAGTAGAATCCGCTATATTCGTATTATACAAAAACTTTCCAGACGGATCAACAGTAATCCCCAATGGCTCAGTCGCGGTCGCTACAGAATTAGGAGAGAGAGGTATCAACTCACCACTCAAGGGCATATTTCCGTACATAGAAATTGTATTAGTATCCCTATTTGTAATATACAAAAATCTTCCTAAAGGGTCGGAAGCTATAGAACCTGAAACGACTCCAGTGGATGGGGTTAGCGGAAAAACTGGGCTCATGAAACCAGTGTTAGTATCAACTTGATACGTAGTAATATTACTATTAGTATCATATATCACATATAATGTTTTACCATTCGCATGAAATGCCAATTTTTTTGGCCGGATATCAGAAGGGATAACCTGTGTGAGATTAGGACTAAGAATCCCTGTAGTCGAATCGATCCGATAGGACTCTATCATATTCCCACTATAAAAAGTATCATACAGAAAATTTCCCAAGGGATTCACTATGGCAGATCCACTAGCATGTATTTTTGGAATTGTATTTTCCAATGTTAAATTTCCAGTTAGAGGATTTACAGAAAAAGTTGCGAAATTATCAGCATTACTTACATAAAATAGATTCTTTGAAGGATGGTAAACGACTGAGACTGGCGTGTTACCTCCACTCGGTACTGTTCCTATAATAGTTAGGTTCCCATTTATCGGATTGATAGAAAAATGGCTAAGATTGTTAGTGTTACGATTAGCAACTGTTAGGTATTTTTGATCGGAACTAATCGCCATTGATTCTGGACCACCGCCAGCAGCAACAAAACCGCCTGCATTTAAGGCACCAGTTGTAGCGTTAATCGTATAAGAGTTAATGAGTCCCGAACCAACGTTTGCTACGAAAGCAAATTTCGGAATAAACAAAGACTTAATCACCAAAGGAAATGTTGTTTGTTTCGTTCGATTGCTTGCGGTGATCATAAATTTGGTTGAGTTTAATCCTGTTAGAGGAGTTCCTGAGATCGAACAATTTGACTCATCTAGAACCAGACCAAAAGGCATGCTAGGAGAAGACTCACAGCGATCAATAGGTTCAGATACAAACGGCTTCAAGGTAACGATAGGTTCACCTTGCTTGATCACAAGAAAATCGGTCCCGTAATCCAATCGTAAAGGATTCAAGCCTGAGAATATCGGACACAAATAAGAACCGTCTGTAGAACCAAACTCCAATAATGCGGATAACACAAAACTTTCGCTTTCGGGATCACAAGTTCCGTTTAATTTTGCTGGGGCACATTGCAGATTTATGAGAACCAAAGAAAGACTAAATAATATATTTACAATATTGAATTGATTCTTTACGAAGAATAACATAGTATGTATTCTAATTCAAATGATGGGATCTGTCGTCCTGGGACTGGAATCCGGAGTAAGAATGGAATCTCCACTTTTTAGAACAATGATTCATTATAAATTCAGCCTAAGGATTTCCCGTAGTACAATAAACCACATACAAATCTTCATTGTAGCTTTTCTACTCGTAACTTGCCAAAATAATACGACGGACAATCATTTACCGAAAGCAAATGGTGGGAAGATGGTTCTCACTGAATCAATGTTTAACCACCAAACTTCCATTAAATTGGATGGAGAATGGGAATTTTATTATCAAAAACTATTAACTTCAGAAGATTTTAAAACACTCAATTCTATTCAAGGAAAAGATACAATATTACTTCCTGGATTTTGGAATGATATCAAACGGGAAGGAAAAACCTACTCACCACAAAGTTACAGCACCTTTCGTTTGCACCTAACTCTACCAAAAACATCCATCAAAAACCAATTTTCCTTCTATATCCCACACGCATTTACCACCTATCGCATGTTTTTAGACGGCTCATTAATTTCCGAAAACGGAATTGTCGGTACAACTGCAAAAGAAACCAAGGAATACTGGTTACCAAAGATTGTATTTTTTACACCTACTAACGAAAATTTAGAAATTATTATCCATGTGGCTAATTATAAATCTTTAAATGCAGGTTTTCGGCAAAGCATAGAAATTGGTACACAAGAATCAATGGTTCAAACGAAACAGGTTCGATTGGCTTTGGATATTTTTTTGATAGCTAGTTTATTTGTAATATCGCTTTACCATTTCACTCTTTTCCTTTTAAGAAAAAATGATCTAAGTCTTCTTTATTTTTCAATGTATTCATTCGTAAGCATGATTTATAAATTTACGAGTGGAGAATTTTTTTTATTGATTCTTTATCCCGATTTTGAATGGCGATGGCTGATTAAAACATTCTTTGTTTCTGTCTATTTGACATTCCCATTTCTATTAAGTTTTATCGGAAATTTATTTCCAAAGGAAATCGATAAAAAACTATATTACACATTCCAAAGTCTATTTTTTTCTCTTACTTTTTTTGTATTATTATCAGAATCTACTTGGATTGAAGAAACACTATTGCCAGCAGAAATTGCAATGTTATTTTGTTGTATTTATATTTTTTGGATTTTAACCAAAGCAGTAATCAATAGAAGAGAAAGTGCTGCTGGTTTTATCTTCGGATTCCTTTTTTTATTCTTAACTATAGTAAACGATATATTGTTTGAGAAAAATATTATCAAAACAGAAATATATGGACCTCTAGGTAATTTTGTTTTATTCTTTTCTCAATCATTTTTCTTATCAAAAAAACATTCAAAACTATACCTAACAATTGAAAAACAAAAAGAAGAATTGGAACAATCAGTAGTTCTCAAAGATAAAATCTACCATACAAACATTCATTCTAAAAGAATGGAATTAGAACTGTATAAAAAATCCATCCAACCTCACTTTTTAATGAACTCACTGTCTGCAATTCGTTATTGGGTTTCCGAAAGTCCTGAAAAATCAGTTTCTATATTAGATTCCCTTGTCGGCGAACTTCGTATCATATTAAAAGTTGCATCAAAACAACTAATCCCTATTGGCGATGAAATTGATCTATGTAGGTATCATATTGGTGTAATGAAGATGAGGATGGAAAAAGAATATAAATTTAAAACTTCTGGTATCGATGGATCAGAGCTCTTCCCGCCTCTTATTTTTCATACATTGATTGAAAATGCCTTTACCCATGAAGATTCCCCACAGGCTAAACTCTATTTTGGTATCTTTAAAAAAAAATATACAAATCATGAGAAATTATTTTCCTCCTATTGTTTTATTGTGTATAACCATCAAATAGAAAGAGAGGATATACCTCCGAAGAGCGGATCCGGAACAGGATTAGAGTATGTTAGGCTACGTTTGGAAGAGTCGTATTCAGGAAAATGGTCATTAACTCACGGGAAATCTAAACACGGATACAGAGTATTGATCCAAATTCAAGAAAATTAAAATGAAAGTATTGATTTTAGAAGACGAACCAGTTCACGCAAAGTATTTAACAAAGATGTTAATCGACATTTCAGGTTCAACAATTGATGAAATTAAACATGTTTCCACAATCGATGAAGCAGATGAGCAATTAAACCAATCATCTGTGGATATATTTTTTTTAGATCTTAATATTTTCGGATCGGATGGATTCAACATTTTGGATAAAATTCCTACAACAACAATTAATACAATAGTTGTCTCAGCAAATATAGACAACGCAATTCGCGCTTTTGAGTATGGTGTAATAGATTTTATCGCAAAACCTGTGTCGGAAGATAGATTACGATTGGCTTTGGAGAGGCACTCTTTATTTACAAACACTTATAAGAGAGGTGCAGAAAACCAAAACAACAGCAAGTCACGATTATTACAAGTAGATCTAGAAAGGTTACAAATGCGATTATTTCATCTTATGGAAGTTGAAAAAATCTATCTAAATGAAGATTTATCCTTAGAAATTCTAGCCGAAGAATTAGAGTTACATCCCCGACAACTTTCCGAATTTTTAAATGGAAAAAAACAAACTAGCTTTAATTCTTTCTTACATAGTTACCGAATCAAAGAAGCAAAGGATCTACTGATCAAATATCCGGAAAAAAATGTAAGTGATATTGGTTTTGAAGTGGGATACAAGTCACTTTCCAGTTTTTATGATGCTTTCAAAAAAGAACTTAAAATTACTGCTTCAGAGTTTAGACAAAAGACTTTATCCTCCTAAAAGTTTAATCATAAAATCAAAAAATTGATTTTGTAGCAAATTCAGTTAACCAACTTGTTAACTTGATAAAATTCCTCTTTTATCAGGTAAAAAAAGATTCAGATCACTCTGGACTCCCGATTCTTGACGAAAAAAATATAAGTAAATTAGAATATTTATTATTTAACATGTAATTTATTCGGTTGAACCAAGAGAATCTTTAATGATTATAGAAAAGTATTTCAAATATTATATTATTCAATGGAAAACAAAATCTTACTTAAGTAGATATTTTTGCAGTCGATTATATTGTTTTGCTTTTTGTCACAAAAAATTGGACGAAAGGATACTTCGTTCGTATCTAGATTCGCAGTGCTAATAACTTCCGAAACAAAACCACGAATGGATTCATGAGGAGCCTCGCTTTAAAACTGCACCTTTACTTCTTTAACAACTAACTCTTTTGCTTTTCTTTTTGCAAGTAAGCAGGATGTTTAGATCACCAAAAGAAAAAAACAATTTCATTTGGAAGGAAATCAGAGGTTTCCGACTTTGAGAGTCCAATACTAGATAGCTTTATTGCTCGAATTGTTATTATAGATTTTCATCGATCCTTTATTGATCTTATTAAAGAGTAGACTTCCCCTTGGATTTCCAACAGTGGCTTGATTTTTCGTGCTGTTCAAGGATGTGATGTCAAAACCAGCATTCGCATTGTCTGCATTATGGCAATTGGAACAAGTTGCAAATGTTGGGGCAGGATCTGTGTAGTCCGCGTCTGTGATTTGAATTTTCCATGATTTTGATAGGACAAGATACAACCGGATCATAACCTACACCACCTGGCATATCTTCATTCAATATGAAATTTCCCGCAGCAGTTAACGAAAGATCGCTCGTTTTACTAAAATCAACTTTGTGAAGAAAAAACTAAGGCAAATATAAATAGGAACAAAATTAAAAACTATTTTGTAATTGTTATATGTTCCCATACTTTATTTTTCTTCAAGTTATCCTCAATTAGAAAGAAAGTTATTTATCAAGAAAGGATATTACTCTATTTTTTCAAAGCAAATTTCCTGAGAGCGGAGTCAGAATTAAAATACAAATATAAAATTATTTTCCGAATATTAGACAAAAAACGACTCTCTAACATAAATCACAATTCCCGCATCCATTAAAATCAGAATCAAAATATTCATGGATAAACTTTCTTCGGCAATCAAGTGTTTTTGTATACATTAAGGTTTGATACAACTGCTTCTGATTTTCCTTTTTTTTATCTAATAATTCCGACTCCGAAAACATAGAATCTTCCCATTCAGATTCAATCTGCAATGTTCCCCTCTCTAACTCTCCGGAAATTAAACCTTTGTTTGCCAGTAAATTTAGAGCAGTCTGAATTCGGTGGTCGCCTTTATTTTTATAAGTCATAAATGACTGTAAGGTTCCATAGTCCAAACCCGATAATTCATTTTGTTTTTGCGATAATATACCAAAAAGTTTTTTTAAATAAGTTCGATCTGGATTTTGCCATTCTATAAATTCCATTTGAACTGCAAGGTCATCTTGGCAATAATAGAGTTTACAATCAGATGGATTTCCATCCCTACCTGCACGACCTATTTCTTGGTAATAGGATTCAATACTACCCGGAATTTGAGCATGATAGATATTACGAATATTAGGTTTATCAATCCCCATTCCAAATGCATTGGTTGCAAGCAGGATACCTTCTTCTGATTTGAGAAAAACAGATTGAATTTTATTTCTTTGGTCGGGTGAAAGTTTTCCATGATACACAAGGTGTCTCTTCTTTTTTGTATCTAACCAATGGCTAAATTTTTCTAACTCATTAATCAAACTAAAATAGATAATCGTAGCACCTTTTGTATTTCCTAAATCTTCTAATATCGAATTGTATTTTGATTCTGTATCAAAACTATCAACAACTGAAAGTCTTAAGTTTGGCCGAAATAATCCATCATCAAAGATTTGGATCTGGTCTTTTTCGATTCCTAACTGAGAAACTATATCCTCTCTCACTCGATGGGAAGCTGTTGCTGTTAGAGCTATGGTAGTTGGGAACTTAAGTAACTCTCGAAAAAGTTTTATTTTTGTATAATCTGGTCGGAAATCATGTCCCCATTGGCTAATACAATGTGCTTCATCAATCGCAAGTAAGGATACCGTTTGGTAACTTAATGCATCTAAAAATTCTTTTTTTTGAAATCGTTCCGGTGAAACATAAACTATCTTATACTCTCCGGATTTTAGTTTTGCATAACGCTGTATTCGCTCCGATTTTCCTAAACTAGAATTGATAAAATCGGCAGAAACACCTTTTTTCTGTAATGCGGTAACTTGGTCTTTCATAAGTGCAATGAGAGGTGAAATCACAATACAAATTCCAGGTAAGTGTATGGCAGGGATCTGGTAACATAAAGATTTCCCCATTCCTGTGGGCATAAGAACCAAAGCATTTTCACCAGAGATGATATGTTTGATAATGGTTTCTTGTTTCCCACGAAAATCGGAAACACCAAATATATTTTTGGTTGTACTAAGATCCAAAGAAAACTCCATCAACGTGGCCGATATTCACTTTATCTAATATTAGTATCTTCTTAGTAGGTATCAAAGTTTTTATTTTTGAATTTTTAATCGAACTGCCTCCATTACCTCATCCAAAATCGAAGGATCATCAATCGTTGATGGAATCGAGTAATTTTCTCCATCAATCATTTTTCGCATAGTTTTACGAAGGATTTTTCCAGAACGAGTTTTTGGTAACCTTTTTACAAAAACAACAGTTTTTAACGAAGCGATTGCTCCAATCTTTTCTCTGATTCTATGTGTTAAATCAGATTCAATAGCTTTAGGATCAATAACGATTCCATCCTTACAGACCACAATCGCTAAAGGAACTTGCCCTTTGATCTCATCGTCTATCCCAATCACTGCTGATTCTGCAATGGATGGATTTTCGGCAACAATTTCTTCCATCTCGCCAGTTGACAACCTGTGACCTGCCACATTGATCACATCATCAATTCGACCCAATATGAATAGATATCCATCATCATCAAAGTAACCTCCATCACCAGTCAAATAATATCCAGGATAATGTGAAAGATAAGAAGATTCAAAATTAGAATGATCATTCCAAAGTGTAGGCAAACATCCCGGTGGCAATGGAAGTTTGATTACAATATTTCCTTTTTCTCCTTGTTTTAGCTCATGTCCTTCTTCATCAAGAATCCGAACATCAAAACCTTTTACCGGTTTCGTCGCAGAACCAGCCTTAGCAGGAAGAGGTAAATCTCCCATCATATTGGCCGCAATTGCCCAACCAGTTTCTGTTTGCCACCAGTGATCCACCACAGGAACATTCAATAGTTCGCGTGCCCAATCATAGGTGACAGGATCCGTTCTTTCTCCAGCTAAAAATAAATACTTAAGTGATGATATGTTGTATTTGGCTAACTCTTTTCCTTCTGGATCTTCTTTGCGAATGGCCCGAAATGCAGTTGGCGCACAAAACAATGTTTTTACTTTGTATTCTTCAATGATTCGATAAAAAGCACCTGCATCAGGTGTTCTAACTGGTTTTCCTTCGTATAAGACAGTTGTACAACCATAAATGAGAGGTGCATAAACAATATAGGAATGGCCAACAACCCATCCCACATCTGAGGCCGCAAAAAATACCTCACCAGGTTTCATATCATATATGGCTTTCATTGAGTAATGCATTGCAATCGCATGACCCCCGTTATCACGAACAACTCCTTTTGGTTTTCCAGTTGTTCCCGAAGTATAAAGGATATACAAGGGATCTGCGGAAGAAACAGGGACAAATTTTTTATTACCTGCAGATTCCATTAGTTCATCCCAATTCAAATCTCTTCCCGTATGCATGATCACTTCTAAATTAGGGCGCGACTTGAGAATCACATAAGTAGGTTTGTGCTTAGATAAATGCATAGCTTCATCTAACAATGGTTTATATGGAATTATTTTTGTTATTTCTACTCCATAAGATGCTGTAATAACAATTTTAGGCCGGCAATCATCTAACCTAACTGCAAGTTCATGGGGAGCAAATCCACCAAATACGACAGAATGCACTGCCCCAATCCTTGCACAAGCTAACATGGAAATTAAGGCTTCCGGGATCATTGGCATGTAGATGACCACTGCATCTCCCTTTTTTACACCTAAGGAATCTAAAGTGAATGCCATTTTCTCTACTGAATCCAATAGTTCGCTGTAAGTAAATTTAGCTTTTGTTTTAGTTACTGGAGAATCGTAATAGATGGCAATTTCTTCTCCTTTTCCTGATTCAACATGTTGGTCCAGAGCTAAATAAGAAGTATTTAATATTCCATCAGGAAACCAGTGATTGAGTCCATCTTCACATTGCCCGTAAGCTACACTTGGTTTTTTCTGCCATGAAATTCGATCTGCCTGAGACATCCAAAATTTCATTATATCTTCGCTGTGAACCGGTTGTTCCATTTTATCACATCCTAATTGTTTATAAGATTCAAATTCTCCAAAAATCCCAACTATAAAATTCTACAAACTTACGAAAACATTACCAAATTGATTTTAGAATGAATCCAAAGAACTTGACAGCGAGTATTTTAGAAGTATTGTAATTTAATCTTAGGAGAACGAATGAAACAACTTCTTATTTTTTTATTGATCACAATGCCACTGCTAGCTGAGTCGAATACTCCTGTTTCTTTTGAAGAAAAAGGATTTTTTGGTTATAAAAACAAATCAGGAAAAGTAATCATCAAACCCCAATACCAACAGGCAATGGACTTTACCAAAGAAAAGGTTAGTTTTGTGGTACACAATAACCGATGGGTTTGTATCGATATAAAAAACAATGTACTACTAGAAGCTTTTGTATATGATAATGGCCCCGATTATTATTCTGAAAATTTTGCTCGTTATATAGAAAACAAAAAGATCGGCTACTTTGATTCTTATTGTAAAAAAAGGATTTCTGCTTTATTTGATTTTGCATATCCCTTTGAAAATGGTTACGCGAAAGTATGTAACGGTTGCGAATCAAAGTTAGATGGAGAGCATTACACAATCTTTGGCGGGAAAAATGGTATGATTGACAAAAAAGGAAAAATTGTAATTCCAATTGAGTACGATTCCATTGACTCTATTGATTATAAAAAGAAAATCGCAATTGTTTCAAAAAATGAAATAAAAAATACAATTCACTTTAAGTAGGAACTCCGATGCCAATCCGAATGACAGATGATGAGAAAGATCCAGAAAAATCCAAATTAAACAAAAAAACTTTTTTCCTTATAACAATTTTTGTTTTCCTAGGAGGATTTTTATTTAAATATCCCAAACTCATCATACCAATTCTAGCAGTTGGCCTAATCGGTTTTCTTTGTATCGACAATAATTCTAACAACTTTTTTGATTTTGGCAAGGAAAATTCCACCGAAACTCTGTTAGATGGTACAAGAAAGCTAGGCGCAAAATTTGATACAAAACGGTATGACAAGGCACCAGTTTATGAACCACTCTCCCAAGAATTTGGAACCAAACTGCCTTCTAAAGTTTCTCTTCTAAAGTATGCGCCAAGAAGATTAAACCAAGGAGACCAAGGTTCCTGCACAGGTTGGGCGGTATCTTATGCCGCTCGCACTATCCTGCATGCACAAGCAACTGGAGAGGATCCAAATAAAATTAGTTTTAGCCCAGCTTATCTTTTCAATCAAAACACTGATAAAAATTGTGACGGCGCCTACCCTGTTGATTTACTTGATGATTTAAAAAAACAAGGGAACTTACAAATTACTGAATTTCCCTATAGCGAAAGTTCATGTCGTAACAAACCATCAAAAGAACAAAAATTAAAAGCCAAAGAGTTTCGAATCGAAGGATACCAACGTTTAACAGAAGATGGCGAAGATTATCAAACTAACATTGAATCTGTAAAACAATATTTATCGCAAGGTTCACCTATTGTAATCTCAATGGAAGTTGGAGGGACATTTTTAAATTTAAAGAAATCGATTTGGCTTCCAAGTGATTCAGATTACCAAGCAGTGAACCACTATAAAAAAAAGAAAACTGCAACTGGAGAATGGGGAGGACATGCGATGACTGCCATCGGATACGATGACAATCGTGAAGGGGGTGCCTTCCAGATTATGAATTCTTGGGGGGAAGGATTTGCCAACCAAGGAATTTTTTGGCTTCGGTATGAAGATTTCAATATATTTGTTAGAGAAGTTTACGCTTTCTATCCTCCAAAAAAATTTGATCCGAATGAAACCTATTCTTTCCAACTAGGTCTCATCAACAATGCAACCAAAGAGTTTATCCCACTTAAGAAACTAAAAAATAATTTATACCAAACGGTGCAACCGATACCGATTGGAACACGTTTTAAAGTAAGTGTTAAAAACGATAAACCAATTTATCTTTATATTTTTGGACTAGATACTGATGGTAGCTCCTATGTTTTATTTCCATATACAGACAAACATAGTCCATATTGTGGAACAAAGGGAACGAGAGTTTTCCCAAAAAAACAAAGCCTAGAAGTGGATCCGATAGGTAAAAAAGATAATATGATCATTGTATTGAGTAAAAAACAATTAGATTACAAAGTTATGAATCGATCCGTCAATCAATCTATGACCAAACCTTATTTTGAAAAATTTCAAATGCTACTTCAATCTCAAATTTCAAAATCATCTTCCTTTGGAGAAGGTGGTGATACCATAGAATTAGTCTCCAAGGATCATAATCCAGATACAATTGAATTAGTTAAGATTGAATTTGAAAAAAAGTAAGCTAAAAAAATGCACTGACATTACCTTAAGAATGAATCGATTTAAATACCACATAACAAAAAAATATGGATCACCATAATACTGCTTGTTAGTTTCTCAATCAAATACTAATTAATTTCCTGACACCTTCCACGCTGTCGGTCGAACTTAAACTGGTCAGCTAAACGCAGGAACTGTAGTTTAGAGCTCAATGGAGCAAACATTTTTTTTAAGGTTTCATTACTGCCAAAGACGAATGGAGTTACCTGCGGAATTACGAATTTTACAACCAGGAAAATGATTTCTTCTGATATAACAAATGTAGTGGCATGCTGCAACATTTGCATAGTGGAACCTGAATATGCTTGTATCAATTCTTCATCAGTCTGTACAAATTAAGTTTGATTGAATGCAATGCAAGGAATTATAGGATTTCCACTCAAATTACGACATACCACTCAAGTAAAACATCTTAGCTAATTCGAAAATAAATCTGTGACAGTATCTTCCTTGATTCCAAGATGGCAGTGAAGAATGGAATCGGTACATTAGTTTTGTTTGTAATGAAATGGAAACTTACTATTTGGTTGGCCTTTCTTTGTTGTTGTGCACCTGTAACTTCTTTTATCGAAACTCCCATGGCCATCCAAGGCCAACTGGATTTACAATCCTGGGATTTTAATCAAAACCTACCTCTATCAGGTGAATGGGTATTTTATTGGAAACAATGGATCCAACCGCAAATACCTCTTTCAGAAAATCGATCCGATGAAAAAAAAATATTTAAGGAACCAACGTCCATTAATCATTTCCAAACCATTGGAGAAAGATGGAAAAATAAATTGGATGGAATTGGTTATGCCACCTACCAACTAACAGTTAGATTTCCTGATACAGCAAAAAGGAATATTTATGCTCTCCGATTTTTTCAGACGGGAGGAGCTGCCATGTCCATCTATGTGGATGGAATATTGCAATTAGAGTTGGGGAAAGTGGGTATCTCCAAAGATACTATGGTTCCCACTCGTAGCTCTGGATTGGTTGTTATACCTTATCCAAACAAAGAAACAAACATTCTGATAAATATTTCTAATTTTCATCATGATGATGGGGCGTTTTGGTATCCACCAATCTTAGGATTATTTGATCACATACAAAAACAGACGGTTAGCGAAGTAATTAAAGATTCTTTACTTACTGGTGCACTTTTATTTATGGCCTTCTATCATTTTGTTGTATTTTTATTTAGAAGGAATAGGTTCATCATTCTCTATTTTGGAATGTATTGTTTTGTAATCGCCCTCCATTCTATTTCTTTAAATGGAGATTCCTTATACTATTTATTTCCAGAGGTAGTATATAAGATCGCTTTTGCTCTTTCGCTGATTTTTTACTTAGCAATGCCTTTTTACTTATCATTTCTTAAAGAAAAGTTTCCAGAAAATTTTTCCAAAAAAACAGTAAACTTCTTTATAATAACATGTTCTTTTCTATTTCTTTTTGTTTTGATCGCACCTTCTGACTTAGGTTCTAAAACTACACTACTTGGAATTTTTCTTACGATCCTTGGCTTATTCTATTCCATCATATGTCTTGTTTATGCGAGTTTCCAGAAAAGAGAAATGTCCTTACCTCTCCTTTTGATTCAAGTTTTTTTATTCCTATGTGCTATCAATGATACATTGTATTTATACGGAATCCTAAACTATTTTCTAATTCTTAAGTATTCTTATTTAACCACTGTTTTATTCCAGTCTCTTATTTTAGCTTCCTATTTTACAAAGTCCGTAATCAAAACGGAAGTATTAGGAAAAGAACTGATTAAACTGAATGAATCTTTAGAAAAAACTGTCATCCTTCGCACACAAGAATACAAAGAAGCAAAACATATTGCAGAAGAAGCAAATGAATGGAAAGATAAATTCATATCCTTAGTGGCCCATGACTTACGATCTCCATTAAGCACTGTATATTCTGCACTTACAATTGTAACTGACAAAGATTCCACGGAAGAAGAAAAAACACATATATTCAAACAATTGTTCGTAATATTAGAAAATGCAATGTCCACCGTGGAACATTTACTGAATTTAAACAGATTTAATAAAGGGAAAATACATTTAAACTTATCAAAAAACAATTTTTTGAACGTTTTACGACCGTTAATCGATTCTTTTGCTCTGGAATTACAGAAAAAATCAATACGATTAGATTATTCAATTTCAGAAACAGCAACAATCTATGCAGATAAATCAATACTCATTGAAATTATGCGGAATGTAATTGCCAATGCAATAAAATTCAGTAACCCAAATGGTTGGATCAAAGTAGGTATTCGTGACAATGAACAGTCTACTGAGATTACAATCGAAGACAATGGACGAGGAATTCCTATTGAACGTCAAAAAGATTTGTTCTACAAACAAATGACTTCACCGGGTAGCTTGGGAGAAAAGGGATTTGGAATTGGACTGAAACTATGTTTCGAACTCATCCGTCTCCACCAAGGGAACATCCGTGCTGAGTCACAAGAAAGAAAAGGGAGTCTCTTCACTTTAGAGTTTCCTAAAGAAACCTAACTTCACAAGACTCTATAAAAACGAATCACTCTAATCACTCAATTTTTTTCCCAGCTTCAATCTAATTCCAAACAAAAGTGTAGAAGAACTAGGCAGAATGATTCTTCGCCTAAATTTCCATTTGAACACATTTTTACAAAAAGGCTTGTCAAACTCTATTATTCGATACAACTATTGGCTTCGATGAAACATATTTTGCGGGTCATTCTCTTGTTCCTACTTTTGGTAGGAACCTCATGCGCACCCGATGGTTCAGGCAACCAAAACGTAACCAATCAATTCGAATTTTTGAGAGATCCTTCTACAGAAATTCCATTGAACCAAATTCAAAAATTAGAACTTTGGAAACCAATTTACGAACACCAACTCTCGTTTAATTTTACTAATGATGTCATTTGGCTTCGAGGAAAAACTTCCGATGGGAAATTTTCAAAAGGTAAGATTCTTTCTTTGGAATGGAAAGCTCTTGACGAAGCGATTTTATTTTATCCAGAAAAATCCAAAGAATTCCAATTATATAAAACAGGAGACACAATCCCGAAATCACAATGGACATTGCCAGAAGCTCTCTACCCCAGCTTCCAAATTCCAAACAAAAAAAAAGATGAATATTTTTATATTCGAATCCAATCAAAATCCTTAATCTCTTTTCCCATTCTTTCTTTAGATGAAAAATCGTTTAACAAACGTATGATTTTAGAAACCGCAGTGACTTGGCTGATTTTGGGTGTCTGTGCTGTAATGTTTGTATTTGCTCTTTTTTATTTTTTTGCTTTTGGATTAAGTGAATTTTTCTTTTATGCGGGTTATGTAGTTTGTACTGTTCTCTGGTACAATGGCCAGTATGGAAATGCTTACGATGTCCTATGGCCAGAATTTCCTTGGTGGCAGAACAAAGCCATTTTAACATTTTCCACTCTTGGAATTCCTTTTTCATTCCAATTTGTCCGAATGTTTTTAAATACAAAATTGCACAACCCACGGATTGACAAAATTCTACTGATCATGGGGATTGTGGCTCTCTTTTGCGTACCTGCGATTCTTATATCTGATACAACTAAAATTTTTTCTAGAATCGCAACTTATATTTATCTTATCTCCATTCCTTTAATTCTTGGAACTGCCTTACAAATTTTTTTCAAAGGAGAAAGACGTATCCTTTTCTTTCTTATTAGTTGGGGATCCTATTTTATCATTAGTTATAATACAATGTTTTATCTTTTAGGAATTTTACCATATTCTATTCCTCTACTCTATTCAGCGGTGTTTATTTTTCCCATCGATCTATTTTTCTTGTTGTTTAATCTATTACAAAAATATGAAAAATTAGAAGGCGAACGAAATGAAATCCTACACCGAATTGTCACCTTGAATAATGCGCCAACGACTCGTTATGTGAAGTCAAAGTTAAACGCGGTAAACACTGAAGAGTCTCTTTCAAAATTAGAATCATGGATGAGACAATCAAAACCTTATTTAGATGAAAAGTTGGATTTAGAAATTGCCTCGAGAGCAATAGGTCTCACTGTCCAACAAACTTCTGAATTACTCAATTCCAAATTGGGGATTAGTTTTCGCAGTTATTTAAATTCCTTTCGCATCACAGAAGCCAAAAACTTCCTTATTGACAATCCAGAAATGTCCATCCTTTCCATTGCTTATGCGACCGGTTTTGGTTCCAAAACTGCTTTTAATGTAGAATTTAAAAAAGCCACGGGTCTCAGTCCTTTGCAATTCAAGCAGTCCCATGTTGCCAAGAATCAATAACAACTGTTAAGGGCCAACTACAGGTAATCCTTGATACACTTGATTTACTGCTGTGGCACTGAGTGCCGAGCCAAATACACGAAATCCATCAATGGCACCGTGGTAATAATATCCGCCTCCCCAACTTCCAAAAGTAATTTTTTGTAAAATCGTGTCTACTAAACCGGAACCAGTCGTAGCTGGAGTACCCAAAAAGGTACCATTGGTATAAAAGGAAGAATTTGTTCCGTCAAAAACAATACAAATATGTGTCCAGACATTTGCAGGTGGAGCAAAGGTTTGTTTCGCACTAAAGTTTGCTCGAGTAAAATATAACCCAGTCACTCCCGCAGTGTTTTGCAGTCCAAAGCCGCAAGCATTACTAAAAAGTGTTCCGTAAGTCAATATCAATTCCTGCACTCCAGATCCGAGGAGTGCGTTTGGCTTGAGCCAAATACAAATGGTTCTTGGCAATGTTCCGCTTGGCAACATACTATCCCCGCCAATTTGGGAAGTAATATCTGTATTATTGAGATGTATTGCCCCATTTGTGTCTCCTTCATATCCAGTGGTTGTGGAAAGAGTAGGTCCAGCTGTTAGAATTAATGGTTGGATGCCTGAATTCTCCAAAGATCCATCCGTAAATTTTAAATGAACGAAGGATCCAATTTCAATAGCGATTCTTAAAGTTGTACTCAATTCACCTGAACTCGTATTCAAAGTCACCGTATAATCAATGTAATTTGCCAAAATTGATGGAGCTCCGCTGATTTCACAAGTTTCGTTATTTATTGTAAGACCTGCTGGTAACGCCGGAGAAACCGTACATTTAGTAACCTGATTGCAAAAATTTGTTTTTATAGAAACTGGGAAGTTTTGTCCCAAAAGGTATTCACTCTTAGGGTAAGAAAAAGAATTTCCACTGGTGCAAGGAAAACAGTCCTTACCTTTTAAGAGGCAAGCAAGAATTTGGGTTTCATTATACTCACGACTATAAACATCCCCTGCATTATTAAAATCGGAAGGATTACAAGTAAATACCGGGAAAAGTAAGAATAGAAAAATGAATCGGAAATGACAAGTTTGGAAATTTAATTGTAAATTATTTATTGGTCTAATTTTCATCATGGTTCATAAGATAACAGATCGTTGCGACTTAGTCGTTCCGATATATATTTCCGAACCATTTTTCTAAAGTTTATACTTTGAGAAGGATCATTACCATCCAAACTTCACAGTTCTTAAAAGGCAGCTCCCAATCGATAAATCTGGGCGATTTGGACTGAGTTTAAGGCAATATCATAGACCCGCATATCATCGGAATCACCCCACCAGTAATATGCCAACCCACCACTTCCAGTCCAAGTCCCAATGACAAATGCTCCAGAAGTAGTATTGAGTGGACCAGAACCAGCAAAAGCAGGGCTTGCGATAAAGTTCCCATTCACATAGATACTTACCGTATTCCCTCCGCTATATGAGGAACAAATGTGCGACCAAGTGTTCAACGGGATTGTATAATCAGCAAGGGCATCATATCCGAATCCTAAAAATGAAACTTTATTTCCAGAAGACGTTGATAAAGCAAGTACAGATGCATTTGCAGTAGTAGTATTACCATAACGAAAAACCAATTGGTGTGAATTATTTGCAGGAAGTTGCGAAGGTTTGATCCAAGCACATAATGTCCTTGGACTTGATCCCAATGGTAAACTGGCATCTTGGCCTGCTGCTGAGGAATAATATCGATTATTCGTATCGAAATTTAATCCTCCATTGGCATCGCCGTCTTTGCCTGTTGTTAAATTTGGCGCCCATTCCTGAGAAGAAAAATTAAATACCACTGGTCCCGAATTCACTAAGGAGCCGTTAGTAAAATCCAATTGCACTAATGGTTGGATTGGCGCACTGGACAAACTACGAGGACAATAAGGACCTTGGAGCAAACAACTTAGTACCTGAGTTTCTGTATATTCCCGACTGTATGCATCATTTGCATTCTCCATATCAGTGGGTTTACAAAATAAAATAGATAAAACAATCGAGATGAAAAATAAGCCAGATTGCACATCATGAGAAAAAATACGATTATGGCGATTTCTTTGTATTTTCATCATTGTAAATAGAATAACAGATCAGTGTCAATTAGTCGTTCTAATATATATATCGGAACGAATTTAATAAAAGGATTAGTGAGGATACAAAAGAGGTTCCGAATAGATTTCTGCCGTGGTTACTTTTTGCAAATACCAAAGACTCAATGATTCGAGTGAATCAGACCCTTAAATTTTCGAATTTTTGTTACTGCCATTGACAAAGATAAATTTAGTAAATAAATTTATGAAACAACTTATGATTAAGAAATTTTTATGTTTTTCATTATTTATATTGTTTCTTTTTCAGGATTGTAAACCGACAGAAGTTTGTAATATAAACGACTCCGATTCACAATGTGGTTTGAACCATATGTTGGTGCAAACCACATTGTAGTTTAACCTCTTTACCGCCCTCCAAAAATATCAATGTACTGACTGCGAATAAAATAATCGCTCAAAGCACAAAACTTACACATACCGGCCTTATCAATGGAATCACTTATTACTATGCTATTGCTGCGGAAAATTCACTAAACCACAAAGAAGGCGTAATTTCAGAGGAAGTGTTTTTTACTCCAGCGATGAAAACTTATGTTACGGCCGTAACCTATTCCATCCCGAGTATCGGAAGTATTGCCGGTGCTGATACCATTTGCAATAACGATTCAGGCAAACCAGTCGGAGGATCTTTTTACAAAGCCTTACTTGTAGATGCAGCAGGTTGTATTGGAAGTACCCCTTGCAGAAGAGCTTCTATAACGGCAAATATAGGTGATGGACAAATTGACTGGGCATTAAAACCAAACACAAATTATGTGAGATCTGATGGAGTCACTCCCATCATGACTACCAATGCAAATGCTTTATTCATCTTTGGGACATTAACTAACAGTTGGACAAGTGCAGCTTTAACTGGCATCAGTGGAATGTCTGGAACTTGGGTAACCTTTGCAGGACTCACTTGTATTAACTATAGCGTAAATTCCGGCTCAGTGACCACCACCCAATACCAACAAACAGGGAGCGTATCACTTTCTGGTACTTCTTCTTCCTGCACACTCTCATTCACTTTGCTTTGTATCGAACAATAAAAATAATCCGGAAAAGGCCATTCAAACCAAATTTAGACCAGCAGTAATTATTTCGGATCGAAGGATTTTTAATCCGAAATCTCTTGATTAATATCGTGAATATTCCATTGTTCCACTAGGCCACGAGATTTTCCAATGAAGAGATTTACATTACCGCTGGTATTTTTTTTCCTCTCTTCCTGCGGGCTTCCTTCCCTAGTGAGGGACCCGTTGGAGTTCTTGGCATTCCTGCGTTTTTTCTCAAGTCCCCAGTTTACAGGACATAGTATTGGTGGAGCTGTATCTGGGCTTGCGTCTGGAACTTCGGTGACTCTAACCAACAACCAAGAATCCATTACAATCGCAAGCGATGGGAATTTTACCTTCCCCACAAAATTAAGTTCAGGTGCAAGTTATAACGTAAGTTTTGTCACAAATGGGGTTGGCATTACCTGTTCGATCGCAAATGCACAAGGAACAGTCCAAAGTAGCAACGTAACTAATGTTAGTATTACTTGTGGGTTGGCCAGTGGCTTCTACGAAGTAGGAGTGAATGTAACAAACCTCAGCGGAACTATCACTGTCGAAAACAACGCAACTGAAACACTTAATATATCCACAACGGGTCTAACAAAATTCACTACCCTGATTCCCTCAGGTTCCAATTATGCGGTGACCATCACCGCACAACCTGCCGGTACGATTTGTTCCTTTGATGATCCAACATTGACAATAGGTACTATAGCAACTGCCAATGTAACCATATTCCTAACATGTGTAAGTGGATATATAGTTGGTGGGAACATTCATTCAACCCCCAGTACAGATCTAGGGACCAGTCTTATCGCTAGAAAATCATTTCTAAAAACAAGGGTAGGTTCTTATCCGATCAATGCTGGCGGAGCCGGAGCTGTGACAGGAGGAGCCGTAGTGAGTGCTACACCTACTACTGCTCGATTCAATGCACCAGGTATGATTGCTACTGATGGTAATTTCATATACTTAGCGGACTCTATGAACGCAGTCATTCGAAAGATCGACAAATCAAATGGAACCACAACGATCCTTGCTGGTGGAAATGCTGGAGGTGGTACAGTTTGTCCGGGAACTCTCACTACCAACTGCAAAGATGGTGTGGGAACAGCGGCCGAGTTCAATGGAATCATTGGCCTCACAACCAATGGAAATAATTTATTTGTATTAGAATCATCTGGCAGAAGGATTAGAAAGGTAAACCTTGCCACTTCTGTGGTTTCCACTTTTGCTGGAACTGGGAATGCCGCTTTTGCAGATAATGTTTCAGGAATTCTAGCCTCTTTCAATAACCCTTCTTGGATCACCATGTTCAATGGCAATCTCTATGTTGTCGATCGAGGCAATTGTACCATTCGTGTTGTGAACCCTACAACAACAGCCGTAAGCACGATTGCAGGTGGTCCAACTCTCTGTAGTTTTGCGAATGACCCAATAGGGACTAACGCTCGTTTTGTGTCGCCACTTGGTGTCGTTGGCCTAGGTGGATACCTCTATATTACGGATATTGGCGTGGGTGGTGGACATAAAATTCGCAGGCTTTCCTTAAGTGGAACGAACGCAGTAGACACGTTAGCCGGGGATGGTGTACAAGCTTCCACTGATGGAATCGGAACCGCAGCCCAGTTCAATGACCCGCATGGCCTTACCACTGACGGCACAAACCTTTTTATTTCAGAGTGGTCAGGGCATAAAATCAGACATCTCAATCTATCAACAGGACAAGTTACAACTCTTGTAGGAAGTGCCTCTGGCTATGAAGATAATACTGGTGGGAGCGGCCTATTGAACTTTCCCGGTTATTTATTGTCAGACGGAATAAACGTATATATAGCAGATACAGGAAACCACTCGTTACGTTATTTAGAACCCTCAGAATTATTACGTTTTACTTTTGACGGAAATACAAACGATTCGATTGGCACTAATCATGGAACCATTGTAGGTGGGCCAACTCCAACTATAGACGAGAATGCTCTAGCTAATGGAGCTTATGAGTTCGATGGAAGTGGGGACATGATCCAATCCTCAGCAAATATTACACCTCAAATCTCCGATAACCTAACAATCTCAGCATGGGTGTATCCAGCAGGAACTGCTTCACCTTCTACTCAATTTATATTCTATAATGGACAAGGTGGTGCCAATGGATACGGACTCGTCTTTGAAGGCGAAGGGACCTCACGAAGATTGTATATCTCACTTGGTGCTGTTGGACCAAGTGGCTTTACAACCATGCGGTTACCTCTAAACCAATGGTCGCATGTGGTTCTCAGGCGATCCTTTCCCAACTGGCAAATTTATATTAACGGAAAACCAGATGCAATGGTTTTTTCTACGAACCCCATTGCACCAGCGAACACTTTCAAAGTAGGAGATTCAGGTGGAGGTGTGTTTTTTAAAGGGAAAATCTCTGATGTTCGTTTTTTTAATGGGGCACTCGACAACGATTCCATTCAAAAACTTGCAGTGCAAGTTCCTCTTGGCCTTATCTCCTATTTCCCCTTCAATGGGAATGCCAGAGATTACGGAAATTTTCGCAATGATCTGAACATCACTGGAGCGGTGGCAACAACGGACCGCAATGGACATCCCAACGGAGCTTACTACTTTAACGGTGCCTCCTTTATGCAAAAATTAAGTCCCAGTGGATTGCCAATGGGGACTACCCCAAGAACTATTTGTGGATGGTTTAATAAAGCAAGTTCTATTGGCGAATATATTGTAGGATATGGATCCTTCACTACTTCACAAGGGAATGGGCTTGTGGTTTCTGATACTGTCACTGGTATGTTTGGTGTGTCTGATGATGTTACAATCTTTCACGAAGGTTTTCGCAACCAATGGATGCATCTCTGCGGGACCTATAATTCCCCGAATGTTGAAGTTTATGAGAATGGAGTTTTACGCGTTTCAGCTGCAATGCCGACTTGGTCTACAGTCGCTGGACCTAGCCTAGAAGTAGGAAGACGGCTTGATGGTGTTGGAAACTTTACTGGCGATCTTGATGAGATTCGAATTTATAACCGCGTACTTTCTTTAGCTGAAATTCGAACTCTCTCTGGTGCTTATCCCACGCAAGTCAGTAGCTGGAACCAAACGCCTGCTAGCAGCAGTTTGAAATTTTTTCTAATGCCGGAAGCTGCTTCCTTTGGACCGGGAGCTTGTAGTGGAGGTTCCAATTGTGTGGGTATTTGGGACGACAGGAGTGGAAGTGGATTTCATGTTAGCCAAGGCACGGGATCCCAACAGCCAATTTTTAGCGCTACTGGTATCAATGGATCAAAGGGTTTACGTTTTTCTAATACGGCAGCAACATTTTTATCAAGAGCTTGTGTTCCTGAATTAAACACCGTCGCCAATACTATTTTTGCAGTATTCAACGATTTAGATGGAACTGGGAGCGACGGACTTTTTCAAAATGGTGCCATTGGCACAGGTAAGTTATTGTATTTACCAGATGGCCCTGGGAACCGACTCAGCTTATTTGACCAAATAGGAAACACAATACGCTTAATCTCTAACGCCAATTACAGTAGTGTCAACGAATTCATTTTAATGTCTCTTGATTATAATGGCACTTCAGGAAATATTTATAAAGGAGGAGCCGTTGAAGCTTCCTCTAGTTTCGGGGCACCTACGTACAATTGCGGAGGTGGAAACCTTGATATTGGTAGGTATTATTTTGGAGGAATAGCTCCATCAGATGGGGATTATTTTGATGGTTTTATCGGAGATTTCATTTATTTTGACCAAGTTCTTAGCACCAGTGATAGAGAAATTGTGGAATGTTATTTATCCAATAAATACAATCTTCCAGTGGGCCATACTTGTCGTTAAACAAACAGCAGGTTACCGTAGCAGAACTTAACGATGGTAGGTGAACAAACCTTCCGTATCCTGAAAGCATCATTTCAAAAAATATCAAAATAGCAAGTATCGGGTTTTCGAATCTCAAAAATCAATCTACACTATTAGCATTCGTTATTAGGAGATGAGATGAAAACTTTTATTTTACTACATGGTTCCTACCATGGGGCATGGAATTGGCACAAAGTAGTTCCATTACTGCAAAAACTTGGACACCAAACAATAAGCCTTGATATGCCAGGACATGGAATTGACAGAACCAATATACATTCAGCAACACTCGATGACTATACAAATAAAACTATCGATGTTATCCGAAGAATAGAAGGAAAAGTAATCTTACTTGCCCACAGCCGCAATGGAATTGTAATTTCAAAAGTGGCAGAGAAAATTCCGGAAAAAATTGAGAAATTAATTTACCTTGCCTCCTATTTAATTCCTAACGGAAAATCTATGATGGAATATGCACTCCTCGATCGCAAGTCGCTAGTGATTCAAAATACAGTTCCCAAAGTTTCCTTAAAACTAACTAGCTTACTAATTCAAAATTATAGCGGTTATAAAAAAACATTGATCGATATTTTTTTGCCGAAGAAATTCAGAACCCATCGTTTGAGTCAACATATCTTTCATGAAGCACTTTACCATGATTGTGCTCCAGAGATCACTGAATTAGCCAATAAACTACTTACACCTGAACCGAATTTAGGTGGATTTGAAAAATTGCGATTAACTCCCGAACGGTTTGGCAAAATTCCAAAAATATACATAGAATGTTTACAAGACAAAGCTGTTACGCTAATGATTCAAAGGAAAATGCAAAAGGATACACCTTGCGATAGAGTTTTTCAAATTGATTCCAGTCATTCTCCCTTTTTTAGCAAACCAAAGGAATTATGTGATATACTGAATGAAATCGCGAAGGAGTAATTTCTATGTCTGAGTTTCTTTTGATTTTTACTATGATCGTTCTTTCACAGGACAAGATCATTTTGACAATGGAAAAGGTAAATTTAGTAAATAAAACCAGTGTCGGAATCGAACAGTATCAGTTTGAAAATACCGAAGTTGGTTTTGCGTCCGCAGAAAAAGAAGAGAAAAACATTCGAAAAAAATTAAATCTTCCAGCTTCCGATTGTTTGGTGGTTTTAAACAGGGAGAAAAAAGGGTACATCCATGTGGGTCTAAGCCACATGGGGAACTTGCCTGAAGCGACTAAAATTCCAGAACCTAATATAGAAAAAATTGCGGCGCTATGTCGAATGAAACAGGCAAAGTTTTGACATTACCTCATACTTTTACAACTCAAACCAATCTCAACGAAATTGAAATCCATACTGGTTTTGGTTTTCAAAAATTCCCAATCGTATATTTCCAATCTTTTCCAGTGGGCTTGTAATTTTCAAAAGAGAATTGGGACTCACATGTAGATAAATTAATGTGCTTTTGATATCGGCATGACCCAGTAGTTTTTGGATGTAAACTAAACTGTATCCATCTTCCAAAAGATGAGTGGCAAAGGAATGTCTTAGTGTATGTACTGTGGCATATTTTTGAATTCCCGATAAATTTCGAATCTTCTGAAATGCTGCTTGGACAGTGCGAGGGCTGATTGGTATATTCTTTCCTTTTTGCGAAAAGAACAAATATGTCTTTGGATTATAAATTTCCATATACTGTTTGAGAAGGGATGCTGTTTTGTCTGCTAAGATTGCATACCTACTATGGCCTCCTTTTCCAGAGCTAATGAAAATTGCTTTTCTTTCAAAATCTATATCTTTTACCTGAAGGTTAAGCACTTCTCCAATACGAATCCCCGAAGAATAAAGTAAGGTAAAAATGGTTTTCTCACAGACAGAACTACAATTCGTAAGAAATGCTGTAACTTCTGTTTGGCTAAAAACAGCAACAACAGTTCGTTTCCTTTTGGGGAAAGGAACCAACTCCAACATATCCTTACGACCAAGAAGATTGTAAAAAAACAAAAATGCGCTATAAAAAATAACTAATGTAGAATCTGATTTATTAGCCTGCCTCATATTCAGAAAAAAAGTATAAATATCAAAGGGTTCCAAATCCAAAGGAGACTTTTGGAAGTACCTAACTAATATATACATACACATCGTATAACTTCGAATTGTCTTTTTTGCATACCCATGCACCGTCATATCTAAAATCATTTTATCTTTTAACATACCCATTTGTACATGGCACAGAATGTACAGAGGAAGAAAAAGAAAATATTTTCAAACTTTACAAATTGGATTAAGGATGTTTCAGTAAATCTACAATTCTTTGGTGCCCATTTTCCAAAGCTAAACTCAAAGCAGTTTGGCCTTTTTTATTTTTAAGTGATGGAATAGCATTATTTTCTAAAAGGAATTTTACAATTTCAAAACTTCCATCTCTTGCAGCTAAAATCAAAGGGGTTTGACCTTCGATGGCATCAGCTTGGTTGATATTACATCCAAGAGATACCAACTCTTTAACCATTACTTCATTTTTTAATAAAACAGCTACAATCAATGGAGTTTGGCCAAATTCATTAATCGCTTCTAAACTAGCCCCTTCCTTTACAATGGATTTAACAAACTCAAGTGAGTTACCATGAATGGCCCAAAAGAGAGGTGTATATTTATGTTCATCTACTTCATTAATACCGACTCCCGTGAGACGAAGTGCTTCGAAAAGGAAAATGTGGTTTTCTCTGGCAGCATAAATCCAAAGTATTTTTTTCCTTCGTGAATAATCTAGAAAGAACAAACTAATCAAAAGAAATAATAATAGAAACGCACCAAAAGCTCTCCTGGCTGCCAATTTTGTGTCAGGATGAAAGAAAAAATCTGAATTATCTCCCAAAAGAATGAGGACGGATTTGTATTTTTTAATAATCAAATATAATAATACAAAATTTGTTGGTAGTGTAAATGCAACCAAGTAGGGAATATTCACTATTTTTCCGTTGCCTGCATATAAAACAAAGTAAATAGGAAATAGAACAATCAGAAAAGTATATATGTTAATACTCTGAGCTATATAACCTTTCGTAGACCCACCTTTTGTGAGAAGAAGCCCCCGGTGGAAACTCATCAATTGTAAAAAAAGTGAAGAAAGGATTGCCCAAATTATGGAACTAAGGATTTGAACCGAAGAGAGAGGAATGGGCATATCCCAACGATTTTTACTCATTCCAACATATAATCCAGCAAGTATGGCAACTCCACCGACAAACCAAAGCGAAAAGAAAACACGAATCGAATGCCTTGCTCTTCTCATTCGAGAGGATTTATCCTCTTCTACATCTTCTTCCCCCAGGATATCTTCTACTGAAGAAGCCACACGTAACATTCCAAAGACGGAAACTGCAATATAAAAACAAAAAAACGATACTCCTAAAATATTCCGTTTCCAAGATACATCGCTTGAAATGTAGCGAACAAAAACTATCAAAAAGATTGTTAAAAGTGCAGGGGTAAGTAAACGTATAATCGAAATCAATCCCCCGCGGAATGGATTCATTTGAGGAAGGATTTTTTCTGCATTCATATTATTTCACTACCCCTTTGGCACCTTCATCTTTCAAATTCAAAATATAATTGGAAACAGCTGTTAACTTTTCATTTCCTAAATACTTTTGGGAAGGCATTTCAATAAAACCTTCTCTTACTTTCTTTGGCATGGAGGCAAAAGTAACGACACCATATACATCTTTTTTATATTTTTCCTGAATTTCTTTGATAGGAGGACCAACCGTTCGGAGAGTCATGGAATGGCAACCTGAACAAACAGCACCAAACACTTGTTTCCCCAATTCTCTAACATCTGATTTGGCTTCTCCTTGTTTTGGATCACCTATCATCGTTTTTACTTTTTCTGTGTTTTCTGTTTTACTGCAGATTCCGTAACTACTGGTTCCAATTTTTGTGACCGAATCAGGAGAACTTAAACAATTGTCTTTTCCTTTACCTGAAGCTACAATATCAAATCCATCAGGAAAAATTCCCACCTTCCCACCATTTGGTGACTCAGGAATGGGGTTTCCGGAAAAAATAATTCTAATCACATAAAAAAGCCAAGATACAATATCATCCCATTTGCGAATTCCGTTATCGATAAAAACATTTTCTAAAACTTTATTACGATCTGGATTTGGTTCCACATCGGGATCCGGTGATTTTGAGTTAGGAAGTAAGTTATTATCACCAATTCCAATTCCAGCAAAACTATTTCTGCGGATAATATTTCCCTCAATGGTCACTTCATCGCCGGCCATGACTCCTATTCCAATTCCTGGTGGAACCCCAGCAACCAAAGCCCCAGGTTCTGCGAAATTTCTATGATTATTATCAAATATGAAATTTCTTCGGATGATTACATTTTCCACTTTTTTTAAGGGAAGTCCGGGCAAAGCAAAGGCTACAATCCCAGCCGAATTATCGTAAACCGTATTTCCTTCAATCAAAACATTAGTTGAATTTTCTATCTCAATTCCTATAACACTACCATATACTTCATTTCGCCTAACATCAACATTGTGGCACATTCCAATATAAATTGCAGCGTCAGCGATTCCCAAACTAACTGTATCTTCAATCAATATATTGGTACCCATAGTTGGATAAATACCATAGATACCCGTGTTGTCTACTATGAGCTTTCGCATGATGATGTTCCCTGCTCCTTGGGTCATCACACCATTAGCTTTATAATTTTTAATATGGAAATTTTCGATTATGAAATTGGCACCGGATCCAATCACACCATCATTAAGTATACCTTCTCCATCCAAAATGGGCCACTTGCCATTCACAATCACTCCTGATAAGGTAAAATGTGTTTTGTCTACAAACAAAAATTCATGATAAACACCAGGGAAAACTTTAACTATATCTCCCTTTTCGAGTGAGTCGATTGCGTTTTGAATGGATTCTCCTTCATGAACTTCTACCGTACGGGAAAAAATCTGAGAAGATAAGAAAAAAAGAAAACAAATAACTATGATTTGTTGGTACGTATTCTTTCGATTTAGGAAAAAGTAAAAATTTTTGAATAACTTTTTAAAACTCATTATTTTTTGGAACTCCGATGGTGATAGGATTGAAATTCAAGTGCCACTGGTAAACCGGATGGAACTGACTTTGGAAATTTGGGCATGTTTGTTTCATCATTTAATGTTTTCAAAAAGGAAACAAGGGAACTAATTTCAATTTTACTAAGGCCCATCTTTCGAACATGCCAATGGATTCTGAGATCACTCGGAGCTCCATTCCCTCTTCCTCCGCCTTCATTATAAAAATTCACTACTTCTTCCAAAGTTTCTAAATTTCCTGAATGCATATAAGGGGCAGTTTTTGCGATATTTCGTAATGTAGGAACGCGAAATGATCCTCTCAGTAAATTCTGACCTGTAATGGTTTCTCTTCCAAAATCCTTTTCGCCAGAATCCAATACACCAATCGTTGCAAAAACATTGTTTGTAAACATTGGTGGTGGATGGCATTCGGCACACCTTGCCACAAAAGAACGAAAAACATTATAACCAAAAAGTTCTTCCGAACTCAATGCATCTTTATCACCGGTAGACCATTTATCAAATCGACTACTAAAAGAAACTAGCGATCTTTCAAAGGTAGAAATGGCATCAATCACCAAAGAAGATGTGATTTTTTTTCCTCTTTTGCCAAAAGCTTCTAAAAACATTTTTTGATAAAAAGGTATTTCGTTTAACCTAGATTCAATGATTTCCTGTGAACTTCCCATTTCCTCAGGCGAATACAAAGGACCTTCTGCTTGGTCTTCTAAATTTGAAGCTCTCCCGTCCCAAAATAGATGGTCCATATAAACAACATTCCATAAACTAGGAGCGGATCGTTTCAAATTCACGCCACCTTCCCTGGTAGGTCCATATCCTGTTCCATCTTTTCCCATACTTTGGCTTCGTCCGTCGGATAAACTATAAGCGGGGTGGTGACAATGGGCACATGACAGTCGTTTATCGCCAGAAAGAATCGGATCAAAAAATAAATATCTCCCCAAATCAATTACTTTTGGGTTCAGTTTGATTTGTGGTAGAGATTGCCCAAGACCCCCATTTTTTTCTACCGAATTTACGAACTGATAGTCAATTACACATTCTTCTTTCTCTTCCTTCCAACCAGAAGGACAAAAAGAGGAAAGACGGAAATCAGAAGGAGGATCTACTACTTCAAACTCTGACAACTCTTGAATGATTCTAGATTCCACTTTAGAACAATAACAAACAAAAATAATAGTAGCAAAGAATCCAAAATAAAACTGATACTTCACATGACTAAAGAAACATAGAGAGAAAAGATAGAAATCATTTTAATCATTCACGATAAAAAGAATACTATCAGTTTTACCATAGAAAAAATTTCCTGTTTATCAACTCATTGATATATATCAAGATCCGCTGATAGGTTCTCTTTTGCGTGTATCGTTTTAAAAAAGAAAAACAAATTTAGGGGGAATTTTCCTCCAACTTTGCTTGAAACAAAAGAAAACCTAACGTGGCGATCACCCCACCAAAAAATATAAACAACTCTGGTCCAAATCCTTCTGATTGCCAATTGGAACCAACTAATAACAGGTAAACGACAGGTGCAATGTATTGATTAGTAAATAGAGCAGCAAATGTGAATTGGTTGGTAAGGCTACCTTTTAGAAATCGCCAAAGAAACAAATTCGGATTCGCTAAAATTGTTGAAAGAGCTAGCGTTGCCATAAAAACCATCTCGAGTATTGAAATACCGACTCGAGGATCTCTCGACATACTAAGATATGTAGGATTTTGGAAAATATGTCCAATCAAACTAAGTCCTCCAGGAACCAATGCTAGGTGAATCAGAATATCATCTAATATCCATGGACTTTTCGGTGTTTTTCTAAGATACAAAAGGATTTCATACATACTAAAAAATATAAATCCGATCGATGTGAAAATAGATGTCATAACTAAAGTAGATTTGGGGTTGATATGTACACTTGGTGCAGATAACAACATCAATAGTGAAGAAATATTTCCACCACCCACGATCATCAAAAAAGCAAGATTTGCAGTAAATGGCCAGAGATGAAAATGTCTTGTCGCCAAACGTAAACCTGCAATGACAAGAAGGGAAATGGCTGAGAAAATGGACAATACTGGACCATCGATACGGTAAAGTAGCGGCTCACCAATCATCCAAGCGATTATGACTATAGTAGAACCAATTAAAATAGCGATATCAAGAAATTCGGCCCAGGTTTGAAAACGTTTTTCCATACAATCCAACTTCCCTTTGAAGATAAATAGTTTTGTCTTGGTTTTATGTAATTTGCAAACAAAATTTAGATTTGATAATTTCGAAATCAATTTTGGCGTAAAAATTAACTTTGTTCAGACTACCGAATGAAAGGCCTTAAGCAATTAACCTTTATTCTAATACACTTCATTAGAAGGGAAATTGATCTTATTTGATTAACGAACCCGACAATTTCAATTTACTTAAAAAAGTTGCAATCTATTTATAAAATCCTATATTTGGCTCATACTATAACAGAGGTTTGAAAATGAAATTTATTCGTTTTATGTTTTTGCTAATTCTGACTTTTTCTTCCTGTATTACATATTACAGAGATTATCCGATCGTTGATGCCTCATCAAAAACATCTAATCCCTCGAAAGTAAAGTTATACTACCATATTGAACCATTCCCAATTTTAGAATTTGGTGGTTATACGGCATTAAAATCCTTTTTTAAAACTAAATTGAAATCCCAATTTAGTGATACAGAAGAAATATTAGATGAAAAGAACATTCCCAATAAAGGTGTTTACTGCAAAGTTTCTACCCAATGGGCTCCCATATCTGCCCAAGCATTAATTTTCGGATATCTTTCCTTAGCTACTGCAACCATTCTTCCTGCTTGGAGTTCAAACGACGGATTTGATGTTACCTATTCCTTATACAAAGATGGGCAAAAATTAAAAGACTTTAGCTATTCACCAAGAAGGTCCATTTTCTTATGGATTTTTACATTACCGGTAGTCTGGATTAATTTATTTACATCGACAGAAGAAGAGATTTTTAAAGCTACTTCTTATCAATTTTTACAAGATGTAAAGCCTTATTTAAACGAACTATAGGATCTCAAAGGCTTGATTATTTGTTGATACAATTTTAGATTCGCAATTCAAAAATTGTAAACATGGTTTGAAGGAAAGAATCAGTTAGCTAACAGTTCTTAGTTTAATTCGATCCTTTCCTTTCGGTTTTTATTGCTCAACACAAATGATTGAGTGGGTATTATTACAAAGATTGGAAGCAGCACCGATAATTGGGTTTGTACTCTGGTCATTCAGAGTTCCAACAAATGTGTTTGATCCGTCGATCCAATTGTCACAATGAAGACCTGGTTCCGTTGTCCAATTGGCATTGAATCCAAGCCATGTTGTAACACTTACAATTAAAATTGAATTTGATTGGGTTATCAATAATCCGTTACTGTTGGTTGTGCCTATGGGAACAGCGCCAGTTACTCGAACATAATCTTTATTAGGTTGCATTACCCAATCAAGGTGCTCCGAAGTACCACCACTGCAATTTGCCGTTGTGCAGGCTCTTCTTGCAATTGCGTCCGAAAGAAAGGCTTTATAACTACCAGTGCTTGGTTTATTTGTATCAATGGAACATTTATTATCAGCCCCTAATACGCCACCCAAGGCACCAGAATAAGGTACCGCAGTTGTAAAAATTCGACAAGTATTACAAGGTAAAGATTTAGTGCCACTATCACTCGTTAAACTAATACCGCAATATGCTTTTCTATCGTTCGTTGCCATTTTCAAGATAACACCAGTTGCATAATTCTTAGACAAAGGATCACAAGGGTTATTGAAAATTGAATTTGCACAATCAAAAAGAGAAAATGACAACAAGAATAACTGAATTGGTTTTGAAAAAATAAAGTTTCTTATAGCGATTGAACCCTTTTTAAACATATTGGTAAGACTTTTTACTCGAGATTCAAAATGAGTCAATAAAATTCAGTATGATTCCAGATTTTATATAATCTAACTCTCAGGAAGTAAGTCTGTTATTTCTCATAACTAACTCCCGACAATGTTCGGCTTTTGATCACTCTTAGTGATTCGCCTATAAAGTAAATAAATTCCAAAAGAATCCTAATTGGGCGTTCCCAATCAAACGAAATATAGTAGAAAGTAACAAGAAAGGTCGGACTCTTCCGGGGTGCGCATTCGCTCCCGTCCCCCGCCATTTAACAATGGCAGGTGACCAAGCCCTACAGATTCCTAACGCAAGGTAGAATTTGCTCTAACTATTCTGCTAGAGACTTTATTGTTTTATACTCACTTAAGTCAGTGAATATTTCAGCTGAGTAAGGATTTCTTTTTGTTTTCACCCACTTGTATACCATATAACAAAAGACTGCCACATTGGTTCCTAAGGCGATCGCTGATACAGAGCTATAGATCCATGGTTGATAAGTAGAACGAACTACATAGGCCCCGGAATCCAAAAACGCAGGAAAAGTCTGAGCAAACATACACCAAATCGCAAGAGTTTGTGCTCTATGTTGTAACCAAGCTCCTTTACCAATTGTGAATGCACAAAGGGTAGGAGCAATTAAAAGTGCAAGTCCTGCATACCAAGAATGTGTTGGTATACAATTGTATGTATAAGATAAATTCCAAAGATCGTAAGCTATGATCCAAAACCATAACATATCCGGCCAAAGCATATCGCGACTCTTATCTGAATCTGTTTCTTTTCGGATGACAATTCCAAACCAACCAGTAATGGTAACTGTATTGAGAATTCCTGCCATGGCATTCATATAATTCCAGGGCCCTCCAAACACTCCAGTCACCTCTCCTTCAATCGGACCCGAAAAATGATTCCAGTATATTTTACCAACTTGGAAATCACGTGTCACTGCTTCGATGATATTGACAGCTAAAATTAATGCAGGAAAAACTAGAGCTAACTTAACATCCGCTAATCGCCAATTTATATTCCCTTTGATATCTTTTTTCTGAATGTGCCTAATGGACCAAAAAATTATACAACCCGCTGTTGCAGAATACACTTTGACCAGATGAAACCAGTCAGTATATGTTTGTTCCTTCATAAAGAAAAACCAGAGAATGGATAAAAAAGTGGGTAAAATCATAAAACTAAAAAAACCAGCCCATTTCCATCTTCTGGCAAATTCATTAAAAATAAAGAGAGCTGCAAATACAATCAGCCATATTCCTAATCCTAAAGCAGTAGTTGTGCCGGCGGCAGAATTAAAAGTCCACATAATCAGTGACCCCTATCGATTCAGATTTACTATTTCAATAATATCACCTTTATTTTGACCAATCAGTCAAGGAAACTTATCTATAATATTTTTTTAGTATTAGATGGTTTATTTAGAAGGATTCTAAATAAGTAAGGAAGTGGTTTAAGGATATGAGAATTTTTTACAAGGTAATCAATGATTTTGTTCCCTGCCAACTAACGGAGGCAAGGAACAACGTACAAATTATTTGATTAGCGTTATTTCAAAGAAATGACAACTGAATTCTCATCTAAAAAAATCAACTTTTCAGGTGATTTTGCTTTAGGCAAAAAGTAAATCAAAGTTCTAGTCGCTGTTTCATTCGGTTTCAATGTGATTGAATTTTCAGTTTTACCAGTAGCAAAATTATTTCCAGTAGTATCCTCTTTCACATCGTTCCATACACTTACCTCAAAATGCCTTACAAATGCAGGTGAATTCAACTTTTTTGTCTCTTTGCCTTTATCATCCAAAATAGTAATATAAGTAGGTTCTAATGCAATTTTGCCAAAAACAATTTCATGATCCGTATTCTTCAGATTCTTAAAAGAAAGAGTAGCATGCACTAACCTTACATCACTTGATTTTGGATAAAAGTTTGCTCCACCTGAAGCGAAACTGTCTGGTCCGTCGGTTAATTTAAGTAATTCAATTTCCAAATTTTTCGATTTGGATTTAATATTTTGTTTTAATACAATTGGCGTTGCACAATTGATCACTAAATATAACGGAAGTAGTATGGTTACTAATTTAAAATTTTTCATAAAAACTAGCACACTCCCATCCTTACTCTCTGTCAATTTTTTTTAATGCCTGTTAGTTGATCTTTTAATAGAATTAGAACCGATACAATTTGTATAAATTATCATCATTTTCATCAATCCAATAAGCGAATTGAACTGATTCATCCAAGTTTCGGTCGCAATATTGGTCAGACTGGGCAAACCTTAGGTTCATAGGGTTCATTTTGCATGAAACCTATTTTGCAAAATTGCAGTCACAGCCTTAGTGAAACTGTTATTTACCGATACATTCTCCTTTTTTGTCACAAAAAACATATGTTAATCGATATTTTTAACTTTTCTCTTGCTAAGAAAAGAGATTTAGTGAATATTGGTAACTGATTCATAACATTATCGCTGATTTAACCACTAGAGTAGTCCCCACTTTCTTGCATTCTGATCTCTTTCTTAAGTTTTCCCCTGCATTTTCGTTGAGTTTTTACCCGATCTCCCGTATGGGTTAGTTGTATTTAAATTTTCAATACTGAAGAATCAAAAATAAAATTTTGAGGACATCACATGTCAGTAAACATATACGTAGGCAACCTTTCTTATGAAATGACGGAAGGAAAGTTAAATGAACTTTTTTCCGCACACGGCGCAGTAACTTCTGCAAAGATCATTATGGACCAGTATTCTGGTAATTCTAAAGGTTTCGGTTTTATCGAAATGAAAGAACGTGGTGATGCAGATAAAGCAATCAGCGATTTGAATGGAAAAAACATTCTAAACCGCGAGATGAAAGTAAACATCGCAAAACCAAAAACAAACAACTGGAACTAGGTTCCTAACAACTTTTTGATTTCAGCTTTGTAGATTAATACCTGTTGGGCTGAAATCAAACATGGAAGTACAATTGTTTTAAAATCAAAATACGAAACGGAAAGCATCACCTGAATTATGGATCCGTCACACATCGCACGTGTCGAGCAATCCCTTTACCAGACGCAGAAGTTTCACCAGAGCAAAAATCGATAAACCAAGATGAGTTAAAGTTCGCAGCAGTTGCAGACCAAAAAGAACAAAGATTGCCACCCAATTGGAAAATTGAGGTATTGAGGTAATATTTTTTATTTACGCCACACCCTCCCGCATTGTCCGCAGGAAAGTCTACAGGATTTTCAGAACATTCTACGGTTAATTTTAACTCATTTTTTGTGGCAACTCGCCAATTCGATTTTTCAGCTAACACTAAACCGTCGCAATAGGAATATGCCGCACTTGTCCCATTGTTTAGAAGAAAGGTCACTGCATCATTACAAGCATTATCATTGGTAGGACAATATAACAAAGTTGTAGGAATCTCGGGAGAACAAGAATTGGAACTACTGATCCAAGTTTGCCCTGAACTACATTTCGCATAGCTTAGAGTTGATTCCGAATAAGATTGTCCACCAAAACTTCCTGCCCTTCCTTGGAATGAAATGGTACCATCTCGATTATCTGTAAACGTAGCCCATGGATAGGTTACTGAATTTGGTGACAAAAGGAGTAAACTAAAAAGGTCACGAGTGGCCGTAGATTCTTTTTTTGGTTCCTGCGATTGGAATAGATAATAGTACAACGGTGAACAACTTGTAGAAAATACAATGTAAATCATTACAAAAATCCCAAAATAAAGCAACCGAATATGATGTATCAATTTTTGATTCGATTTGGAATTCATGAAAATCATAACCAAAATTAATCTTAAAGTTCTAAATAAGCAAGATTTATTTGAACCTAGCAATGAATTGGTGCCAGATTCGCATAACAAAAAAAGCAAGTTTTACTTTATTTTTTTCTTTCAAAACTTCCCAATCCATGAGTCGATAACGAAAATCATAACTCACCAATGAGTTTGGCAATTGTAGGCGTTTTCTTTGAATCAAAAAATGATACTTTCTATCTTCTTTCTTTTTGTGTCCTCTGTTTCGGCTACGAATATTCTTCTTAGATCGGGAGGAATATTAAAAGGAAAGGTGATGAACCAAGATGGGAATCAAATCGAAATACTTGATGAAAATGGAAAACGTGTCACCGTTCCAAAAACCAATGTATTAAAAGTTGTTTACAAAGAACATTCCGAACAAGAGTTAGCTGCCATTAGAAAAGAAGAAGAACGTAAACTTATTTTAGCTACTCAAGGCAAACAGTCGCAAAGCCAAAAAAACCAATTAGACACAAAAACAGCAAAACCTATTCCAATCAAACAAATTGTTCTATCTCCTGATGGTGATCTTTGTGAATTTTACGCTTCAAAATCAGAATGGTTCTGGTTATATGGAAATTTCCCTATCACAAATCAAAATTCGTGGATTGAATTATTACCAGAAGATGACCGACCCATCAGAATCAGTTATCAATCCAATTGGCTCGACACAACAGTGACAATTCTTCTAGGATCACTTACTAGCATTAGCCGAAAGACAAAGATCATCGAAATCTGTGAATTTTGAATCAATTCAATACAATTTTCATTACGATAGAAAATCTATGATAACTTTTATTATATTCATAAAATTTCATTTCTTATGTGGCCGCATCTTGGAAGCAAACTAATTGCATCAAAGTGAAGGTACATACTAAATTGACATCTTTTAAATTTAGTATCTATTGGCAAACATTCAAAACAATTTGGAGTTCCCTAACAGCAAAAGAAGTCATCCCATTTTTATTCCGATTTATAAAGGAACGATTTAATATAAATCGATCCAACTTTGGCAAGGAATGGAATGCGAAATGGCAATCCAATGCAAACAAGTTGAACCCACTTGACCTCATAGCCTTTTTTATCGCCTACAAAGAAGTGACAAACCATGAACGAGCTTTATTGTTACTCATCAAAATTCTCAAACAACAATCGACTGGAGTATTTTTGGAAATGGTTGAAGTGTTTCGAAAGTTTGGGATAAAGGTGGTATAAAGTGATATCTCGAATCGATCGAATCTTATGGAAAATTTGTGTCCATGCAGGTGTTTCTCATGGGAAGTAAGTTTCTGAATTCCATTTAAATCTGAGGATAGCGATTCATTTTGCAAACAATGCACACACATTTCAAACGGAGAATTTTTATGTCGGAAACAAATTCATTTTTCAAACGTAGTATCAAATCAATCTTTAGTATTTTTCTCACACAGACCAAAGTTTCCAAAATAGTACGGCTTGCAGAAAATTTCGTTCTTATCGAAATGGCGGGAACTAAATTAAAAGAGGCAAAGTGGATCCCAGGATGTAAGGTGCAAGTCGATGTGGGAAATCTTACCTACCGCACTTACACACCCATTAGTGTGGACAAAGAGGAAGGCAAACTTTCCTTTCTCTGTTACAATCGAAAAGAAGGCCCTGCTTCCACTTGGATCCATTCCTTAAAAGTAGGCGACCCTTGCGAAGTTTTCGGCCCTCGCGAGTCTTTGGATTTTTCGAATCTAGAAGGAGATGCTATCCTATTCGGCGATGAAACTTCCTTTGGAATCGCGAAGGTTCTGCAAAACAATGTGAAAAAGAAATCTTATACCTTCCTCGAATTGAATTCGGCAGAAGTAGGGAAAGAAGTTCTAGGTCATCTGGGACTTACTGATCATAGAATGATGGAACGATCTCTTGATGGATCGCATCTCCAAACAATGGCAAAGGAAATGTTTGATCTGATTTCAGAAATTCCCGACCCAAAGATTTTTCTTACTGGGCGGGCCAGTTCCATCCAACAAGTCAGAGCTTATTTGAAAGATTCTGGAATTCCCACTAACAGGCTAAAGGTTCGCTCTTACTGGGCGGATGGGAAAAAGGGCTTGGACTGAGAGGGGGATTTATTTTCCGCTTATTTTCACCATTACAAATCATGTAACGTTGACCCTTAGACGAGGCCCTCTTTATGGATTGTAATGGTGACAGTACTACCAAGAAGGTTTTCAATTTTTAGATCGTAAGTTTAAGCGCTACACCTACTATACCTTCGTCCCACTCGCATTTCCAACAAATTTTCCTCTTGCATATCAAAAAGATTCGATCTAAATCGTGCAATGTATTATGTACGAAATCAAATGACGCCAATTAGAATTTATTTACTCACTCTATTTCTTTTGATTGGATTGGAAATTCCGTTAAATTCAGAACCTTTATCGGAGACTAACCAAAAAGCCATTGATGCCTTTTACAAGAAAAACTGGTCTCAGGCTGAAATGTGGTTCAAAGAAAGTTTAAAGAAAAATCCGAATGACCCATATGCAAACTATAACTTGGCCTGCGTTTACACCATTCAATTGAGTCAATGCGAGGAATTGACTGAGGAACAAGATGTTTTTCAGTTATTAAATAAGGCAGCCACCTATAAAAAAACTTACAAACGTTTGATGCTGAAAGACAAGGATCTTTCCTTACTTCGGAATACATACCGATTGAATGAAATTGCAGGTTTAAGCCCAAAAGAGATCTTTACAAATGTGATTTGGTATGGTCCAAGTCCAGGTGCTTATGGGCCAATCGCGGAAATCAAGTTTGATTCAGATGGTTCCTTTGAACTCTCTTTAGTTGCATTTCGGGAAAGTGACGGCACATTGGAAAAACCTAAGTATAGTGGAAAGTATCAATGGATTTCCGAAAAAGTCATTCAATTAGAATTTCAAAAAGTCCCTTCCTCACTTCCCAACCAAACAAAAAAAAGGCAGGCCCGTTGGAACCAAAACATCCTCGAAATCGACGGCTTTGACTATCAATTTCAGGATTCACACGACCGTTGCTCCGCATAGAATGCCTTCGCTTTTGTAACAAACAAAATTAATTTCAATTTGCGGTAGGCGTTTGTCCGTTTCGTTTGCTTTTTAGAGTATAAAATAAATAGATTGCTCTCGGAATCAGATATACGAGGCTTCAGTTCAAGCGAATTTTCTCATCTGAGTCAAATGTTCTATTTCTTTCTCGCCTAAGGGTAGTTTTATGGAAATTTCGCTTTCTTTTTTTAAAAAAATTTTTTTTTTACCTCTACTTGTAGTTTTTATATCTTTTTCTTTCTGTAAAGTCGCAACCTCTCCCCTCCCCGATATAAATTCCGGATTATTGGATCTTTCCGCATGGGAACCGAAACAAACTGTGATAAATTTGAAAGGAGATTGGGAATTTTGTTGGGATGAATTGATTCCTCCCGAATCGGATGAGTCCGTATGGAAAAAAAAATGCCATGGTTATTTTCCGGTTCCATCTTTTTGGAAATTCTACAAAATAAACGGAAAAAACCTACCGATTTTCGGAAAAGGTACTTACAGACTCAAACTCAAACTTCCAAAACGGGAAATAAACTACGGATTGTTTTGGACTGAAATCATGTCCGCTTTCGAAATTTTCGTTAACGCCCGTTCTGTGGTAAAAGTGGGACAAACGGGAGACAGTTTTGAAACAATGAAGCCTGACCTGAAACCAGGCACGTCCTATCTGGGTAATCTTTCCGATGAAGTAACAATCGTCGTTTGGGTATCCAACTTCAATCATGAAAATCACGGATTTTGGGAACCTCTTTATTTCGGAGATTGGAAATCCATAGAAAGACAGCACCTCAATCTTATTATACGGGACATTGCGAGTTCTTCTGCAATCATCATCATCGGCTTATACCATCTGATTATTTATCTGTCAAGATTCCGTTCCAAAGAATATCTGATGTTCGGTATTTTCTGTATGATTATGGGAATTCGCCAATTGAATTTTGAAACGCATACGTTTTATTATCTATTTCCCAATCTGGATTTTGATTCATATATCCGGCTTTTGTTCGGAGTGATTTATATGATCGGGGTTTCCATGGTAACACTCTACGATCTTTTATTTCCGAAGGACATCCCCAAATTAATCACAAAAGTTCTCAGGTTGGTTTTCTTTAGTTTTTTACTAACTTTGTTTTTGCCGGTTTCCATTTTCACACATTACGCATCGTATCTCTTCGGTTCTGCAATGATTGCACTCATACTGTATGTACCTTTATTCATCAGAGCTTATTTTAGAAAAAGGGAAGGTGCGGGACTTATGCTCATTGCCTACTCCATTACAGCGGTTACCCTACTTAACGATATATTATTCAATTTCGGATTGATTCATACAGGTTATCTCTCCCATTTGGGGGTTTTGTTATTTATCTTCATCCAAGCGATTCTATTATCAAAAAAAATAACAAAGGCATTGCAAGAGGAAGAAAAATTAGTTCAAAAACTCGGTGAAACTTTGGAAGAAAAAAACAGAACCCATACGGAACTCTTGAATCTGAAAGAATACCAAAAATACGAATTGGAATTGCAGGTAAAACTCCGCACGGAAGAATACGAGATCGCCAAACAACTAGCAGAAACCGCGAACAAAGCAAAGTCTCAATTTTTAGCAACAATGAGTCACGAAATCAGAACTCCCATGAATGGAATTTTGGGAATCACGGAACTTTTGAAAATGACAAAGGTTTCGGAGGATCAAGCACAATATCTGAAAATGATTCAGGACAGCGGACAATCTCTTTTGACTATATTGAACGACATTTTGGATTATTCCAAACTGGAAGCGGGAAAAATAGAATTATTAGAATCCGATTTTTCCTGGAAAATTCTGCTCGAACTTGCGGAAGGAATTTTTAAGCACCAAGCGGAACAGAAACAAGTTCGATTTGAAGTCAGCTTTGATCCAGATTTTATATTTTTAGCACATGGCGACGAAAATAGAATCAAACAAGTGTTATTTAATCTAATCTCCAATGCGGTCAAATTTACGGAATCTGGAGAAATCAAAATCCTTCTCTCTTCCAAAAAGGAAGAAGTAGGAAACTGGATTCAATACAAAGTATCGATAACGGATACAGGAATAGGAATCCCGGAAGAGAAAATGGGTTCCTTGTTTCAAAGATTCACACAGTTGGATTCAAGCATTTCCCGTAAGTACGGAGGAACGGGACTCGGTCTCGCCATCTCTAAAAAACTAATGGATGTGATGGGAGGAGAATTGAAAGTTAAAAGCAATTTTCCCAACGGTTCCTGTTTTGAAATTGAACTCAGACTTCTTCCCAACCAAATGTCCAGAGTTTTGCGATCCGTTGATTCGGTGGATCTCTCTAAATTACCGTCTAATACAAATGTGCTGATTGCGGAAGATGATCCTACCAACCTGTTTCTACTTTCCAGTTTTTTGAAAAAATTAAAAATCCGCCATGATATGGCGAAAGACGGCAGGGAAGCGGTAACAAAGGCCCAAACAAACGAATTCCATTTGATTTTTATGGACATCAATATGCCCAATCTGGATGGTATCGGGGCATCGGAAGAGATTTTGAAAGACGAACGGATTTTTCCCAAACCAATCATCATTGCAGTTACTGCGGATGCCTTCCAGGATGATCAAGACAAATGCATTCGCGCAGGAATGTCTTCGTTTTTGCCGAAACCGTTCCAAAAAAGAGAAATAGAACAAGCATTATATGAATGGCTGATTGAGAGAAAAACAAGGCTATAAAAGTTACAGTTTTGGGCGTTCCCGATGGGATTTGTATATCATTGATTGAAAGTTTACGGGTCGGGCTACTCCGGGGTGCGCATTCGCTTCCGTCCCCCGCCATCTAACGATGGCAGGTGACCAAGCCCTTCGTATCCCTTACGCAAACCAAACTAATTCAATCCCAACTCATTCCAAATCAAATCAAAACCATATCCTCATTTTTCCATTTGATATCGGAACCTTAACTCTTACTTTTAAAAATGGATTAAAAAATAATATATCGTTTGTTGATAATATTTTATCGAAAGGGATATGAAAAACGAAAAAATAGTCGCTTTGTTTTGATTTTTGTATTACATTTCCCTCACAATTTGCTATTAAGTTTTACCAAAATAAAGCACAACTAGAACCAGGTGGCGAAAACAAGGAAGCCACCATCCTTTTTTCTGATATTCGATCGTTTACAAAATTTTCAGAGCAAAGTTCAACCCAAGAAGTTGTAGAATTCTTAAACCATTATTTGTCTCGTTTAACTAATGATAGGTTTAAATTATATGGGACATTGATAAATTTATCAGTAATGTAATTATGATCATATTTGGCGCCCCTTTCAAATGAGATGACGATGCTCTTCGTGTCGTTCAATCAGCATTTATCATGATTCGTGGAATAGAATTAATAATCCAAGTTATGTCAAACTACAGGTAAGAATTGGGATTCATACTGGCGAAGCCATAGTTGGCAAAATAGGTTCCGACCGAAGGTTGGAATATAATGTCATCGGAGACAATGTGAACTTTGCTTCCAGAATCGAAGGTCTAACCCAACATTATCATTGCCCAATTTTTGTTTCTTTGGCTACATTTAAACAATTAGAAGGTAATTATTCGGTTCAGGCCAGCTTCCTCTTACTTGAGATGGACCAAGTCATTGTCGAAGGAAAATTAAAACCCATCACCATTTATGAAATTGTTTGTTTATAAATTTTGGATTTTACAATAAAATATTGCAAAAATATTTTCGGATCTTAAATCTAGTCAGAACTATTGATGGCATTTTATCGAAATCTAGAATTACAACCCTTAGTCGATGCTCTTAAGTTAGATTTGGCGTAGTTTTGACTTCAAAGAATTTTTCGTTCTATTTTTTTTGGGTCTTGTTGTAAACACCTGATTTCATTCAAATGCTATTAATTTTTTAATATTAGATTACAAAGGAGTTTATTTGATGAACTTTAAAAAAAGCGTATATGCTGTATTGGCGTTGGTATTGGTTTTTGCAGTGAATTGCAGCTCGTCTGCAAAACGTTTAGGTGACTATAAGGCACCTAACTATTCTACTACGAAACTCAACGAAAAGGTTGTATTAACGTATACACCTGAAGCTAACGCAGAAGTTAAAGACAGCGAAGTCTTCAAAGAAGAAAACTTTTTACGTGTTTATAAAACAAAGCTAAAGGAAAAAGGTGTTTTTTCTGATAAAGCAAAGGAAACGATCGAGATAAAGATCAATGATGTTCGATTTAGATCAGAAGGTGTTGCAATATGGATTGGATCCATTGCGGGTGCAGATTCTATGGATTTAGTTTTAACCATCAAAGATGCAAAAGGAAATATTATCGATCAACACAATATCACGGTAGCCTATGGATTAGGTGGATTTGTAGGTGGGCCAAATGAGACAAGAGCGGAACATTTTTATGAAAAAATCACTCAATTGACCTTACAGCAATTAGGTTATCCCGTAGAGTAAAAATAATACCCTTTCCTTACTATTGCCAGCTGAACCACTTGTTCAGTCTGGCATTTTATTTAATTCAGTAACTGAATTCCGAAGTGGATCAGTTGAATCGAATTATTGATTCAAGTCCTTTCTACTTTGGATTGTGTTATCGTTTTCATCCTTAGGACCAAACCCTTCTACATTGCAAAAATAGGTGAAAAGCATAAGAACGAATCTAAAGCAGGACAATTGTAAGTGCGAATAAAAATTTTGTAATTCAACTGGACCAAGCAAAAAGATGAAGCGAAAAAGCAATTGATTTTTGTTAGTTTGTAACTTTAATAATAGAGTAGAATACATGAGAAAAGTAAATGTTTATTATTGGATCGCTACTGGCCTTGTCTTATTTTTTTTATTACCAGGATCAGTTATGAATATAATGCAGACCGAGGATTGGCTTGAAGTATTCAAACAACTTGGTTACCCTTCTTATTTATTACCTTTTTTGGGTGTCGCAAAGATATCTGGATGTATTGTTATCGCGATGCCCAATCTGAGACGGCTGAAGGAATGGGCCTATGCTGGTCTTGTTTTCGATATCATCGGTGCCATTTATTCAGCACTCATGGTAGGTCCTCTCGATCCGAGACTTCTATTCATGATCTTCCCCCTTTCTGCAATTTTTGCCTCCTATTTTTTATGGCATAAA